>JACQZV010000039.1 GCA_016213695.1 Acidobacteriota bacterium | reverse complement strand
TCCCGCGTCGGACCGTCTGGCGGTCGCCCATGCCTCGAAGAGCCACGTACACGCCCTCGGGCTCTCCTGGGACGACGCGAGCGGGAAGAACAACGGGCACTACGCGCCGTTTTCCTGGACGAGCTGATCGCGCCCGACGCCGGCGCGCCGCGGAGTCACGGAGACGCGGAGTGAGAACAGGACTGCCTGTCTTCGTGGCTTCGTGGCTCCGTGATGGCCCCTGACGGTCAGCGTGAGACGGCGTGGGTCGGCCGCATGGGCTGGAAGACGCCGGACCTGCCGTCCAGGGCCCGCCGGACCGCGGCGGTCCGGTTCTCGACGCCGAGCTTCTGAAAAATCCGCTCGCAGTGCTTTTCGACGGTTCGCGGCCGCGCGCCGAGGATGCGGGCGATCTCCGCGTTCGTCTTGCCCTCGACGAGCCAGGCCAGGACTTCGGCTTCGCGACCGGTCAGCCGCCACGCCTCGAGGGTCTCGCGGGGAATGGAATGTCGCTCCTCGGTGAGGTGGAGGACCGGTCCCCCGGCGGTCTCGACCAGTCGCACGATGAGGCGCCCGCGCGCCACGTCGATGACGAGTGGCTCCTGCGGCCCCGGCAGGCGGTTCTTCGAGCCGAACTCGCGGAGCTGCCTGAACGTCCAGTCATGGAGCGGCCCGGGCAGCCGGCCCTCGTTGTGGCCGTCGCGCGCGAAGTACTCCCGCAGCCACGTCACGGCGGTCGGCGTCGCCACGAGGGTCTGAGCGTTCCGGCCGAGCACGATCACGCCCTCGCGACGCTGGTCGAGCACCGACATGAGTCCGGCGACGACGAGGGCGTTGTGATAGGCCTGGGCCAGGTGCGGGCGCAGCAGGTTCAGCATCGTCCGGTCCCGCTCCGAAAAGTCTGGCGTGCGCCTGTGCAGGCCGACCCCCACCACGAGGCCCTCGGCGCGCGACGTGTCGACCGAGGTGTTGAGCGCATGCTCGACACCAATCCTGCGGTACCACTCGTTGTAGAACTTCGATCTGCGAAATGCCGTGCTGGGCACGATGTCCGAAATCGTGCGCGCGCTGGTGTCGCCGGTGCGGAGCATGTAGTCCAGCACCGGGTGCTCGTGCATCACCTGTTCCCAGATGGGCAGGAGGCGGAGTGGAACGGAGGCCTCGGGAGTGACCCAGTGACGGGATGCGCCGCTCGTCGGGCTCATCTCGTCGAACGTCGTGATCTCGGATGGAATCAGCGCCGGGAGCCGCGAGAGCACGAGCCGCACGAACTCCTCGGCGTCGAGGACCGCGTGCAGTTCGTGCAGCAGCGCCCAGAGCGCCTCGAAATCGCGCGCCGACAGCGATGGCACGGCTCGTTCTCGATTCACCGGCAAGACTCCCGCATACGTAGTTTCCCGTATTGTTGCGGCCGTCGGTCGCCATAACGATCAGGTCGAAGCGCTGCTCCGGTCAACGGGA
The DNA here is from genome assembly GCA_016213695.1 of Acidobacteriota bacterium. GTDB lineage: Bacteria > Acidobacteriota > Vicinamibacteria > Vicinamibacterales > UBA2999 > DATCJA01. The sequence goes on along the minus strand of JACQZV010000039.1, from coordinate 27,495 downwards.
AATTTACCAGGCGCTTTCGGAAGGATGCCGTCATGGGTTCGAGACAACCACGCTCATGGTCTGATGAAAGAACCACCGTCGTGTGTCGGGGCCTGCTGGTGGGTGCGCTGCTCCTGGGCGGCATCACGCCGGACGCCGCGGTCGCACAGACGGCCACGGTGACATTCCGCCCAGGCCCCGGCGCCAACGATGGGTCGGACGAGGGCGGCGCGTCGGGTGGCAAGGACACATGGGACTGGAGGACTGACAACCCTGCGCACTCCAACGTCAACACGGGCGCCAATACGGTGCTGGCACTCTGGAACAGCAACTGCAACGGGTGGCAGGCCCGCAGCTACCTCCAGTTCGATGTGTCGTCCCTTCCGGCCGCCGAACTGGTGACCAGCGTGAAGCTGCTGCTGTACACCAAGATTGGCGGCATCTACGGGGCCGAACCGCCAAGCTCGACGATGGTCGTCCAGGCGGTGCTGGCGCCATGGAACGAGATGACGCTCACGTACAACACCGCACCGCCGGTGTCTCCGACCGTCGAAGCCTCTGTCACGCTTGCCACTGCCGGGAACCCTGGATTCCAGGGCTTTGCGGATCTCGACATCACGGAACTCTACAAGGACTGGCGCGACGGCACCCGCCCGAACTACGGAATGAGGTACAGCCGGTCGAATCTGGCCTGTGAGAACGGCAACTACAACTACACGACCTCCTCAGACGACGCGGACGACACCCGGCGTCCTGCGCTCGTGGTCACGTATCTCGACGAACCCGAGGACACCACGCCGCCCGACATCGCGGTGCCGGATGCGGTCACGGCGGAGGCGACATCACCGGGCGGCGCCGCTGTCAGCTATCTCGTGTCGGCCAACGATGGCGTGGATGGTCCGGTCGCGGTGGCGTGCGAACCGGCGTCGGGTTCGTCGTTCCCGCTGGGTCAGACGGAAGTGAGGTGCACGGCAACCGACGCAGCCGGCAACGCCGCGGACTCGTTCTTCGACGTGTTCGTGGTGGACACCCGTCCGCCCATCCCGATACTGCCCGGCGACATGACGGCGCCGGCGACCGGCGCAGCCGGCGCCACCGTCACCTTCTCCGCCACGGCCACCGACATCGTCGACACGGACGTGACGGTGACGTGCGTGCCGGCGTCCGGCTCGATCTTCCCGATCGGTACGACGACGGTGTCATGTACGGCGGAGGATGATTCCGGCAACAGCGCGATGGGGCCGTTCCTGGTGAGCGTCGTGGTGAACGCCGGGACGCTCGAGGCGCTGATCCGCAGCTGGGTGAGCAACGCCGGCGTCGCCAATTCGCTGGTTGTGAAGCTGCGGAACGGCGCCTATGGCGCGTTCCGCAACGAGCTGGCCGCGTTGAGCGGAAGGTGGCTGACGCCGGGCCAGGCATCCGACCTGGCGCTCCTCAGCCTCTATCTGTAGGCGGGACGCGGAGCCACGAAGGGAAACGCCTTCGTGGCTCCGTACCTCCGTGGCCCGTGGTGGTCCGTGACGGTCAGCGCGTCGCCGGCGACCCGCCGCCGCCGCGGATCGTGATCTTCTCGACCGTCCAGGTCGAGCAGTCGCCCTTGTAGACCACCGTATCCGACTCGCAGTGCAGCTCGTGGATGAGGCAGCCCGTCTGGCCGTGGCCGCGGCTGGTCTGCGCCCATCCCACCAGATTGCCGCTCATGTCGAGCTTGTACAGCTTGCCGTTGCCGTCGCCGCTGAACAGGTACTGCGTCGGCCCCGGCGACACGCACATGCTCCACGGCGCCCCGACGTTCGCGATCGACTTGATGAAGTTCAGGTCCGTGTCGTAGACCTGGATCCGGCGGTTGCCGCGGTCGGCGACGTAGACGTTGTTCTTCGCGTCGGTCGTGATGCCGTGCACCGTGTTGAACTGGTTCATGCCGTTGCCGCGCGTGCCCACCGCCTTGCCCCACGCGCCGTCCTTCATCACCTTCACGACGCGTGAGTTGTTGTAGCCGTCGGATACGTAGATGTTGTCCTGGCTGTCGAAGGCCACGTCGGTCGGCCGGTTGAACGTGCCGACCCCGCCCACCGGGGCGCGGTCCTCGCTGCGCTCGCCGCGCTCGAGATACCGCTCGAGAAAGTCGATCGCCTCGGGCTTGCGGCCGAGCACCATCTGCACCATGCCCGACGGGTTGAACTTGACGATCATGTTCGAGCCCTCGTCGGTCATCCAGACGTTGTCGTACTTGTCGACGCGGACGGTATGCGCGAACGACGCCGCGTAATTGTCCTGCCCCCACTGCTTGACGAAGCGGAGGTTCTGATCGAACTCGAACAGCTGCGAGGCCGTCGAGCCGCGCGCCGGGCCGAGGTTGCCGCTGCGCGTAAAGACGAACAGGTGGCCCTTCGAGTTCTTGGCGACGCCGACCGCCTCGCCGATCGTGTGCCCGGGCACCGAGAGGCTCAGGACGTCTTCGGTAATCTGCAGCTGCGGCGTGGCCTTTTCGAGCGCCTCCTGCCTGGCGAGGGCCGCCTGCTGTTCGGGGCTGGGCCCGCGGCCGCCGCCGGCGGCCTGGCCCTGCGCCGGCCCCGCTCCACCTTCGCGCTGGGCCGACACGAACGCAACCCCCAGCAGCACGAGCACGACGAGAAGTAGACGTTTCACAAAAGGCCTCCTGTCTGCCAATCCGGCGCGCCGAGTATACCGCCGCCCTGTACCGATGGGCCAGCGGACTACTTCGGGGGAGCCACCCCGCGAAACCACTTGAAGCCAAGGGCGCGCACGTCCTGTCCGGCCTTGTTCCCCTCGTGGCAGGCGTGCTCCCACAGCTCGGCCGCGTAGCGATCGGCGGCCGGCGTGCCCGCGCGCCTCAGCGGCAGACGAATCGTCCACGGCCGCGTGAACACCTGCGGATCGTCGATCGTGACCTGGTAGTCGATCGTGCCCGCGCCCGCCAGGGCGAAGCGCTCGACCACATGGGCGCGGTCGCTGAAGAAATTGCCGACCTGGTCGAGCCAGTTCTTCGCGTTGAGATTGGTGACGTCGACGACGAGCGTGTTGCCGTCCCAGGCGCCGCGCGAGTTCCCCATCCAGAGCTTCACGGTCTCGGCGAGCCGGTGCGGCCGGCCGTCGGTCGGGATGTAGCGGTAGTAGTGGCTGAAGTTGAACTGGATGAGGACGTAGCCCCGGCCCTGCAGGATGTCGAAGCCGCCGCGGTAGGTCGCGCGCGGTACGGTGTAGAGGCAGTAGGTCTGCGGATCCGCGTAGAGCCGCTCGCCGGTCTCGCCGGGCCAGCCGCGCGCCAGGCCGGCGCGGATGGCGTTGCGCGCGGCGAGCGCCCATCCCTGGTAGGGCAGCCGGCCGCCGGGAGGATCCGCAATGAAGGTCTCCTCGGGCGGGCTGCTGATGTCGACGTAGTCGTGCTCCTCGATGTCGTCGCCGGCCGGCGTGCCGGCCCAGCGGCCGCGCAGGTCGGGTACGCCGTCGGCCGTGCGCGGCGGGTCGAACGGCGGGAGTGTCGCCCGCTCCACTGCCCAGCTTCTCGCGCCCGGCTCCTTCCGCGCGCCGCGACCGTAGAGCGCCTGGGCGGCGGCCGGCAGCGGCGCGGCCAGCAGGAGGGCGAGTCCGGCCGAGGCCACCCGTGCGTTCATCGGGTGCGCGGCGGCGCCGGGTAGGCGTTCGAGTAGATCTCGGCGTAGCGGATCCGGTTGCCGTCCGTGTCCACGAACCCGACCGATTGCTGGAAGAGCGATGGCGGCGGCGAGCCTGGAGCGACCGTCCCCTCGAAGATGAAGAGGCGGTTGGCGTGCATGTTGATGGCCGCAAACGTCTGTGTGCCGTCGGCGTTGACGAGCTGCAGCCGGCGGCCTTCCACCAGATCCGCGTTGTAGTAGCCGTAGTCGGTGACCCTGGCGGCGCGCGTGAGCAGGCGGCCCGCGGCGTTGTCCATGGCGCCGCGCAGATCCGCCCGTGTGCGATTCCCGCAGACGTCCGGATACCCGGTGCAGGCTTTCGAACGCGCGGTGTGAAGCGCTTCGGCTGTCGAGAAGTCCACGGCCGTCACGGAATAGCGGTTCGGGCCGTCGGCGGCGCTGTACACGCGGGCCGGGAGCATGAGGCCGTATTCGGTTTCATATTGAATGTCGCGCACGTCGGGCTGCGCGGGAAAATTCACGCTGAAGAAGTCCACACGGCTGACGTATTCAATCCATTCGGCGGCGGGCGCGGGCAGCGCGAGCGCGAGGACGAACGCCGCCAACAGGAACGGGCGCAGGCGCATAGGTGTCCTCCCGGTTGATTGGGCAGATACTACACCCGCGCGCCGTGACCGCCTATAATTCGCCAATGACACGACTGCCCCTCGTCCTGCTGGTTGCCGGCGTGATCGGGTTTTCCCTGTCGCTCGGCGCGCAGCAGCCCGCCGCCGACCTCGTCCTGACCAACGGCAAGATCATCACGGTCGACGCGCAGTTCTCGATCGCCCAGGCGGTCGCGATCCGCGGCGATCGCATCGTCGCCGTCGGGACCAGTCAGGAGATCGCGCGCCTGGCCGGCCCGGGCACCCGGCGCATCGATCTGCGCGGGCGGGCGGTGGTGCCCGGCTTCATCGACAATCACGCGCACTTCCAGGAGGAAGGGGCGTACTGGACGCTCGAGCTGCGCTTCGACAACATCGACTCGCGCAGGGCGGCCCTCGAGAAGCTGCGCGCCAAGGCGCAGTCGCTCAAGCCCGGGGAGTGGGTCTACAACCTCGGCGGCTGGTCGCCCGACCAGTTTGCCGACGACAAGAAGCCCTTCACGCGCGACGAGCTCGACAAGTACGCGCCGAACAACCCGGTGTTCCTCCAGTTCTCGCGCGCCGAGACGTTCCTCAACAGCAAGGCGATCGAGACGATCGGGCTCGGCACGATGAAGGAGCCCTGGATCCAGCGGGACGGCTCCGGCCGGCCCACCGGCGTGATCGGACCTGCCGGCAACGGGCCGGTGCGCGACGCCGCCAACTTCCTCGACGCCCCGAACGGCGAGCGCGCCAACCTGCCGCGCGACGTGATCGTCGCCAGCAGCCTGGCCATGCTGCGCGACCTGAGCAGCGCCGGGCTGACCGCGTCCGGCGGCGACTGCACCTTCGAGGAGCTGCACCGCGAGTTCCAGAGCCAGGGCCGGGCGGCCATGCGGTTCTTCTGCTTCCGCACGGCGCCGGGCGGACGCGGCGCGGGGGCGCTCGAGAAGCAGCTCGCGGCCATCCCCTCGTTGAAGTACTTCGACGGCGACGAGTGGCAGGACCACGTGAACTGGGGCGAGAATTTCGTGGGCGGCGGCGGCGACAACCTCTACGCGGCGACGCAGGAGCCGGTGTCGCAGGAATCGTGGAACACCTGGGGCCGCTTTGCGCGCGAGGTCGTCAAGGCGCGCATCCAGGCGATGATCCACACGCAGACCGAGGTGAACATCGAGGGCAAGCTGCAGCAGCTCGAACAGATGCAGAAGGAAGGGCTCTCGGTCAAGCCGTTGCGCTGGGCGTTGATGCACATGGAGCAGGTCACGCCCGCGCAGATCGAGCGGATGAAGAAGCTCAACATGTTTCTCGCCGTGCACCCGCGTGAGATCGTGACGGGCGGGCTCCTGCACCGCGTGCATGGCGACAAGGCCTTCGGGTATCCTCTGCTGCGCGAGATCCAGGACAGCGGCATCATGTGGGGGCTCGGCACCGACGCGTTCGAGGTCAACCAGTACCGCCCGTTCCAGACGCTGTACTGGGCGGTCACCGGCAAGATGATCGGCGGCACCGTCGTCAACACGCACCCGGTGAGCCGCGAAGCGGCGTTGATTGCCCACACCCGGAGCAACGCGTACCTGTTCTTCCGCGAGGCCGATCTCGGCTCGATCCAGGCAGGGCACTTCGCCGACCTCGTCGTGATCGACCGTGACTACCTGACCGTGCCGGCCGACCAGATCAAGGACATCAAGCCGGTGCTGACGATGGTCGGAGGCCGTACGGTGTTCGAGACGGGGGCTAACTAATGAGAATCGTCTTCGCGCTGCTCGTGGCCCTGCTGCTTGCCTGGCCGGCGGCGGCGCAGCAGAACGTTCCGGAGATTCCGTTCGACTCGGTGCCGGACTTCGTCAAGCTGCCGGCCGGGATGAACTTCGGCGAGGTGCCGGGCGTGGCGGTGAACTCGAAGGGCCATGTCTTCGTGTTTACGCGCTCGAACAGCGCGGGCGGCCCGGCCTACGCGCCGGCGGCGGCGCAGCTGCTCGAATTCGGGCCGAAGGGCGAGTTCGTCCGCGAGGTCGGCAAGGGGCTCTACGCCTGGGCGTTCGCGCACAGCGTCCGCATCGACAAGGACGACAACATCTGGGCCATCGACAAGGGCTCGGACATGATCGTGCGGTTCAATCCCGCCGGACAGATCGTGATGGTGTTCGGGCGCCGGAAGGAGTCGGCCGACGCCGAGACCGGACCGTGGGAGGACGTCGAGCCGCCGCTGCCGCACGTGGACGGCCTGTTCCGCCAGCCGACCGACGTCGCGTGGGACTCGAGCGGCAACATCTACATCACCGACGGCTACGTCAACTCGCGCGTCGCCAAGTACGACAGGAACGGCGACTGGGTGAAGTCGTGGGGCGAGCACGGCACCGGCCCGGGCCAGTTCCGCCTGCCGCACGCGATCGCGATCGACCGCAACAACAACATCTATGTGGGCGACCGGAGCAACCGGCGCATCCAGGTGTTCGACACCGAAGGCCGGTTCCTGCGGATGTTCACGATCGACGTGCCTCCCGATCCGCGCACGCGTGCGGTCAACGGCAACACGCCGGCCGGCGACCGGCTCGCCGCCGTCATCGGCGCGCCGAACTCCCTCTGCATCCCCCCGGGCCAGAGCCAGGTGATGTTCGTGGGCGAGAGCACGTACCCGGGCCGCATCTTCAAGGTGTCGCTCGACGGCAAGGTGCTCGGCGTCATCGGCCGGTCGGGGCGCCTGCTCAAGCAGTTCTCCGGCGCCCACGGGCTCGCGTGCCCGACCGAAAACGAGATCTACGCCGCCGAGACATCCAACTGGCGGGTGCAGAAGCTGCTGTTGAGGAGTCCATCATGAGACAGGCGTATGTCACCGCAGCGGCCATCGTCCTCTGTGCGGCCGCACCGCTGTCCGCCCACCATTCGCCGTCGGCGATTTTCGACATGGGCGGCCGCGTCTCCGTCACGGGCACGCTCACGAAAGTCGACTGGATCAACCCGCACATCGTCATGACGATGGACGCGAAAGGCGAGGGCGGAAGCGTCGAACACTGGAGGTTCGAGAGCAATCCGCCCTCGTGGTATCGCAGCGTCGGCCTCGCCCGCGCCGACTTTGCGAAAGCGATCGGGCAGACGGTCACCATCGAGTGCGTGCGGGCCCGGGACCATTCCCTGTTTGGCTACATGCAGAAGATCAAATTACCGGACGGCACCTCGCTGGAATTGATCAACAGCGCGGATCCGAAGTAACGGGAGTGAGGACGATGCTGAAACGATACGTGAGCGGCCTGGCGTTGGCGGTTGTGATTCCGGGACTGGCGTGGGCTCAGCAGGCGCATCCCGACCTGAGCGGGGTGTGGAGCTACGCCATCGATCGCGCGCCCGCCGCCCTGAAGAAGGAAGTGAACGGCGTGGTGACGATCCAGAAGATCGACCAGAGCGCCCGTCACGGCGACGCGAGGGCCGTTCCCGGCGCGCTGCCGTCCACACCGGCGCCCTCGTACAAGCCGGAGCACCTGGCCAGAGTCAAGGACCTCTCCGACCACGAAAGCAAGACGGATCCGGTCTTCTACTGCGGCAGGCCGGGCGCGCCGCGCATCGGGCCCCCGCGGAAGATCGTGCAGCTGCCGAAGGAAACGATCTTCTTCTACGAGGACATCTCCGGCGACCCGTACCGCATCATCCCCACCGACGGCCGCCCGCACCGGGCCAACGCGAACCCGGCGCACTACGGCGACTCGGTCGGCCGGTGGGACGGCAAGGTGTTCGTGGTCGACGCCAGGAGTTTCGTCGACGACACCTGGTTCGGGGAAGACGGCTACTTTCACAGCGACCAGATGCGCGTGATCGAGCGCTTCTGGAAGAACGGCGACGACCTCGTGTGGCAGGCGACGGTGGAAGACCCGGTCGTGCTGACCGCGCCGTGGGTGATGCCGCCGCGCCTGGTCAGCCCCTCGACGAGCGCGCTCGAGGAATCACCGAAGTGCGTCGAGACCGACGGCGCGAAGCTGCTGAACGACGACCATCACCTCCAGCGGTAGATCCCCCACACGCCACGGAGTCACGGAGACACGGAGGGTAGCCAATTTATCTCCGTGACTCCGTGTCTCCGTGGCCTGTGATCAGCGGCCGGCGTTCAGTTCGTCGTATATGGCCTCGACGGCGGCCTTGAGGCCCTCTGACGTGTAGCCGGGATACTTCCCGCTCAGGTTGCTCGAGGCCGCCGCCTCGTCCACGCTCTTCTTCGCCTTGTGCGCGGTCTGCACCGCCCCCAGCAGGTCGGCCGTGTAGCGCTGATACTCCTGCAGGTCCTTCAGCGTCATGAGCGGGGCGTGCCCCGGCACCACGGTGTCGACGTCCTTGATCGCCGCCACCGCCTTCGCCAGCGACTGCGGGTACTGCACGCCGCTGCCGCCGTTCATCCGGTCGATGCGCGGCGCGTCCTTCCTCGCGAAGAGGTCGCCGGTCTGCACGACGCGGAGCGCCGGGAAGAGCACGAACGCGTCGCCGTTGGTGTGGCCGGCGCCGAAGTAGTAGAGCTCGATGCGCTCGGCGCCGGAGCCGAGCGACAGCCGGTCGCGGAACGTCTGCTTCGGGAGCAGCTGGGCCTTGTCGCCCTTGAAGGCGTCCATCTTCGCCATGTTCGCCTTCGTGTTCTCCTGCGCCACGAATTCGACCGAGGCGCCGAACTTGTCGTTGTTGCCGGTGTGGTCGCCGTGGGTGTGCGTGTTGATGATCCGCGTCACCGGCTTGCTGCTGATGCCCTTCACCCGGGCGAGCAGCGTCTGGCCCCACGCGGCGAGCTTGGTATCGACCAGCGTCACGCCGGACCCGGTGATGAACACCCCGACGTTGCCGCCGCTGAACGTGGCGTTGTCCCCGGGCGTCGAGCTGGTGAGGACGTAGTAGTTGTCCTTCAGCTTCACCATGTCGATGACCTGCTTGGGCTGGGCCTGCCGCGCCGCGGCCACGCCGATCGCCGCCGTGCCGGCCAGCAGCAGGGTGCTCATCACAATGCGTCGTGTCATAGCGGCGGATTATACACGCCCCGGCTGGAGCTGGTGTATCGTTGGCCGCGTACGTAGTGTCCGCCTTCAGGCGGACGGAAAGGAAGCAGGACGGTGAGAACGACGGTCCTCGCGGGGATGGCGGCGGCTCTGCTCGCCGGCGGCGTCGCGCCGGCGGCGGCCCATCACTCCCACGCGATGTTCGACACGAGCCGGGACGTCACCCTCACCGGCACCGTGACCGCCTACTCCTACAGAAACCCGCACGTGTTTCTCTACCTCGACGTCAGGAACGACAAAGGCGACGTCGTGTCCTGGACCGTCGAGATGTCCAATATCGGCAACATGCAGGCGCGGAGCATCTTCCGTTCGACCTTCAAGCCCGGCGACGTGGTCACGGTCAAGCTCAACCCGCTCAAGGACGGCCGGCCCGGCGGGAATTACACCTCCGTCGTGGCCGCCGACGGGAAGACGTACGAATGAGGGCGGCGGTCGCGACCGTCGTACTCTGTCTGTCACTGGTGGCGGCCCTCGCCGCGCAGGCGCCGCAGACGACGCTCTTCACGACGCGCGACTATCGGCAGGACCGCGAGCGCTGGACCGACCCGGCGTATTACCTCTACAACACCGCGCGCCAGCTCACCGACATGCAGGTGGACAACCGGTTCGGGCAGAAGGGGTCCGGCGCGGACAAGTACCGGATCCGGAGTCCGTACCCGTTCACGACCTCGCGGGAGCATTACGAGGCGTGGCTGAAGAAGGCCGACGGCGGCACAAAGCACGCGCTGGCGACGCTGCCGGACTGGGACGGCGTCTGGAGCGGTACCGCCACCTGGCTCGACAGCAACGACGTCCAGGCGAGCACGATTGCCGCGGCGCTCACGCCGCGGTACCGCGAGTACTACGTGCAGCAGGTCAAGGCCGAGGCCGAAGGCCGCCACTGGTGGGCGGCCGCCTTCTGCCTGCCCGACGGCTTCATCCGCGGCCTGTCGCGCACGCCGCAGCAGTTCGTGATCCGCCCGACGCAGGTGCTGATGCTCACCGACCAGCTCGTGGCGACGCAGGTGCGCTGGGTGTACACCGACGGCAGCGGCCACACGCCTGAGGACAAACAATTCCCGCAGTGGCAGGGCGAGTCGATCGGCTTCTGGGACGGCGCGGAGCTTGTCGTCCACACAAACCAGATCCGCGCGTGGAACGCCACGCATTCGCTTTTCGAGTGGAGCGACCAGATGACGGCGGTGGAGCGGTACGAGCGGATCGGCAACGAGATTGTCGGCGAGGTCACGCTGTACGATCCGGAGGCGTTCCTCTATCCGTTGCACGCGCGCCTGCGGTTCACGCCGAGCCGGGGCGGCAACCGCATGGTCTACGGCACGTGCACCGACACCAACGGGCCGTCGAGCAACATCCACGCGCGGCCCGACGGCGTTGTGGACGAGCGCGTGCCTGGCGACCCCGGGTACTGGGACCCGAACGATCCGCGGCCCTGGGCACGGCACTACGCGATCGGCGAGCGCCAGCCGCGGGGCGGAGCGGGGCGATGAGGCCCCAGGAGTTGCTGCAGGGGCTCGCCGCCGGCCTCATGCCGTATCCCGGTGCGTTCCCCAGGTAGCGGCGTCGCGGGGGAGTTCGACGCGGTGGTGGTCGGTGCCGGCCCGAACGGGCTTGCCGCCGCGATCGCGATCGCGCAGGCCGGCCGCACGGTGGCGCTCGTCGAGGCCGCCGACCGCGTCGGCGGCGGGTGCCGTTCGGCGGAGCTGACGCTCCCCGGCTTCGTCCACGACGTCTGCTCGGCCGTCCATCCGTTCGCCATTGCCTCGCCATTTTTCCGGTCGCTGCCGCTGGCGCAGCACGGACTCGAGTGGATCCAGTCGCCCGCGATGCTCGCGCATCCGCTCGACGAGGGGACGGGCGCGGTGGTGTATCGATCCGTGCGGGAGACGGCGCGCGGGCTGGGCCGCGACGAGGGCGCGTACTGCGATCTGTTCGAGCCGCTCATCGAGGCGTGGCCGAAGATCGAGGAGGCGGTCCTCGGGCCGCTGCGCTGGCCGCGGCACCCGGTGGCCCTGGCGCGGTTCGGACTGCGCGCGCTGCGGCCGGCCGAGCCGCTGGCGCGCCGGCTGTTCACGGGCGAGCCGGCGCGCGCCCTGTTCGGCGGTATGGCCGCGCACGGCATGCTGCCGCTCGACATGCGGCCGACCGCGGGCGTCGGGCTGGCGCTGAACCTGCTGGCGCATGTCGCGGGATGGCCGATCCCGCGCGGCGGCGCCCAGCGCCTGGCCGACGCGCTGGCCGCGTATCTGCGCTCGCTCGGCGGCCGCATCATGACGGGCACGACCGTGACGTCGATTGACGATCTCCCGAAGGCCAGGGCGATCCTGTGCGACCTGTCGCCGGCGCCGTTTCTCCGGATTGCCGGACACCGGCTGCCGCCGCGTTTCCGGCGTGCGCTGGAGCGGTACCGGTACGGGATGGCGGCCTTCAAGGTGGACTGGGCGCTCGACGGCCCGATTCCCTGGCGGAACCCCGAGTGGGCGAGGGCCACGACGGTTCATCTGGGCGGCACGCTCGGGGACATCGCGTCGGCGGAGCGCGAGGCGTGGGACGGGGGGCACCCGGAGCGTCCCTTCGTGCTGCTGGCGCAGCCGACGCTTTTTGATGAGACGCGCGCGCCCGCGGGGCGCCACGTCGCCTGGACCTACTGCCACGTGCCGCGTGGATCGGGGGCCGACATGCTGCCGCGCCTGGAACGCCAGATCGAGCGGTTCGCGCCCGGGTTCCGCGACCGCGTGCTGGCGCGCGCCGTGATGGGCCCCGCCGACCTCGAGCGGCGCAACGCGAACTACGTCGGCGGCGACATCGGCAGCGGGGCGAGCGACCTGCCGCAGCTCTTCATGCGGCCGACCTGGCGTACCTATTCGACGCCGGTCCGCGGGCTGTACATGTGTTCAGCGGCGACGCCGCCCGGGGTCGGCGTGCACGGCATGTGCGGATATTTCGCCGCCCGCCGGGCGCTGGCGGAGGTGCTCCGCTGAGAAGGAGTTTCGGGGTTCACAGGTGCTCGGGTGCTCAGGTGCTCGGGTTCCGGTTCACCAGGGTTCATTCGTTCTTAGGTTCACAGGTGGTTCACGGGTTCGACTGCCGCCGCGTGAACCCCGGCGAACCGGAACCCGAGCACCTGAGCACCCGAGCACCCGAGCACCCGAGCACCCGAGCACCCGAGCACCTGAGCACCTGAGCACCCGAGCACCCGAGCACCCGAGCACCCGACCACCGTCGTGGTTCAGCGGTTCACGCGATCGCGCGCGCCGGCGTGGGCAGCCGCGCCTCGGCGCGCACGGGCGCATGCTTCACGGTGATCACCGGGCACGTCGCGCTGCGGACGACGTGCTCGGCGACGCTCCCCATCAGCAGGTGCGCGAGGCCGGTCCGGCCGTGCGTCCCCATCACGATGAGGTCGAACCCGTAGCCGGCGGCGTAGCTGGCGATGCTCGGCGCCGGCGCGCCGAACAGCACGCCGGTCGTCGCGCGCAACGTGATGCGGTCGCCCTCGTCGAGGCGATCCGCCAGCCGCTCCTCAACATCGGTCGCCCGCGCCGCGCGCACCTCGGATGACTCGGCGACGACCAGCTCCGATCCCGCGCTGCCGCTGATGACGCGGTCGTCCAGCACGTGCAGCAGGTGCAGCGAGGCGCCGAAGCGCGCGGCGACGTGGCGCGCGCAGTCGAGCGCCGCATCGGAATGCTCGCTGAAGTCGGTCGGCACCAGCACGTGCTTGAATCCGCGTCCCGCGCCGCTGCCCGCGGCGCGTGCCGTCAGCACCGGACAGGGCGCGGTGCGCATCACCTTTTCGGCGATGCTGCCCATGAGCGCGTGGGACATGCCGCTGCGACCGTGCGTGCCCATGACGATCGCGTCCATGTCGTGCATCCGGGCATAGCGGACGATCTCGTCGGCTGGCTCGTCCGACCGCGCGAGCGCCACCAGCACCAGGAACCGCCGCCGCTCGTCGGCCGTCAGCCGTTCCTCCAGCTGCTCTTCGGCCGCAGTCTCGAGCCCGCGCGGGTCGTCGACGACCGGCCGGAGGAACACGTTGGGCAGGACATGCAGCAGATGCACCATGCCGCCAAATGCCGCCGCGAGCCCGCGCGCATGCTCCAGCGCTCCATCGGATGGCGCGCTGAAGTCGGTCGGGACAAGAATGCGAGTGAACATGGTCGACTCTCCCGGGTAGGGGAGAGCAGACGTCGTACCAAGTCACAGGTCACACGTCACAAGGCCGAAGGCCCAAGACCCGGGGCCCGAGGCCCAAATCGGAGGGCAGCGGGACGGGGAGGCGCGGAAATCTTCCCGCGCCAAGGCAAATCTTCCCTGCGGCTCTTTCCGGTGGCTCAGCCCGGAGGCGGGTCCGGAAGGCGGCGGATCGTGAACCAGAGCGTCGCGAGAAAACCGAGCACGAGCAGCGTGGCGACGCCGAGGCCGGTGCGCCGGACACGCCACTCGCGCATGGCGGCGTCCCCCGCCTCGCGGGCGCGCCGCGCCGCGCCGAGGCCCTCCTCGGCGGTCTTCGAGAACGGCGCGACCGCAAAGGCGTGTACGAGCGCCCGCGACTGGACCTGGTGCTCGCGCGCCGCCTGGAGCGCGAGCCGTCCCTCGTCCACGGGCCTACCGGCCTGTTCGGCGCGGGCGAGCAGCGCGTCGGCGTCCGACACCGCCGCCGACAGGCGGTCGAGGTCGAGGCGCACCTGCTTGATCGTCATCGCGCTCTCGCCCGAGTCGTCGTGGCAGTCGGCGCACACGGCGCCCGCCTGCAGGCCCACTCGCGCGTCCGAGGGCGGCTCGATGCGGTGGTTGCGATGGCAGACCAGGCACTCGGCCTCCCCGAGCGCATCGAAGATCGCTTTCTTCGGGCTGGCGCGGAACAGCTCAGCCTCGCGCAGGTGGCACTGCGCGCAGACGTTGGCGACGGCGGTCACGCCGGGCGGCGTCGCGCCGTGGCTTCCGTGGCACGCCGCGCAGGTCGGGGCCGAGGTGTCGCCGCGCTTGAGCAGCGCTGCGGCGTGCACGCTGGCCGCCCAGTCGGCCGGCGGCGTGGCCTCGCGGCCGAACGCCTTCATCCGCACGGGATCGCCGTGGCAGCGGGCGCACGTCATCGTCACGTTGAGCGGCGCCACGGGCGACCGCGGATCGGTTACGCGCCGGACGCCGTGGGCGCTGTGGCAATCGGTGCACGTCGCCACGCGCGTCTCGCCGGCCGCCATGCGGCGGCCGTGCGTGCTGGTCTGATACTGCAGGAACTGATCGATCCGCACCTGCGGATCGAAGCGGCGCATGAACGCCGCGTCGCTGTGGCACCTGGCGCAGAGAGGGGCGACGGAGGTGCGCGCCGGCGCGGCATACGCGCCCGCCACGCCGCTCGTATGGCATGCGACGCACGTGAGTCCCGCCGCTGCATGCACGTCGTCTTTGAATGCGGCGGCCGCGGTGTCCGCGGGCGTCTGGGCGCGCGCATGAACGGCGAACAGCACGAACACGGCTGCCGCAAGCACGCTGACCCGGCGGGTCCGCGTTGTCCCTCGACCCGCTCGGGACGCCCTGAGCATGTCGAAGGGCGCGGGACCCGTCCTGCGTACTGTCCCTGTCATGGCGCGCCCCCCGTCAGCGCGAGGGCGGTCATCCCGCCCATGAACGCGAGCGCCGCGACTCCGAGCCAGACGAGGACCCGATGGCCGGTCGGCGTCTGCGGCACCAGGAACGGAAGCGCCAGGGCGGCGGCGGCGCCCGTTCCCATCACGGCGACCGCGACGAATTCGCCGTTGATGCCCGCGATCGTCGCCGGCACGTGCTTGAGCGCCTCGAAGGCCCACAGGAAGTACCACTCGGGACGGATGCCGGCAGGCGCGGGCGCGAACGGATCGGCCTTGATCCCGAGCTCCTGCGGATAAAAGGTGGAGAGCGCCGCGAGCGCGGCCAGCGTCGCCGTCCACGCGAAGAGGTCGCGCAGGATGAAGTGCGGCAGAAACGGAATCGACCGCACCGTGCCGGGGCTGCCGGCCGCGTCGCGCTCGACCGACGGCGGCACGCTCATGCCGTGCCGCTGGACGAGCAGCAGGTGCAGGCCGACCAGCGCCGTCGCGATCGCCGGCAGGATCGCCACGTGAAAGCCGAACAGCCGCGTCAGCGTCGCCCCGGTTACGTCGTTGCCGCCGCGCAGGAAGCGGACCAGCCCGTGGCCGACGCCCGGCACGCTCGCCGCGATGTCGGTGCCCACGCGCGTGGCGAAGAACGAGATCTGGTTCCAGGGCAGCAGATAGCCGGTGAATCCGAATGCGAGCGTCAGCAGCAGCAGAATGAGCCCCGTCACCCACGTCAGCTCGCGCGGCCGCCGGTAGGCGTGCAGGAACAGCACGCTGAACAGGTGCGCGACGGCACATCCCACCATGAGGTTGGATGACCACGCATGGATGGAGCGGACCAGCCAGCCGAACGGCACGCGCGTCACGATGAACTGGACGCTCTCGTACGCCTCGGTCGCGCTCGGGCGGTAGTAGAGCAGCAGCAGGGCGCCGGTCCCCACCTGGATGCCGAAGAGGAACAGCGTCATCCCGCCGAAGTAGTACCAGACTGAATAGCGATGGTGGGGCACGCGCTTGTGCCTCAGCGCGTCCACGACATCGGCGAGCGGCACCCGCTCCTCGAGCCACGCGCGAGCCCGCGCGCCCATCACGACCTCCGCACGATCACGATCTCGTCGCCGTTCAGGTTCACGTCGTACGAATCGAGCGGGCGCGGCGGCGGGCCGGCGACGTTGCGCCCGTTCAGGTCGTACTGCCCGTTGTGACAGGCGCACCAGATCCGCTGCAGATCGGGCCGGTACTGGACGGTGCAGTCGAGATGGGTGCAGGTGGCGGAAAACGCGCGCAGCTCACCGGCGGGCGTCCGGACGACGATGGCCGGGCGGGACCCGAAGGGCACGACGCGGCCTGAATTCGGTGCCAGCGCGCGGGCGCTGCCGGCGCCGACCGAGAGCGTCGCGGCTTCCGGAATGTCCGGCGGCGCGAGGTACCGCGCCACGGGATAGGCGACCGATCCGAGTACGCCGCCGCCCCAGAGCCCGAGCAGCCAGTTGAGCAGGCTGCGGCGGCCAGGGCCTTTCTCCATCGACGTCATCGTCTCGAAAGCCTACCGCATGCGTCCGATCTTCATGACCGGTGATTTTTCCTCGCCATGCGGAAAATTTCCCGCTCATACGCCGTCCCGACGGCAGCGAAGCGAGAAACAGGCCGGAATACGCGTGCCTGGGCACCCATCCCCCTGGGCACCGGACTTGCCCTGCAATCGGCGCAGAGGGAGGACCTTCTCGTGACATTCCCGCGCATCGAAGCCCTTGCCGTCACCGTGCTGGTCGTCGTTACCGGAGTTGCGTCGGGGCAGGCCCAGGCGCAAGCCGACAAGGGCCAGCAGGTTTTTGCCGCTCAGAAATGCTCGATCTGCCATTCCGTGGCCGGGGAGGGCAACAAGAAGGGGCCGCTCGACGGCGTGGGCGCCAAGCTGTCGGCCGCCGAGGTCCGCCAGTGGATCACCAACGCGCCCGAGATGGCGGCCAAAGCGAAATCAGAGCGCAAGCCCCCGATGAAGGCGTTCGCGGCGCTGCCGAAGGACGAGCTCGACGCGCTGGTGGCCTACGTTGAGAGTCTGAAAAAATGAAGAGAATCTGCCTGGTCGTCATGATGGCGCTCGCGCCGGCGGCGGCGCTTGCTCGGCAGGACGCGGCTCTCTCCGCGAAGGGCGAGAGCGTCTACGCAGCCCAGAAGTGCCAGATCTGCCACTCCATCGCGGGCAAGGGAAATCAGAAAGGTCCGCTGGACGGGGTCGGCGCGAAGCTGTCCGCGGACGAGATCCGGATGTGGATCGTGAACGCGCCGGAGATGACGGCGAAAACGAAGGCCGCCCGGAAGCCCGCCATGAAGGCTTACGCGATTCCCAAGGACGAACTCGCGGCCCTCGTCGCGTACCTCCAGGGTTTCACGAAGAAGTAGCGGACGCCTCCGACGTCTCTGCGTGCGACAACGACGTGCGGGATTGCTCGGCATCCTGGTGAGCGGGGCGCTCGTCGTGCCCTCCGTGTGTGGCGCGCAGCCGGCTCCACCAGCCAACGACGTGTGTCTGACCTGTCATGCCGAGCCGTCGATGGTCCGGGCCGATGGACGTCCGGTCGTCGTTCACGCCGAGTCGTTCGCGGCGTCGATCCATGGGTCGCTCGGCTGTATCGATTGCCACGTCGATCTCGCCCGGGTGGCCGACTTCCCGCATCCTGAGCGCCTGGCGCCGGTCACCTGCGCGACGTGCCACGACGAGCCGGCGGCCGGGCTCGGCCGCAGCGCGCACGGCCCCACAGGGGGTGCCGGTGGGCCGCTGCAGTGCGCGTCCTGCCACGGGCCGCCGCATCAGATCGCACCGTCATCGGCATTCGAGTCCCCCACGAGCAAGCTTCAGGTGGCCCGGACCTGCGGGCAGTGCCACGGCGGCGTGGTGGCTGCCGGCGGACGCCCCGGTCCGGCGGTGGCCGGACTGTTCGCCGACAGCATCCATGCGATCGCGCTGACCCGCACGACGGTGGCACCGACGTGCACCGATTGCCACCGCAGCCACGACATCCTCCGGAAGACCGATCCGGCGAGCCCGGCCCACGCGCGGAACATCCCGGCGACGTGCGGCACCTGTCATGCGGACCAGCGGCGGTTGTACGGCGGCAGCGTGCATGCCGCGGCACTCGGGGCCGGCCATCCGCTGGCGCCACAGTGCGTGTCGTGCCACACGGCGCACCGGATGGCGCCGACGGCCGGCAGCCAGTGGCAGCTCGCAGCGGTGGAGCAGTGCGGCACGTGCCATCGCGAGGCGCTGGCGACCTATCGGGACAGCTTCCACGGCCAGGTGACGGCGCTCGGGTTTACGCCCGTCGCCAAGTGTGTGGATTGCCACGCCTCGCACGAGATCTTCCCGGTCGCCGACGCCCGCTCGACCGTCGCCCCCGCGAACCGTCTCGCGACGTGTCAGACCTGCCACCCGTCAGCCACCCAGAACTTTCTCGCGTTCCAGCCGCATGCAAACAAGAACGACCGTGAGCGGCTGCCGGCCCTGTACTACGCCGCCCGCTTCATGAACACGCTCCTCGCGGGCGTCTTTGCGTTCTTCGGCGCGCACACGCTCCTGTGGTTCGTGCGCGAGCGGGCCGAATCGACCGGGGAGGGAGACCCGCGTGGCTGAACCGCGATACCTCCGCCGGTTCGGCGCAGTCGAGCGCGCGCAGCATCTGGCGCTGTTTGTGTCGTTTCTCGGCCTTGCCGCGACGGGGCTCCCGCTGTTCTTCTCCGACGCGGTCTGGGCGCGGCCGATGGCGCAGATCGTTGGCGGCTTTGCCGTGACCGGCATCCTTCACCGGACGTTCGCAACGCTGCTCATCGGGGTGTTCGTATTTCATGTGGCGCGGATTTTTTCACGGTTGCTGCGCGGCGAGGGCGGGATGCTGTGGGGACCGAGGTCTCTCGTGCCCCAGCCGAGGGATATCCGTGATCTGTGGGCGCACCTGCGGTGGTTCGTGTGGCGCGGCCCGAAACCTGCATTCGGCCGGTACACCTACTGGGAGAAGTTCGATTACTGGGCGGTCTTCTGGGGCATGGTCATCATTGGGGGGTCGGGTCTGATGTTGTGGTTCCCGGAGTTCTTCGCGCTGTTTCTCCCCGGCTGGGTGTTCAACGTGGCGCTGCTCGTCCACGGGGAAGAGGCGCTCCTCGCCGTCGGCTTCATCGTCACGATTCACTTCTTCAACAGCCACATGCGGCCGCACAAGTTCCCCATGGACCTCACGATGTTCACGGGCGTGGTGCGGGAGGACGAGTATGCCCGCGAGCGGCCGCTCGACTACGCGGTGCTGCAGTCCAGCGGGCTGGAGGCGCATCTGGCGCCACCGCCCGATCCGGGCCTGGTGCGCCGCGCCCGTCTCGTCGGCGGCGTCGCGATCGCGGTCGGCGTGTCGTTGTTCGTCTTGATTGTCGTTGCGTCCCTTACACGGTGAGGCCGTATGAACCGACAGACGTTCTCCTTCATCACTGCGGCGCTCGCGTTCGTGCTTGCGCTGACGATGGCCGTGGCCGCCGCGGGGAGGGGCGCCGCCGGGGGCTCGCCGCCGCCCGGCGTGCAGGCGAAGCCGCCGGTCCCGCCCGCGCCCGCTGTGGCCTCCGCGCAGGCGGCGGGCGGGTACGCCGGGGCCGCCACGTGCATGACGTGCCACGACGAATCACTCGAGGGCACGCGCCACGGGCACGCGTTCAACGAGCGTACGCCGGCCGCCGCCCAGGGCTGCGAGAGCTGTCACGGCCCCGGCAGGGCGCACGCCGACAGCGGTGACCCGACGCTGATTAGCCGGTTCACGCAGATACGGCCGGCGGACGTGAGCGCGGTCTGCACGACGTGCCACAACCGCGCGGAGCACGCGCTGTGGGAGGGGAGCCAGCACGACCAGCGCAATCTGAGCTGCATCACCTGCCACAGCGTGCACGCGCCCCAGTCGGAGCGCGGGCAACTGAAAGCACGGAGCCAGATCGCGCTCTGCAGCACGTGCCACCGCAACGTGACGAACCGGCAGCACCGGTTCAGTCACATGCCGGTGCGCGAGGGGACGCTGGTGTGCACCTCGTGCCATAACCCGCACGGCAGCACGAACGTCAAGCTCCTCCGGGCCGGGACGACCGTTGACGAGTCGTGCACGAGCTGCCACGCTGACAAGCGCGGCCCGTACCTGTGGGAGCACGCGCCGGTCAGCGAGAGCTGCGTGACCTGTCACGAGCCGCATGGCTCGAACAACGACCGGCTGCTGGTCAGCAAGCTGCCGTTCCTCTGTCAGCGGTGCCACGTCACGTCGCGTCATCCTCCGACGGTGTACGACGGGTACCTGCTGAACAACTCGCAGAACGCGAACAAGATTTACGGGCGCGCGTGCACCAACTGTCATCAGCTCATTCATGGATCGAACGCCCCGTCGGGCAAGGCGTTCCTGCGGTAGGTGAGGAGGAGTGCGATGCGCAACAGGCTCGTATTACTGACGGCAGCGCTCCTGCTGGCCTCACGGCCCGGATGGGCGCAGGCGCCGCAGGCCCCGGCCGCGGCGCCGGTGCCGACATCGCTCCTCAGCGGAACGGTTGATGTCGGCGGCCTCTTCACCACGACCGACGGCGACGCGGCGCGGTTCGAGCGGTATCGCGACACTCGCAACGGGCTGTATTCGACGTTCGGCCTCAATCGCACGACGGGCACCTATCTCTTCAACGCGGACGCGTTTCACGTCGGCTATCGCGATCAGCGGTACGACGCCGCGTTCATGAGCCGGCGCATCAACGTGGACTTCGACTGGGTATCGGTGCCGCTCAATTTCAGCTACCTGACTCGGACGCCGTACGTGACGAACGGCAGCACCCTGACGCTGCCCGACAGCGCGCAGGCCGCCGTGCAGAACCGCACGGCGGTCGGCGTGCCGTGCGCGCCCGGTGCCGCGCCTGCCGCGTGCGGCACGCCGGCACAGGCTGCGCTGGCGAAGACGAACCGTTCCATCTACAACAGCGTTGCGAATCCGTTCGACCTGCGGTATCGGCGCGACATTACGGGGGTCGCGCTGAACTACGCGGCGACGCGGGCGGTGGACCTGGACGCGCGGTTCACCTCGTCCAAGCGCGCCGGGCAGCAGCCCTGGGGCGCGTCGTTCGCCTTCAACGACGCCGTCGAGCTGCCACAGCCGCTCGACCAGCGGACCAACGACGCCTCGCTTGCCGCGACGTGGGCGAACCCGCGCCGGATGTTCCGGCTCGGCTGGGACGGGTCGTGGTTCAACAACGCCATCCACAGCCTCACGTGGGACAACCCGATCCGGCTCACCGATTTCACCAACGGCCTCGCGCCGCCGACCGGGCCGTTCGACCCGAGCGGCTACAGCAACGGCAACGGGCCGGCGCAGGGACGGCAGGCGATGGCGCCGAGCAACGCCATGAACGTGGTCAGCGCCACGGGCCTCTACAAGATGCGAGGCCGGACCACGGTCAACGGCGTCGCGCAGCTCACCGAGCAGCGGCAGAACGAGTCGCTGATTCCCTGGACGACCAACGCTGTGATCAACTCGCCGATCGTGCTGGCGGCGTTTCCGCACCTCGCGCAGCTGCCCCGGGCGACGGCGGACGCCAAGGCCCAGGGGGTGAACACGCTCATCAACCTGAGCTCGCGGCCGTTCCGCGCCGCAAGCTTCACGGTGCGCTACCGCTACAACGACCGTGACGTCCAGACGCCGGCCTTTGACGCGCGGGAGTACGTGCGCTTCGACGCGGTGCCGGAGGAGATCGAGGAGGGGATCTCGCAGCAGTACGACACGTCGCGCCACATCTTCGATGCGAACGTGGCGCTGACGCCGGTGAGCTGGGGGACCTTCCGCGTCGGCTACGGCCACGAGGCGGTGGAGCGCCACGGCCGTGGCTTCAGCGACGTTGGCGAGGATATCCTGCGCCTCTCGTTCGACACCTTCACGAGCCAGTACGTCACGCTGCGCGCCTCCTTCGACACGGCGCGGCGGCGCGGCACGGGGTTCGTCGAGGCCGGCACCGGACGCGACGAGGAGGAGGCCCTGCTCGGGCCAGGCGGCACGCAGCCGACGCTGCGGTACTTCGACGAAGCGGATCGCGACCGGACGCGCGCGTCGGTCATCCTGACGGTGATGCCGCGCGACAACATGGACGTCTACACGCAGTTCGGCGGCGGGCGCGACCGCTACCGGGCCGACAACTCGTTTCCCGTGAGCCGGCCGGGCGAGCTGTTCGGCCTGCACGAATCGGACGTCGCCAGCTGGAACGCCGGGTTCAACGTGCACCCGGCCGACGTCGTCGCGCTCGGCGCCAACTACGGCCGCGACCGGTACAGCTCGCTGCAACTCTCGCGAAACGCGAGCCCGCCGCCGGATCCGAGCTGGAACGATCCCGCCCGGAACTGGACGCTCGACAACGACGACCACATCAACACGCTCACCGCCTATCTCGACCTGCTGCGCGCCGTCCGCAATACGGATATCCGGTTCAGCTATGACTACAGCGATTCGAGCAATTCGTTCGCGCACGGCGGCCCGCGCATCGCGGCGCTCGCCTCGTTGAATCAGTTCATCCCGCTGCCGAACGTCGAGAACACATGGCACCGCGCGATCGCCGACGTCCAGTACTTCTTCAATCCGAAGACCGGCGTCGGGTTCGGCTACTACTTCGAGAAGCTCGACATCGTCGATTTCAACACCATCGACACGAACGGGCCGGTGGGCTTCGCGCCGGAGACGGGGGATCCGCGCATCGACTGGCTCGGCGGCCTGGTGACCGGCTACGGCAACCGGCCGTACACGGGCCACAGCGTGTTCGCGCGCGTGCTGTATCGGTTCTGAGCCGGGTTCCTAGAGGAACTCGTGGCACATGTCGCACTCCTGCTGGATGGTGCGGCCGTCCCGGGCGGCATGCTCGCCGTCGTGGCAGCGGAAGCACCCGGGGAACGCCATGTGCCCGATGTTGTTGGGATACGTCCCCCACCCGACGCGCATCCGGGGGAAGACGTTGCGCCGGTATAGCTGGTCGGCCCTCCGGATGGCGCGCTCGATATCCGGCCGGCGCGACGCGTACACCGGCGCGTACGTCGTGCGGTAGAACGTCCGGAGCCTCGCGGCAATCGCAGCCGAGGCGGCGTCGTGATCGGGGTACTCGGCCTTGATCGCGGCGACGACCTCGCGTTTGGCAAACGGCAGGTCCCGCGCGATCTCCCCGATCGCGATGGCGTCATCGACGGCCCGCTCGGCCGAGAGCGCAAACGGGTGCGCGGGGCGGTTGTGGCAGTCCATGCAGTCCATGCGGCGCCGCTCGCGGCCTTCGAGTTGATCCGGCGTCACGCCCTTCGCGAAATACTCGCGCGTCACCCCCTGCCGGTTGCGCAGCCGGACGTAGCCGATGGACTGCCGCTCCTCGTCCATCGCGACGTACTCGATGTCATTGGCGACGTTCATGTGCCAGTGGATGCCGGTCGCAATGCCGAGACGCTCGCTGCCGCCGCCCACGTGCACGCGCATCGTCGTGACCGTCTCGGTGTTCTTCTCGTTCTCCGCGTACTCCCGGATCTCCCTGACCTTGTCGCCGTGGAACTTCTCCGGCCAGTGGCACCGCTCGCACGTGTCGCGCGCGGGGCGCAGGTTCTCGACCGGCGAGGGGATCGGCCGTCCGTGGCTGTCCATCAGCACCGCGAATACCTGCCGCGTGCCCGAGAGCTTCGACCGCACGAACCAGGGCGCGCCGGGGCCGATGTGACACTCCACGCAGGTGACGCGGGAATGCGCGCTGTCCTGGTAGGCGGTGAATTCCGGCTCCATCACCGAGTGGCAGACCTGCCCGCAGAACGTGACCGAATCCATGAACTCGACGCCGCGATACGCCGCGAGCGACACGATCAGCAGGTTGACCACCGTCAGGACGACGACCCCCAGCACGACATGGCGATGATGAGGATCGTTGAGATCGATGCGCGGCCAGCGCACGTCGGAAGGCGCGCGGCCGGCGCGCCGGCGTCGGCGTTCGACCCAGGCGCCGAGCGGCACGAGCAGCAGTCCGGCGCCGAAGATCGCGGGAAAGACGAGGAAGAACAGAATGCCGATGTACGGGTTCGTGTGCAGCCCGAACAGGTCGAGCAGGAACACGGCGATGAACAGCAGCCCGGTGAGCGCGGCAAAGCCGGCCCCGACGGCCGAGATCGCGTTTCGAAGAAGAGAGCCCATGCCGTCCCCTTCGGCCGATCACGGCCGGCCGAAGCGCGCCGCGTCGATCGGCACGTTGGGCCGCACGTCCTTGAGCTGAATCACGACCTGGTTATTGGTCCACGTGCGGGTCCACTGAAACGGCATCTGCACGCCGGCGACCGCGCGGTAGTCGGCGTAGTCGATCCGTGTCGGGATCGATCCGACCGCCGTCGTCGTCCAGTGGAGCAGGCGGAGGAGGCGGCCCGACTCCCTGTCGAAGTGCAGGCGCACTGGAGGCTGGCCCGGGTTGGTACCCTGGACCGCGATCGTGTCGCGGCCGCCGATGACGGCGGTGCCGACCTGCCACTGGCCGAACGCCTTCTGAATCCCCGCAGGGAACCAGACCATCGCCTCGATGGATGCACCCGTCAGGTTGCCTCCGGTCAGCGGCAGCAGCGGCTCGGGCGTATCGGGCTGCAGTTTCCAGCCGGCGCGGCCGTCGAACACGCGGACGTTGACGCCGGCCTGCGTCCGCGCGACGGTCGCCATCCGGTTCGGTGCGCTCGCGTACACCTCGACGGGCACCTCCATCTGCTCGGTCTCGTAGCCGGCGTACGTGCCCGCGGCGGTGAAGCTGGTGAACCCCGCCAGCGCCCCGGCGCCGCCGGCCGACTGCAGAAACCTGGCGAACACCTCGTCCACCGGCGGGGCGTAGAGGCTCGGAAAGAACGCCATCGCGTACGGATCGTCCACCGGCTCGCTGTACTGGAGGTCGAGATTCGGCTCGGTCCTGGGCCGGTTGCCGCCGCCGTGGCAGGTGAAGCAGGTCACGCGCGGCTGTCCGCCGAAGTACTGCCTGTTGATCCCGTTCATCATCACGATCATCTGGCGCGCGCGCTGGATGCGCGGCGTCGAGATCGAGAAGCCCTTCGGGTCGGAAATGATCTCCTGCGCGTGGCAGCTCACGCAGTCGAAGAGCAGGGCCGAGGCGAACATCCCCATCGTGTCGAGGAACTGGTCCGCGGGAATCCCTTTCAGCACCTGGACGTTCTGGAACACCTCTTCGGCCATCCGCACCTGCGGCGTCGCGGGCGGATTCTGCGCTCCCTGGATGCGCGCGGCGCCCAGCCACAGCAGAGATCCGCTGGAGAGACATAGAAACACGGAGAAGAGCTTCACTCGGTGTCTCCGTGTCTCCGTGGCCCGTATCTCGGGAACGCGGCTAGCCACGTTCCCGCGTCAGCATGTGCGACAGGTCGAAGTCGAGGCAGGGTGGATCTTCAAGGTACGGCGCGCCGCCCGTGTTGAGCGGCAGCGCGCGGGGATCCATCGTCCAGGGTTCCATCAGCACGTCCGGGTCGAACACCGTGGCCTCGTAGTGGAGCGTGTTGCCCTCGCGGCGCAGCCGCTCTTCGACGCGCATGTTGTTGGTGTGGAACCAGCCCGGCCAGCCGAGCCAGGTGACGTCGTTGAAGCCGACGACGTCGATGACCAGCGTGTCGCCCTCCCAGCGGCCGACGGCGTCGCCGTTGAACGTCTGATCCTGCGAGTTCACCGGATCGTGCGGCCGGCCGTCGGTCGGGATGGCACGCCACATGTTCCGGTCCCGGTACATCAGGATGATGTCTGTCGGCGTCTGCACGATCCGCATCGGGGGACCAAGACGCGGCACGCCCGCCGGGAAGCAGGAGAACGTCGTGTCCTCCTTGTTCCCGTTCTCGTCGAGGGAGTGGACCTTCTCCCAGAACTCCGGCTTGTAGAGCGGCGGGTTGCCGAACGCCCGCTGCGTGAAGCCGGCGTCGCGCTCCGAGTAGAGGTTGTTGCCGTGCCGGTAGTTGGGCTGGCGGCCGATGATCCTGGCCTGCGGGCTGACGCGGCCCGCGGCGAGCGCGGCCGAATACTCGGTGTAATGCTCGAACTGGAAGACCTGGCCGCCGGGCTCGATCGCCTGGACGCCGCCCGCGCCCCCGGCGCCCGCGCCGCCGCCGCCCCAGCGTCCGCTCAGGTCGGGTTTGCCGTCCGGTGTGCGCGGTGTCGGCACGGCGGCCGCCGCGGCGGGAGCCGCGGGCCGCCCCTGGGCGGCGGTGCCCTCCGTCGCAAGCGACGCCGTCATGACGACGATCACCGAGAGGCCGATGACAGCTCGCACGTCGGCCTCCTTACTGCGCGCCCGCGGTGGTGGGCTCGGACTTGTACTGATGCCAGAGATCGATCTTCCGGCCGTCGGGCAGCACGAAGGTGAGCACGTACCCGTTCGGCGACCCGTCGCGCGCCTTGGCGACAATCGCGGTGTAGGTTTCGCCGGCCCTGAACACGTCGCGTCCGCTGATGCCGATGTCGCGGAAGCCGCCGGGGCCCGCGCCGGAAATCGTCCAGGTCGTGACCTTGCCGCCGGCGTCCTTCACGTCCATGAACCAGCGGACGTGCGGGTTGATCCAGAGCACCTTGGTCAGCACACCGGTCAGGGTGGCGTGATCGTCCTGGTCGAACGCCGCCTGCACCGCGTGGTGGGCGTGCACCTCCGCGCTGGCCATCCAGACGAAACCGCCAAGTATCAGGGCACATGCGTACCGCATTGCGGACCTCCTCGAAGAACTGCTACACCTCGACGGCCTGTCTCACCGCGACACCGACGACTGCCGGACGTTCCCGGGCACCGGCATCACGACGTACGGATTATAGGTCTGGCTCATGGTGAGCGTCAGATCCGCCAGCGTGACGCCGTTCCGCGTGGACACGATCCGCCGCGGCAGCAGGGCGTCGCTCTTGTAGTCGCCGGCGTTCAGGTCGGCGTAGTCGGCGTATGTCGTCACGGTGACCTGATTGTTCCATCGCGTTTCCACGCGCTCGATCCGGTGGCTGAAATAGCGCCGGACGCCGGTCGGCATCGTGTGGAAGAGGAAATGTTCCGGGTCGAGCGTCGCTTTGACCATGCCGGTCTCGAGCGGCGCGGGCAGCGGGAACGTGATCACGGGCTTGCCGCCTTCGCTGGTCAGCATGGCCCGGGCGCCGGCGAGCCGCGCCGCCTTGACGACCCCCTGCGGCAGCGTCCAGACCTGCAGGAGCCGCTCGCGTGCGCTCTGCAGCGCCGGGGTGGCGGCGCCGCCCGGCTCCGTCTCGTTCCAGGCGAGATCGCCGGCGACGACTTCGACGTGCCGCTCGGGCTTCTGCCCGCCGCCGGCCGCGCAGGTGAAATCGGCGCGCATGGCGGGCACCGGGAAGCGCTCGCGGCGATCCGCGGCCGGGTAGCGGACGCTGGCCCGATAGTTCGCCAGCGGGCAGGGGCGGCCCTGGAGGTCGATCGATCCGCTCGCCCAGAACTCGAAGGTGACGACGCCGTCGCGCTCCTGCGGCCCGCGGAGCATGCCGATGGCATCGGCCGCCTTGTAGAGGGCCGACTCCAGATCCCTGGCGGGTTCCGCGGGCGGGAAGGCGCTGGGCCCCGCCGGCGCCTGCGCGCGCGGATGGACGGCGAGAACGGCAACTGC
>JACQZV010000038.1 GCA_016213695.1 Acidobacteriota bacterium | reverse complement strand
GTGTCGCGACGAGCGGACGGCCCTGTTTCCGGACGCGATCGGCACGCTGAAATGGCTGCGCGAGGCCGGGTGCCGGCTGGCGCTCGTCACCAACGGCGCGGCCGGCGCGCAGCGTCAGAAGATCGAGCGCTTCGGACTGCAGCCGCTCGTCGATCTGATTCTCGTCGAGGGGGAGCTGGGCTTCGGCAAACCCGACGCGCGAATCTACCAGCTCGCGCTGCGGGAGCTCGCCGTGGCGCCGGAGCAGGCCTGGATGGTTGGCGACAATCTGGAATGGGACGTCGGGCAGCCACAGACGCTCGGCCTGACCGGCGTCTGGGTTGATACGGGGCGGACCGGTCTGCCCGTCGCGTGCCCGGTCCGCCCCGATCTGATTATCGACAGCCTCGGCGCGTTACGTACCTACGTCACGCGCTGACCTGTCGGCGATCGACTCATGGAGCTAGTTTGTTCCTTTGCCAACAATCTGCACGAACATATCCGCCGGCCCCGGCTGCCCGTGGATCGGCACGTGCTGCGCCACATCGAGCTTCAGCCGCTGGATGTTCTGCTGAAGGCTTCTCATGTTGGCGTTCGGCGCCGGCGGCGTGGCGCCCTGCGCCGGCGGCGAGTACAGGTCGGCGTTCACCAGGATCCGTTCCTTCGGGAAGTAGGCGAGCAGCATGCCCCCGTGATGGTTGAGCCCCTGCATCGGGTACAGATCGAGAGTCCGCACGCCGTCGCTGATCACGTACTTCTGGTTGACCGTCTCAATCGGCAGCGGCCGCCGGCCTCCGCTGAAATACGGATAGAACGTGGAGAACCGGTCGGGCATCATCGTGCGCGCCCCGGGGCTGAACAGCACGTCCTCGAGAAAGTCACGATTGGCCTGGTGGCTCACGACCGTCGCGCCCTGGGCGAGATAGGTGCGAAGCCCGCCCGAGTGATCGAAGTGGTGGTGCGTATTGACGACGTAGCGGATCGGCTTGTTGGGGATGAGCCGGCCCACTTCCGCCAGCACGGCGAGGGAGCGCGCTTCGTTCAGCGGCGCTTCGATCACGGTCACGAAATCGCGGAAGTCCACGGCGAGGCTGTTGTGCGTCCCGCCGGCCACGAGCCAGACGCCGTCCGCCAGCTTCTGTGACTCCGCACGCTCGGGCGGCGCGGTCGCCTTCTGCACCTCCGCCGGCACCGCGATCGCCGGAACAGCGATGTTCGGCTGGACGTTGCTCAGCGTGATCTCCATGGAGTTATGCGCCACCATCAGCCGCGGGTCGCCCTGGTGGATGTGGAGCACCGTGGGGAACTTGACGCCACCGAAGTCCTTGTAGTTGAGATAGCGCAGCTCGTACAGCATGTCCCCGTAGACAGGGTTCGGAACCCACGTGTGCACGAGCGCGAGCAGGTTCTGATCGTCGAACGTTCCGACGACCTTGTACTTCCCCATCACCGTGAACGAGACGAGCGTCGCCTTCCCGTTTGGCGTCACTTCGCCCGTCGGCGACCCGAGTGTGAGCGAGATGGCCGTGGCGTCCTTTGCGGTCATCGCCGCCCGGAGGAATCCGTGCGGTGTCAGCAGGATATCGAGCTGCCGGAACTCCGCAATCGGCACCCCGGCGAGATACTGTCCCGGCTGGGGCACCGGCTTCCCGTCCACGACGTTCCAGGCGCTGTTCCCGCTGACGACGAGCACCTGCTGCTGCTCGCCCTGCAGGGGTGTGCCGCCGCCGCCCCTCGGCGGAAAGGTTCCCTGCCTGCGCGTGAACTCCTCGCGCGACGTGCCGGCCTCGAAGTCGATGGTCCGCACGTACCGCGTCACCTCGAAACGCGGCCAGTCCTCTTCCTGCGTGAAGCTCTGGCCGACGGCCGCGTTCCAGCCGGCGCCGGTCATCTGCACCGATTTCGGATTCCCCATCGCCTTGGACGCCGCCTGCAGGACCGCCCTGGCATCCTGGGCGGCAGCCGGTCCGACCGTCAACACCAGCAGGCCCAGGACGGCGACGACAACGTGTGACTTTCGTACCATGAGAACTCCTCCTTCTGAAGGCCTCAGACGACCGCGACCTTGACGTTGTGGATCGGGGGCAGCGCATCGAACAGGCAGTCCCACTTCTCACCGCCCTCCCGCCCGATCCAGAGCTGACCGGTGGTTGTGCCGAAGTAGAGCGCGGGCGTCTTGAGCCGGTCGATGTCCATCGCGTCGCGCTGGATCGTGAAGTAGCTCTGCTTTTTCGGCAGCCCGCGCGCGAGCCGGCTCCACGAGTCGCCGCCATTTTCGCTGCGCCACACCGCGGGCGCGCCGCCTGGACAGGACCGCGTCGACGGCTCAAGAGGCATGACGTAGACCGTGTCGGCGTCGTGCGGGTGGACCACGATCGGAAATCCGAAGTCGGACGGCAGCCCTTTGGCGATCGATCGCCACGAGTGGCCGTAGTCGTCGCTGCGCAGCACGCCGATGTCCGGCCGGGGGCCTCCGGGCCCGCTCCACTCGGCCCATCCGCCGTGGTTCTGCATGTACAGCCGGCCGGGCGCGTCATCATGCCGCGCGATCTTGTGCACGCACTGCCCGAACTCGGGATAGGGATCGGGCGCGAAGCCGGCGCCGACGCCCTGATTGGCCGCCCGGAACGTGCCGCCGCCGTCCTCGCTCACATAATGCCCGCCGGTCGAGATGCCGAGGTGCACGCGGTTGCCGTCGCGAATGATCGTGTGCATGCAGAGCCCGCCGTTGCCGGGCTGCCACTTGCGCGCGTGCTCGTGGTTGCTGATACCGGGCACCATCTCCCACGAATCGCCGGCATCCTGGCTCCTGAACAGCGACGCCGGCTCGACGCCGCACCACAGTTCCTTCCTGCCGCGGCCGGGCTCGAGCGACCAGATGTTGGCGAGCGCGCGTCCATCCTCTTTGGGAAACGCCGGCGCCGACTTCGTCTCCTCGAAACTCTTCCCCATGTTTGTCGAACGCAGCACCTTCATGCCGAAGAACGGATTGCAGCTCGAGGCATAGAGGCGCGGCGTGCCGCGGGTGTCAATCAGCGTCGCATACACAGGGACGCCGGGACCGAACGGTCCGCGCAGCGCAAAGCTGCGCCTCGGTTTCGCGGCCTCCGCGACAAACACGCCTTTCTTCGTGCCGATGGTGAGCATGACTCGATCCGCCACGTCAACCTCCTGAGACCGCCGGCAGGATCGTGACCACGTCCCCGGCCGCCAGCGTCGTGTCGACCCCGTCGAGGTCGCGCACGTTATCCGAGTTCACGAACACGTTGAGGTGCCGGCGCACCGTCCCCGTTTCGTCACAGACATTGCGATACAGCGCGGACTGGCTGCGCTCGAGGTTCTCGAGCGCGGCGCGCACGGTGTCCGCCGCAATCGAGAGCTGCTCCGCGCCCGCACAGTACACGCGCAGCGGGCCCGGGACATGGAGCGTGATGGTCGGCGCCGGGCCCATGGCGTGAGACGAAGCCGATCGCTGCGCCTGCCGGCCAGCTTCACGGTATCGGCAGCAGCGACTTGTCTTTGGGACGCACGTGCTGGTCGGACACATTCAACAACATCGTGGTCGCCGCATAGTCGCCCATCAGGGACACCACATTGACGACGCCCTGGTGTCCAAACAGTTTCACGGCGCGGGCGAACGTATCCGAGCCCACCTTGTGTTTCGAGATCGCATCACGGCCCAGCTGCACGATGACCGCCTCTTTGTCTCCCAGCGTCGTCAGCGGTCTGCGGTATTTCACGGTGTCGATGACTGCCTGCGCCAGGCCCGCCTTCTGCGCGGCAGGTTCGTGCGCGGTCCACACATACTCGCAGTCCATTTCCCGCGCCGTGACCAGGATGGCCAATTCCACGAGGCGCGGCTCGAGACCGGACTTGCGCCGCAGATAGTCGTTCACACCGGTCATGGCCGCGGCCACCGGGGGGCTGTAGAGCCGTATCGCGCCCGGCCCGAAGGCATCCACTACTCCCCTCGTGTCGTAAAGTTTCTTCCCCTCGTCGTTGAGCGCTTCCCGCTTGAGCGCTGGAAAACGGTTGCCCGTCTCGGGATGGATATCCTGTGGCAGCGCGGCCCGGGACGCCTGTGACGCCGCTCCCACCGCTCCGGCCGCTCCGGACATCACCACCAGCAGACCTGCCAGAATTCGCAAGAATCTCATTTCCGTCTCCTGACGAGAGAACGCGGACATTTCGGTTGCCCAGGATTGTAGGCCCGGGACTGCCGGGCGGCAATACTCTCCGCCCGTCACGTTGACAACGCAAGCCACCGCCTAGATACTGCCCGCTGCATGAAACGCTATCGGGTGCGCGCGGTCGTCGGAGCCACGGTCTCCCTCCTGTCTGCCGGGTCCGCTCTTGGACAAGGGGCACAGTCGCCGCGAATCGGAATCGAGACGGTCTATCCGCGACACGTGGCACGCGGTCGGACAACCGTCGTCAACGTGGCGATTGTCAGCCCGGACGCGGTCCAGGCCGCCGAGATCTCACCGTCAACCGGGGTGACGATCTCCGGCATCAAGGGGACCGGAAGCCAGACGGAACAGGCCGTCGGATGGTGGGAGATCAGCCTCGACGTCGCGAAGGACGCGCCTCTGGGAGATCGCTCCTTGGTACTGGTGATGCGGGCGGGTCGTACCGCTCCCGCAACGATCTCGGTGCCGACTCACCTTCCCACGATCTCCGATCTCAGAATCGTGCCGCCACAGGCGAATCAGCCGGCGGTGGCACTGCAACTGGCTGCCGCTGACGCGGCCGGCGATCTTGGCGATGAACTGTATATCTGGTTTACCGCCGGATGCGGCGGCGAACCACTCGTCGGCGCGGTCAGGGGCACGGTGAGCGCCGGTGTCGTGCGCGCCGTCCTTCCCAACCTGCGCACAGCCGCTGGCGGCATCCCCGCCGCCGGTCCATGCGATCTGCAGGTACGGGTCACTGATTCGGCCGGGATCGACAGCAATACATTGAAGACGACCGTCGAGTTCAGGAACTGAACCCGGTCGCGACGCCGGAGAAACGATACATGCGCCTGCTACCGCTCCTTTCGTCAGCCCTGGTCCTCGCCATGTCGGGGACGTCGTTCGCCCAGGAATGGACCGAGTTTGCCAGCCGGGACGATCGCTTCACCGTCACCTTCCCGGGTCAACCGACGATCACGGAAACGACCTGGAAGTCGCAGTTCAGCGCCATCCTCCCGGCGCGGATCTACAGCGGCACGCAAGGGTCCGGCCGTTACTCGGTGACCGTGGTCGATTACAACCCGATCGAGCGCCTCCTCTCGGAGCGATCACGAGCCCTGCCCGCCCTGGATCTGGCGATTCACGCGTACGGTCTTGGTTACTGGAAGACTGACGTACGAAGCGCCGTCGTCTATGCGATGTCGAAGTACCTGGAACGAGACGCAAAGATCACGAGCGTGCTCTCGAATTTCTCGGACCTTGTGGCAGGAATGGTGGTGCAGCTCACCAACAACGCCGATCAGTCCGGTACCTTTGCGTCCATCTACATGCACGCGAACAGGCTGGTCATTGCCGAGGCGACCGTGCCCAGGGGGTATCCCCCGCCGACGATCTTCCAGCAGTCAATCGGATGGCTCGATGAGAACGGGACGAAGATCCGCTATCAGTTCATGAACTACAACGAGCCGGACGCCCCGCCCACGCCGATTCAGGGCCGCTGAGCGCGCGCGTTCGGGGCACTCGTCCGTCCGGCCGTCACTGCATCAGAGCCCCGATGATCTGGACGGGATTCCCGTCCTTCCTGGGCACAAACTTCTGGATGCGGTATGCCATGTCCTCGCCGACGTAGAGGTTGCCTTCGCTGTCGGTCGTGAAGAAGTGGAAGCCCCAGATGGCTCCCGGCGCGATGCCCATCGTTCCCCACGTTGAACCGGGGACGAGCTTCCCGGTGAGCGCGTCGTATTTCATGACCTTCTGGGTGTACCCGTCATTGACCCAGGCGTACCGGCCATCCGCGGTCAGCCGGATGCCGTAGGCGCCGACGATGTTCGGCCACTGGTCGAGGAACCGTCCGCTCAGGTCGAAGATGTCGACCCGGGAATTGACGCGATCGACCACGTACATCCGGTTTCGGTTCGAGTCGATGGCGACGCCGTGAATGCCGTTTCCGTGCAGTCCCTCTCCAACGATGCCGAACTCGCCGGGTCCGGTGCCCGCCTTCCCGAACGCCGACACGAACTTTCCGTCTTTCGAAAACCTGACCATCCGGTGGCCGCCGGCGGCCCACAGATCACCATTCGACGCGAAGGCGAAGAACTCCACGACGAAGTTGCCGTTCTGGGTCTCGGCCGGAGGGATGTCCTTCACGTCGATCGTCTTGACGTGCGTCTTGCCGTCGCGCGTCAACTCCACCAGGGATTCATCCGTCGCAATCCAGATATGGTGTTCGGGATCGTACGGGTTCTCCTGGACGAGTTGTACGTCCACGAGCAGCGGGCTCCACTGATCCCACGACTCGACCACCTTGCCCTGGCGGTTGTAGACGACGATCATGCGCTGCTGCTTCTGCTCGGCGGGCGGAACGGGCCTGCCGAGGTTGCGAAACGCGGCCGGCCCCCAGAACGTCGTCCATGGGCTCTTACGCGTGCCGCGTCCGACGGCGATGATGCGGTCTGGCGACTCGGCGTACATCGTCTCGGCGTTGATCGTCCAGCCCTCGACGACCGGCTGGGGCCAGCCCTTGACGACCTGGTAGGGCCCGCTGACCTCTTCTCCGCCCTTTCCATCAACGGGCTCGTAGGCGGACGAGATCACGTTGGTGTTGGACGCGAGCGCGCCCTGCGGCAGGGCCGCCGGCGCCTGACCCTGTCCGAGACCGGCCGCGGCCGCTGCTCGAGCCGCCCCGAGCGACCAGGTGCCCAGCGCACCGAGCGCCAGCCCCACGCCCAGGGCCAGCGTGACGCTCACCGGCGATTGCCATCTCCGTTCACTCATACACGTCCTCGTTGAATGCATCCGTGTCTGCGCCAACACACCTGGCGCGGGAATCAGGGCCTGGCGGCCGGCAGGTCGTACCGCCTGTTGGCCAGGCTCACGGGATGCGGGTCGCCGCGGTGGCAGGTATAGCAGGTCACGACCTGCGGTCCCACCGGGAAGACGCCCGTGCCCGGGAAGTTCGCGTTGATCTGACGGACCAGCATGATCATCTTGCGCGCGAGGTCCTTGCGCGGGTTGACATCGGTCTGCTGCGGCCTGTCGCCGCCGTGGCAATAGGCGCAATCCACGTTGAGGGCGTCGCGGAATTCACCCATGAGCGAATCAGGACCGTGCACGGGAGTGTTCGGAGGCAGCAGTTTCAGGCTGATGCCGGGCGTCTGCGCGAACGGCCCGTCACCGAGCGAGTTGCCGCGGTTGTAGTACTTCCGTGGCGCCACGGTCTCCGGCTTCACGCTGCCGCGATGGCACGTGAGGCAGTCCACTTCGTGGTACCCCTCCGGGAACACCCCGTTGCCGCTCGGAAAGCTCGTATCGATGACGCGCACCATGCCGATCATCCGGCGCGCCATCTCCTTCTTGGGATTGCCCTCGGCGGCAAAGTCCCCTTCCATATGACAGTACGTGCACTGCACGCCCAGCGCTTCGTTGAAGCTGCGCATGATGAACGGGACGTCGGCGTTGGCCGCCAGCAGCTTCACGTTCTTGTACGTCGGCGCGGGACCGGCGCCGCGGCCGGCCGGCTGCTGGGCGACGAGCGACACGGATACGAGCAGCCACAAGAGGAAAATCCGCATGACTGAGTCCTCCCGTCATCGTCGGTGACGCCGCCCGCGGGCCACGCCCCCGGGGCCACTTCACCGCGTGACGGCCTAGTTTGACCGAAACGTCCTTTCAAGGCTACCGGAACGGCGCGGGCGTGATTTGGACAGGCCACGGCGCCGGAGGTATAGTTCCGGCGCGCGCGCACCACAGCCACACAGGAAGGACATGAGATGAACCTCAGTCGGGGGACCGTCGTCTACGGACTGGGACTGGCGACGGCCTGTGTGCTGCTCGCCGCCGGCGTCTCCGCGCAGGTCCGCCCATCCGGCCAGCCAGGCGATCAGAAGCCGCAGCTATCGGAAGACGTGTTCAAGAACGTGCGCGTCCTGCGCGGCATCCCCGTCAAGGAATTCATGGGCACGATGGGCTTCTTTTCGGCGTCGCTCAGCTTGAACTGCACCGACTGTCATGGCGGCGCGAGCGCGAGCGACTGGGCGAACTACGCGATCGACACGCCGTTGAAAAACAGAACCCGCCAGATGATGGCGATGGTGAAGACGATCAACGATGCCAACTTCGGACGACGGCCGTCGGTCACCTGCTATACCTGCCATCGCGGCAGCCAGCGCCCGAAGGTCATTCCAAGTCTCGCCGCGCAATACGGCGAGCCGCCGGCCGACGACCCCGACGAAATCGAGGTGCTGCCGGGGGCGCGTCAGACCGCTGCGCCGGATCAGATTCTCGACAGGTACCTCCAGGCGCTCGGCGGCGCGCAGGCGCTGGCGAAGCTCACGAGCGTCACCGCGAAAGGGACCTACGAAGGCTTCGATTCCGATTTCGTCAAAGTCCCGGTGGACGTCTACGCGAAGGCGCCGAACCTCCGCGCGACCGTCGTGCACATGACAGGCGGCGACGCCACCTCCACGTACGACGGCCGCGAGGGATGGCTCGCCGCGCCGACCACGCTGGCGCCGGTTCCGCTGATGCCACTGGTCGGGGCCGACCTCGGCGGGGCGCGTCTCGACGCGCAGTTGTTCTTCCCGGGCCAGATCGCGCAGCTGCTCACGAACTGGCGCGCCGATTTTCCGCCCGCCACCATCGACGACCAGCCCGTCCAGGTGGTGCAGGGATCGATGCCCGACGGCACGCGCGTGAAGCTGTACTTCGACAAGGCATCAGGCCTGCTGGTGCGGCAGACGCGCTACGCCACGACGGCAGTCGGTACCATTCCTACGCACATCGTCTATTCCGATTACCGCGCGCTTCCCGGCGTCGACGTGAAGATTCCGTTCAGCTGGCAGGTGACGTGGGTGGACGGTCAATTTACGATCAACGTGGTGTCCGTGCAACCGAATGCGGCGATCGACACGGCGAGGTTTGCCAGGCCGGCGCCGCCGCGATGAATCGAGTGTGATGAGGTACGACATGACAGCCAAGCTTCTCGTGACGTCGGCGTTGGGCCTTGGCCTTCTGACGATGGTGAGCGCCCCCGCGCTGGCGCATCATGGCAATGCGGCCTACGAGGACACGATCACCGAGTTCAAACAGGCGACCGTCACGCAGTTCGCCTGGGCCAATCCCCACGCGCTCATCAATTTCGACGCCAAGGATGCCAAGGGCGCCGTCGTGCACATGGTCGTCGAGACGGCGGCGCCGCAGGCGCTCCGGCTGATTGGCTGGACCAAGGCGTCGGTAACGCCCGGCGACGTCATCACCGTCAGGATGTACGTCGCCAAGAACGGCAACCCGGCCGGCCGCCTGCAGAAGATCGTGCTCGCCGACGGCTCTGAGCTGCACGATACGCAGCTTGGTGGAGATGCGGGAGGCAAGACCCGGTACGATCCGGACGCCGACACCGGCAGGAAGTGAACGAGGCCTGACATGCGCAGCCCCTTCGCGGCTTCGATGGTCATCCTGTTCGCCCTGGTCGCATTCCTGGCGACTGAGGAAGGCCGCGCGGCTCAACGCGGGCGCATCACCGGCGAAGGGTTCGTGTCCGAGGGCGTGCCCAGGATGCCGGATCCTCCAGGACCGGCTCCGAAGCGGGACCTCTCGGGCGCATGGGTCGGGCCGCAGAACAACAAGCCCGATCCGGTGCCGCCGATGACGCCGGCCGGCGAGGCGCAATTCAAACTGCGGAAGGCCTACGGGCCCGCCACCGGCCAGCGCGCCAGTCAGGCGAGTGCCACTGGCGAGCCGCCCTCGTCAAACGATCCGTTCATTACGTGCGACCCCCTCGGGTTCCCTCGCGACCTGCTGGCCCATGCCATCTCCAGCCGCGGAGGAATGCTCTTTGGCGCGGCGCCGAACCGCCTCCTCATCGCCTACGAGCAGCAGCGCGTGTGGCGTGAAGTCTGGATGGACGGACGAGCGCTTCCCAAGGCCGTGGACGTGAGGGGTGCGCCCGAGTCCAGGTATTACGGCTATTCAGTCGGTCACTGGGAGAACGACAATACGCTGGTCGTCGACACGACCGGCGTGGACGAGCGGCCCTGGCTGGATGAAGCCGGTCATCCGCGCAGTTCCTCGGCACGCATCCAGGAGCGGTACACGCGTCCCGACCAGTACAACCTGCAGCTGACGGTCACCGTGGACGATCCGAAGTTCTATACGAAGCCGTGGACGTGGATGCGAGCGAACTTCTACTGGATGAAGGCGCAGGAGTTTGTCGAGACGCTCTGCATCCCCTCAGAGGCGATCGAGTATCGCGACACGCTCGCCAGGCCGTCGGGGATCGAGATCCGATAATGACTCTGCCGCGTTGACGGCAACACATTGACGAGGGGCATGACGTGCGACATCCGTACACGGGCGCAATCGCAGGCGTAGCGGGCGTGCTGGTCCTGGCGGCGCTGGCCGCCGCGCAGGGCGATCCGCCGCGGTCTCCGTGGAAGTACTATCCGATGGACAGGGCCGTCGGAGACGGCGGGCCCGCACCGAAGCGCGATCTGTCCGGGACGTGGGCGGGGCCGTCATCTGGCGCAGGCGCGCCCAGGAGCAAGGCCGAGGAACAGCCGTCGCTCACGCCCCTCGGCAAGCAGTTGTACGACCGGAACAAGCCGATTGGGAAATTCAGTCCCGGCGGCACAAACGATCCCCATACGCGATACTGCGATCCGTTCGGTGTTCCCCAGAACATGGTCCAGGAAATTCGGGGAATGACGATCGCGACGCTGCCGAACCGGACCTTTGTCCTGCTCCAGTACATGGATCTCTGGCGTGAGGTGTGGACCGACGGGCGGACGCTTCCGACCAACGTGGGCGGCAGGGGTCGGGACACCCTCGATCCGAAGTACAACGGATACTCAGTCGGTCGATGGGAAGACGACTACACCTTCGTGGTGGACACCACGGGTCTCGCCCCGCAGACCTGGGCCACCAAGAGCGGCTATCCACACAGTGTCGAGGCGAAGGTGCAGGAACGTTTTCACCGCACCAGCAAGCACGATCTCTCGCTGACCATCACCATGGACGACCCGAAGTTCTACACCAGGCCGTTCTCGATCGGCGAAACCCATTTCCGGTGGATTCCGAACCAGCAGCTCGACGACTTTACCTGCATCCCGTCGGAGGTTCAGCAGTACTTGAAAGAGATGGGCGATCCGGCCGGCAGCGACCCCGATGCGGCACGCCGGCCCAACTAGCAGTCATGCATCACTGGAGGCGCACGGTGAAGACGAAAGTACTGGTGATGGCGGCCGTGTTCGCCGGACTCGCCTCGATCGACGGTCCGGTGCTGGCGCATCACGGCGCTGCGGCGTACGACATGAGTAAGCCCGTGGTGTTGAAGAACGCCGTGGTGACCGAATTCATCTGGATCAATCCCCACCCGCTCATCAAGGCGGACTTCAAGGACGAACAGGGCAACGTCCAGCACTGGACGATGGAAATGGGCAGTACGGTGTCCGCCCAGCTCATCGGCTGGACCAGAACCACGGTGGCGCCCGGGGACATCGTCACGCTATACGTCTGGCAAGCCAAGACGCGCGTGCCGGTCGGACGCTTCAACAAGGTCGAGTTCTCCGACGGCACGACCATGCGTGATACCCAGACCGGCGCCGACGACGGAGGCCGGGCAGACACGGGCGTGCGCCAGTAGGCGCGCCCGCGCCACGGCCTACGCCGGCCGGTGCGCGCGCAGGAACGAATGAATCTGGCGCACCGCCAGCGGAATTCGCTCCTTGGGTTCTTTCCACGGAAAGATGCTCACTTCGGCCATCGGCGCGAGCATCGCGCATTCCATGGCGACGGCGTACGGGTGTGCGGGGACGTCGTCTGGCAGGATCAGGACCGGATTCTGACACCGTCGCACGAAATCGCGCGTCGCAGTGAACACGAAGTCGGCGTCGGTCTCGAACATCCTGGTGACGAACTGGTCGGTCGTCTGCAGCGAGATCTCGGGCCGTTTCGCGGTCAGCGTGGCACCCCAGCCCCTCCAGAATACGCCGGGGTACTTCGGGTCGCGCATCTCCGGACGCCAGCCCACGGGCTGCGCCAGCACCGCCGCGCTAATCCGATTCGGAGCGCGCTTCAGCAGACTCCAGATGAAGGGGCCGCCAATGCAGAAGCCCATCACCATGAACTTGTCGATGCCGAGATGATCCATCAGCCCGAGCTGATCGTCGGCATGGGATTCCCACGGCCGATCGACCTCGACAGGGCCGGTCGACTGGCCGCTGGGGGCGTTGCGCAGGTCCGCCGTGATACAGCGGTATTCCCCCTTGAATTCATCGATCGCGTTGAAAGGCGCGTTGCCGGTGAAGAAGCGAATCGTCGCGTTCAGCCCGCCGCCCGGAAGCAACAGCAGCGGGACGCCGGAACCGGCCTCCTCATAGTAGATGCGGGTCGAGCCTCGTTCGTAAAACCTGCCCCCGGTGTCCGTCTGCTGAGCAAATAGGTGCGGCACGGCGTCAGCTCCACGTGAGATCGTGATTACCGTACGGCAGATCCCGGAAGCGCTTCCCCGTGATCTGGTAGATCGCGTCACCGATGGCCGCCTGCACGGACGTGGCGCGATCGTGGCCCATGCCCATCAGCCAATGCCCGGTCGAGAAGAAGCGAATGTTGATCTCCGGGGGGTTCTCGCCGATGCGCGACAGCGGGAACGTGTCGAAGTTGTTCTCGACGACATGTCCGTCGGCGATCGTGGTCGCCTGGTGCATGGCGTCGTTGTAGAACCAGACGACCTGCCCTTCGATCTGCTTCTTCACCGACAGCGGGTTGACCAGACCGAAGCCCGTATCGTGCGCGACGTCCACCCGCTCCAGACGGACCTTGCCTGCGCGGCTGACGGACACGGTGTGCACCATGGCGCTGATGGTGGCCAGGCCCTCGGCTTCCGCGCCTCGTTCCTCGAGTGCGATGGCCCGCGCCGTGCCCCTGGGCAGCGGCGTGCCCCAGCCCGACATCTCGGCGGCCATGTCGAGCGCTTTGATCATGTCGGCCTTGTACGGCAGGTTCGTGCGCGCGAGCAGCTCGCGGCGATAGAGATACGGGTCCCTGCCCGCGGCGCGAGCGAGTTCGTCCATGAAGCTTTCGCGATAGAACTCGTGCGCCGCCTGTCCGACGCCGCGCCGCGTGCCCACGGGCACGTGAAACCTGGTGGTGTGGCTCGAGTAGCGGTAGCTCGGCACGTGGTAGCGCGACGTCACGTCGAACGACGCCTCGGGTCCGAACCCGTCGCGCTGCATGCACGTCCGCACGTCGAGCGCGATCGGCCAGCCCTCGGCATCGAGGCCGGCCCTGAGCCGCGCCAGCCCCATCGCGCGGTAGGTCGTGCCGATGAAGTCCTGCTCGCGCGTCCACAGCATGTGGATCGGCGTGCCGCGGTGCGCGTTGGCGATCATGATCGCGTGCTCGGCCTGCGGTCCGTTGCCGTTGCGGCCGAAGCCGCCACCCAGGTGGCACAGGTGGATATAGACGTTCTGCTCGGGGATGCCGGTGATCGTCGAGGCGCTGAAGCGCGTTTCCTGGGGGCTCTGGTCGCCGATCCAGATGTCCACGCGGTCGTCGGTCACGAGCACCGTGGCGTTGCCGGGCTCCATGCGCGCCCGGGCGAGATACGGCGTCGAGTAGGTCGCCTCGACAATCTTCGCGGCGCGCACGAAGCCGGCGTCCACGTCTCCCTGGTTGACGCGAACCTGGCCCGGCTGATCGATGGCGGCCAGCAGCCCGTCGCGCATCATCGCGGTGTTGACGGCCGCGTGCTCGGGCGGAACGTCCCACTCGATCGGCATCCGATCGATCGCGGTCCTGGCCTGATACCAGCTGTCGGCGATGACGGCGACGCCGCCGCTGAAGATCCGGCCGCGGGTCAACGCCGGGTCGGGAATCGGGAACTGCACGGCGGATCGCACGCCCGGCATGTCGCGGACGGCGTCGAAATCGAAGCGCGCGACATCGCCGCCGTAGACCGGACACGCCTTCACGGCCGCCCACTTCATCCCCGGCAGGCGGACGTCGATCCCGTACACGGTCTGCCCCGTCACCTTCAGCGGCACGTCGAGGTTCTTCTGCTCCGTGCCCATGAGCGTCCACTGGTCCGGCGGCTTGATGGCGATCGTCTCGGGGTGCGGATGCGGAATCTGCGCGGCGCGATGCGCGACGCGCCCGTAGGTGACCGTGCGGCCGCTCCGCGCGTGCGTGATGATGCTGTTCCTGGCCGTCAGCTCGGCGACCGGCACGCTCCACAGATCCGCCGCGGCGAGCAGCAGCCGTTCGCGTGCCTCGGCGCCGGCCAGTTGCAGGTAGTAGCGGCCGTCCTTCACGGACGAGGCGGCATTGGTGCGCATGCGCCGATAGAGGCTGTCCGGAATCCCGGCGACGCCGGTTCGATCGCGAGTGCCGAACGTCGGCACGCCGCCGCCCTTCGGGTCGGTCGCGCCGTTGCCCGGAACCGCGAGCGTCCACGCGGGCGCCTTCTCGCGCGCGTCGCGGTTGGCGGAGGCGTACTGGGGACGGACCTTCGTCCAGTCACACTGCAGTTCCTCGCACACCATCATCGCGTTCGACGTCCAGACGCCCTGGCCGAGCTCGGTCTGCGCGATCCGGACCGTGACGGTGTCGTCGGGTGCAACGACGATCCATGCGTTCACTTCAGGAGTGGCCGGCTCCTCGTACCAGACAGTGCCGGCCGGCGCCGAGGCCGGTGTGCGCGTCTGCGCGTGGGCCTTTACCGGCATCCAGAAGCCGAGCACAAAAGAGCCCTGCGCGGCGGCCACCGTGGCCAGGAACTCGCGGCGGGTGACGTCGGTGTTCATCTCACTTCCCCATCAGATCGGCGGCGAGGTGGATGGCCTTCCGGACGCGGTAATACGTGCCGCATCGGCAGGCGTTGGTCACGCGGGCGTCGATGTCGGCGTCGGTGGGGTGCGGACGCTCGCGCAGCAGCGCCAGCGCGCTCATGATCATGCCGGACTGGCAGTAGCCGCACTGCGGCGCGTCGAATTCCTTCCAGGCGAGCTGAATGGGGTGCGTGCCGTCCGGCGACACGCCTTCGATGGTCACAACAGGCTTGCCGATGGCCGTCGCCGCCGGGATGCTGCACGAGCGCACGGCGCGGCCGTCGAGGTGCACGGTGCAGGCGCCGCACTGCCCGATGCCGCAGCTGAATTTCGTGCCCGTCAGGCCGACGTGATCGCGGATGACCCACAGCAGGGGCGTCTGCGGATCGGCATCGACGCGGTGTGTGCTCCCGTTGACGACCAGGTCGAACGCCATGCTTTCGTCCTCCGCGTGCGCGAATTGTAACGCTGCGGACGGCGGATGCACCAGCGGTTTGACCGAGGGGCGAGCATGGGCTTTACAGCGCCGCAAATGGCGTTATCATGCAGCCTCACACGAGGTACACCATGACCGGACATCGACGCGTCACCTTCCTTTTCCTTCTCGGCGTTCTGACGCTGGCTGGCGTGCGGGCGCTGGCGCATCACGGCAACGCGGCGTATGAGGACACGATCACCGAGTTCAAGCAGGCGACGGTCACGCAATTCGCCTGGGCCAATCCGCACGCGCTCATCAACTTCGACGCCAAGGATGCCAAGGGCGCCGTCGTGCACATGGTCGTCGAGACGGCGGCGCCGCAGGCGCTCCGGCTGATTGGCTGGACCAAGGCGTCGGTCACTCCGGGTGACGTCATCACGGTCCGGATGTACGTGGCCAAGAACGGCAATCCTGCCGGCCGTCTCCAGAAGCTCGTGCTCGCCGACGGCTCTGAGCTGCACGACACCCAGCTTGGTGGAGATGCGGGCGGCAAGACCCGGTACGATCCCGACGCCGACGTCAAGAAATAACGAGGAGGCAGACCGTGCGCAACTCCATTCTGGCTTCAACGGCCGCGGTGCTGGCCGTG
Source organism: Acidobacteriota bacterium (assembly GCA_016213695.1). Classification (GTDB taxonomy): domain Bacteria; phylum Acidobacteriota; class Vicinamibacteria; order Vicinamibacterales; family UBA2999; genus DATCJA01. The sequence goes on along the minus strand of JACQZV010000038.1, from coordinate 39,360 downwards.
CTCGTCGCGTACGGCGCGGACCCGGCTGCCCGGGGCCGCCAGCGCGTCAGCGGCGAGGGGTTCGTGTCGGAGGGCATCCCGAAGATGCCGAATCCACCGGGCCCCGCACCGAAGCGGGATTTGTCCGGCGCGTGGGTGGGACCGGGTACGAGCAACAAGCCCGATCCGGTGCCGCCGATGACACCCGCGGGCGAGGCCATCCTCAAGCAACGCAAGGCGTACGGCCCCGCCACCAATCCCGCGAGCACGGGCGGCGCTCCCGGCGTGTCGAACGACCCGGCCATCACGTGCGATCCGCTCGGCTTCCCACGCAACGTGCTCACCTACGCGATCACCAACCGGGGCGGCGTCCTCTTCGGCTCGGCGCCCGGCCGCATCCTCATCGCGTACGAGCAGCAGCGCCTGTGGCGCGAGATCTGGATGGATGGGCGCGCGCTCCCGAAGGCCGTCGACGTGAAGGGGGCTCCCGAATCGCGCTACTACGGATACTCGGTCGGCCGCTGGGAGAACGACACCACGCTCGTCATCGACACGACGGGTCTGGACGACCGCCCGTGGCTGGACGGCCTGGGACACCCGCGCAGCTCCATGGCGCACATCCGGGAACGCTACACGCGCCTCGATCAATACAACCTGCAGCTTACCGCCACGGTGGACGACCCGAAGTTCTATACGAAGCCGTGGACGTTCATGCGGGCGAACCTCTATTGGATGAAGGCGCAGGAGTTTCCCGAGACGCTGTGCGTCCCGTCGGAAGCGATCGAATATATCGACACACTGGCCAAGCCATCCGGGGTCAACATCGTCCCGTAATCGCACGCCGCTCATTCGCCGGCGACGGCGGTCGCGCACTTCCGAGCGAACCTTCGGCCGTTTTGGCGTTAGCATAACGCCCATGACGACCAGGCTCGCGACTGCCGCCGTGCTCCTGCTTGCGCTGCAGACCGCTACGGCTTCGCAGGCGCCGTCCGCTGATCGGGCGGCGAATCCGGGAAGCCTGCGGCAAGTCATTCCCGGTCACTACGTGTTCACGACGAACAACGAGGGCAGACTTTTCAACAGCGGTGTCATCGCCACGAGCGAAGGCGTGGTGGTCTTCGACGCGCTGGACTCGGACGCGATCGCGCGCGCCGAGCGGCAGGCGATTGCCGGCGTCGTCAGACAGCCCGTTCGCTATCTCGTCTCCTCTGTGTTTCACGATCCGTTCAGCAAGGGGAATACCGCCTACGCTGATGTGTTCAAGATCGGGCACGACACCTACCGCGCCGGCTTGCTCGACCAGATGCAGCGCGGCCGTTTACCGGACGACGAGCAGCGCGCGCGGATGCCGAACGCGACGTTTCGCGATCGACTGACGTTGCACCTCGGCGGCAAGGAGATTCAGATTCTCTATTTCGGCTCCGCGCACACGAAAGGGGACAGCATCCTGTTCGTGCCCCAGGACCGGATCGCGTACATGAGCGAGGTGTTCTTCAACGAAGAATTTCCAAATATGGCGGGGGGCTACGGCGTCTCGTGGATTCGGGTGCTGGATGCAGTGAAGGCGCTCGACGCCGAGATCTTCATACCGGGTCATGGGCCAATCCCTGACGATCCGAAGCAGACTCGAGCGGCGCTCGACCGCATGCGGCAAATCCTCGTGGAAGCGCGAGACGGAATCCAGAATGAGATCGCGCGGGGCGCGAGCGAAGATCAGGCAGTCGCCGCGGTCAGGCTCGATCAGTACGCGAAGCTGTATGCATTCGCCGCGCAGAGAGAAGTTGTTCTGCGGCGAATTTATAGAGAACTGAAGGGGACGCTCCCATGAGGGGGCTGCCGCGCGGGCCTGCGCGTTGGCGCGCCCGGAAGGACTCGAACCTTCGACCCCCGGCTTAGAAGGCCGGTGCTCTATCCACCTGAGCTACGGGCGCGCGTGACTCAGTCTACCGCCAGGCTCCCATAGCCGTCCCGATCCGTGTAGAGTAGGCGCCAACATTTCACGTCGCCATCAGGAGGGTCGCACCGATGTTCACGTTGCTCGCACCGCTGCTCGCTCTCGTCCTCTTCCTGCTCGCTCCGACCACCGCCGCCGCGCAGGCCGGCAACGCCCAGGCCGGCAAGACCCTCTGGGAAGGCCCGGCCACCCAGTGCCGGAACTGTCACGGTACCAACGGTGAAGGCGCCTTCGGACCCGACCTCGCCGGCCGCCGGCTGACCGTCCCGCAGTTCCGGCGGGCCGTGCGGCAGCCGTGGGGCATCATGCCCGCGTTCGTCGAGTCGCAGGTCAGCGACCGGGAAATCGCCGATCTGGTGGCCTACTTCGACGGCCTCCCGGCCGTGGCGCAGCCAGGGCCATGGCGGTTTACCGTGCCCGCCGGAGCGCCCCGCGGCCTCGAAGTCGCGCTCTCGACCGTCGGATGCGCGCAGTGCCACGGTCCGACGCTGAACGGCCCCCGCCAGAACATGGGCGCGATCAACGCCGACTTCGAATGGGTCAAGCGGATGGTGTACGACCACGCCAAGATCATGCCCGCGCACTGGAAGACGCTCGGCGAAGAGCCCGCCGTCCGCGTCCGCATGGGCACCTACTCGCCCGCGCGGCTGCCCGAGTCGCTCGTGCAGGAAGTCTGGACGTACGCCCGCGACCTCGGGTACCGGCCGCTCATCGCGAGCCAGCTCAGCGCCGGCGTCGCCGCCGCAAGCGGCGTCACCTACAGCCTGACGGTCCAGAACAGCGGTCTGCCGAATCGAGGGCTTACGGCCGAAGATCTCACGGTCAATCTCGTCGTCCCTGCCGGTGCCAATGTCGTGAGTACGACGGGAAGCGGCTACCAGGGCGTGCGCGCCGACGCGGGACTCAAGGCGAATGTCGCCGTGTGGCAGCTCGGCAAGCTGGCGCCGAAGGACCGGCAGACCTACTCGCTCACGCTGTCGCGCGCCGGCACGGCGGCCGACAACGTGCGCGGCGTCGTCCGCTGGGCCAAGCCGGTCGTCAAGACCGGGCCGAGCGACGAGGCGAACATCGCTCCCGCGCCGCTCACGACGGCCACGCAGTAGACGCGCGCGGGTCACAGGGCACAAGGCTCAAGGCTCAAGACGGTGAACCACCGTGCGACTTGAGCCTTGTGACTTGTGACTTGTGACTTGTGCTTTGTGCCTTGAGGATGGGGCGTCTCCCCCGCCTTGATGCGACATCCGAGGACACGCGGGGCTCTCGGTGACAGAGATCGCCGCTTTCCACATCCTTGAAGAACGCGTGAAGCGATCGGCGCTACGTTCGGTTGACGCAAGCGATGCCGGCGGCTCGGCGGCTCATTTCACGGCCCGCCTCCGAAAGCCGATCGAGAAGACTGATCCGTGGACACTCAAAGGGATAGTCAGGCCTTGGCCTCGTCAACTTGACAGTGCCGTCGCGCTTCTCGGTAGCTCAATGGAATGTGCGACAGTGACAGCAGCACGGTGGCCGCAGCGAGCCAGATGGCGTGAAGCACCACGCTCGCCGCGGCGAAATAGATCACGGGACTCACGGCCATGGGGACCGGCACTCCCCAGAGCGGCTGATAGAGCAACCGAGAGCCGCGCCCTCGTGCGAAGTACCGGAACCAGCACAGGTAATAGACGCCCAGGGCGGCAACTAACACGATGAGCGCGGTCCCCTCGATCGGGTGGAGCGGCGCGAACGTGTAGAAGAACGGCACGCTGAAAACCCCAAGGCGCGCAACCTGCTCGATCAAGGCGAGTGCTCGGGATGGTTCGGCTGCCCCTTCCGTGCGTGGTTCCGGCAAATCGGACGATGGAAGGAGCGCCCACACGATGTTTGGGATGAGTGCCACTACCGAGATCACACCGCCGACTGGCATCGCGATACTCCCATCGAGAGGAAAGAGCCAGCGGCGCCGCTGGGCGGCCATCGTCGTGCCTATCCGGCTCGGGCCATCTCGCCGACCGACCGAGCGGCGCCCGTCATGTCCTCACACGCTGTCCAGAACGCGCGCGCGAGCGCCGCGTTGGCCACATCGGGCGCCAGGTGACACCGATCGAAATAGCGTCCTGTCTGGTGCGGACCGTCCGGGTGCGCGGCGAGCCGCAGCGCGGGAATCGCGCCCACCTCCGGGCGGACGAAGGCCGGTCGCGCCAGCGTACGGATCAGGGCGCGTACTAGACGTGGCAAGCGCGCCTGCGCGCCGGTGAGCACGGCACCCGGGTGCACGGAGGCGGTCATCAACTGCGGCGCCCGCCGCGCCAGTTCCGACATGAACAGCCATCGGCCCCGTTGCGCCTGATTGTTGGCGGCGAGCGAGTCGTACGGTCGATGAGCAAAGTGGAGATCGCTCGTATCGACCTGTCCCTTACGTTGGTAGATGCCCGTCAGCGTGATGACGCGTCCGCCGCACTGCTCGAGTCGCTGGCGAAGTAGCGCGGTCAGGAGGAATGGGCCCACGACGTCCACCGCCAACGTCGCTTCGATACCGTTCGCGGTCATCGTCCGCTCGGGAAAGGTCGCCCCGGCGTTGTGCACGAGCACGTCGAGACGCGGCCGCTCGGTGAGCAGCTGTGCGGCGGCACGGCGGATGGATCCGAAGTCGCCGACATCACAGGTCACCACCGACACGTCAGCGCCCGGCTGTCTCGCGAGAATGAACTGCCGCACTCGCTCGCCTTCCGCGGGTCGGCGACACAGCAGGAAGACCGATCCGCCGAGGCGCGCCAGACCGAGGGACACCTCCTGTCCGATGCCCGAGTTCGCGCCGGTAACCGCGCAGACCTTGCCCTGGAGGGACCAGTGCTGCTCGTCCACCCACGGCCGAAGATTGCTTGCCACGAGCCCAGTGACCGCGCCCAGGAGCAGCCCGCCGAGCATTCCACCGGTTACACCGCTGAGTCCGATGAACCAGCCGGAGGATCCCCCGGAAGGCAACGACGCGCCAAGGAAGATCGCCGTCATGGCCAGCGCCCACGCGGGCACGTGGATCCAGATCCACCGGCTCGCTCGCTCCGCGTGTCGGCGGAGGATGAACCATTGCGCCGCGCCGAAGCAGAGACCCGCGCCAGCACCGGCTATCGACGCCATGAGCAACACGAACGCGAGGCCGGGTTCTTCCTGTGCCGCCGCCTCGTGATTGATGAAGAGCGACGGCATCATGCCCACGATCCAGCCCCCCACCGCGAGGGCGACGGTGACGCCCACCCATTCCCCCACACGCAAGCGGGGAAGCCGTGCGCGGAGCACGCGCCACTGGAATCCGGCCAACGCGGTCCCTTCCACCGCACCGACCGCCGCGAATATCGCGAGCGTCAGGAGACGACTGGCGATCGACTGCGGTTCGCCAATCAGCGCATGAATCCCGAGGGCCGCACCGGTCGCGGCGCCGATGCCCACGAGTTCACCGGCCGCGCACGCCACGATCCAGCGGCGATAGAAGGTCATGATGCGGTTCCCTCCTGGGGCGAGTGTCTGAGCTTCTTCCCAGGACGCCCGCACTGCCTGCCACCATCAGCGCCACGATGATCAGGAGCAGTGCGCTTCGCATTCGGGTAACGCCTGACCGGTGCAATCTGGCGGCCAGCGGGAAGACGCCTCCAGAACGTGCATGGCCCCGGGATCCAGGCCTTCGGCATGCGCCCTGACGGGTGTTCAATACGTTCAGCGACTTGGGAAATATCCGCTCGACGCGGGAAAGCCCCCTGCCTGGCTTCGTGGACATCGGCATCGCCCTCCGCTGCGGATGCTAAATCGACTGTCCACTAAGTCCTGGAACTCCAGTTCACCGCCTTGTCCCTTGTGCCTTGATTGGGCTACTTCGTCCCCTTCGCGCGCTCCTCGGCCACGCGCTTTTCGAAGCCCGCCGCGCCGTCGACCATCTGTTTGGTCCACGCCTCGCCGTTCAGCAGCGGATGGGGCGTCTCCCCCGCCTTGATGCGGTCCACCTTGCCGGCAAAAAGCGCCTGCGGGTGCCCGATCAGATAGATGTCAGGCACCTTCTCGGCCTGCAGCTTCCGGAAGGTGCCCCGGGTGTCCTCGACAACGTTCTTGTGCCGCGGGTTGTTGAAGAGCGGCACGCCGCCGTTCGGCGTCGTCCCGCCGAGGAACGCGATGGTGTACGAACGCCCTTTGTCCTGCACCGTCGTGAACCAGGTTGTTGCCCCCTGCGTGTGGCCCGGCGTGTGCAGGGCGCGGAGCGTCGTGCCGCCGAGCGACACGGTGTCGCCGCTCTTCAGCACGCGATCGACCTTCACGGGCGCCCAGCCGATGGCGCCGAGCGCCGAGTTGTCCTTGCCGCTCTCGAGCGCCTCGGCGTCGCCGGCCATCGCCATCACGCGGGCGCCGGTCAGCTTCTTCATCGCCGCGTGGCCTTCGATGTGATCGAAGTGCGCGTGGCTCGAAATCATGATCTTGATGTCGGACATCTTGAAGCCGAGCTTCGTCACGCTGTTCCGGATCACGTCGGTCATCGTCGTCGTGCCGGTGTCGAGCAGGATGTGGCCCTCCGGCGTCGTCATCAGATACGAGGCGATGTTGGCGGCGCCGACATAGTAGATGTTGCCGACAATCTTGAACGGCTCCACCGGCGCGCTGTACGCGACGCGGAACTGCTGATACCACGCGTCCGAGTACTGCGCGGGCTGCGCCTGCTGCTGTGCCGACGCCGCCGCGGCCCCCATCACCAACACGCCTGCCAACATCAACACTCGCATACCGCGACTCCTCTGGTTGAACTGTCGTGGAACGAAAGTGACCAGGGCGGGGATCGAACCCGCGGCCCGCGCATTAAAAGTGCGCTGCTCTACCACTGAGCTACCCGGTCGTACTACTGCCCACTGCCGACTGCCCACTACCGATCAGCCCCGGAGTGTACCACGGTCATTTCGCGGCTTTTCGGACAAGCCCGCGGGTCGTGCGCCCGCAGCGGGCGGCATAATCTACGGCGTGCCGTCGCCGCCCTATCGGCCGCAGCTCGCCACTCTCGTCACCGCGCCACCCGAGGGCGACCAGTGGCTCCACGAAATCAAATACGACGGGTACCGCATCGGCTGCCTGATTCGCGGAGGCCGCGCGACGCTGCTCACCCGCAACGGGAACAACTGGACCGCCGCGTTTCCTGAGATCGCGGCGGCGGCCGGCGACCTCGGCGTGCGCGACGCCCTGCTCGACGGCGAAGTCGTGATGCTGCTGCCCGACGGCCGCTCCAGCTTTCAGGCACTGCAGCATGCGCTCTCCGCCACCGCCCCGCGCGCCGGCCTGGTGTACTTCGTCTTCGACCTGCTGCGCCTCGACGGCAGGAGCCTCGAGCGCCTGCCGCTCGAGGCGCGCAAGGCCCGGCTGCGCACGCTCATCGGGCGGCGGACGCGCCGACCGATCCGCTACGCGGACCATGTCGAAGGACGGGGACGGCGCTTCTTCGATCAGGTCCGCCGGCTCGGGCTCGAAGGGGTCGTCTCCAAGCGGCGCGATCTCCCGTATGCGGCCGGACGGCACGGCGGATGGCTCAAGACCAAGTGCACGCGGCGCCAGGAGTTCGTCATCGGCGGCTTTACCGATCCGGCAGGCGCGCGCGACGGCCTCGGCGCGCTGCTCGTCGGGTACTACGACGGGGGCCGCCTGGTCTTTTCAGGCAGGGTGGGCACCGGATTCACCCACCAGGGCGCCATCGACCTGCGGCGCCGGCTCGACGCGATCGCGCGCAAGGAGTGCCCCTTCGATCCGCCGCCCGAGGGAGCGCTTGGGCGTCGCGCGCACTGGGTGAAGCCGTCACTGGTCGGCGAAGTCGCGTTTACCGAATGGACCGGCGACGGGAAGATCCGTCATCCGTCGTTTCAGGGGCTGCGCGCCGACAAGAAGCCGCGCGAGGTCCGCCGCGACTGAGACCTGGCGACCAGGGCCTCACTGCCATCTGAACAGCCGCAGCGCAACGACGAACGGCACGACCCCCCAGAGCGCGAGCAGCCCGAGTTCGGGGCCGGTCGCCCGCAGCGTGGCGCCCTCGAGGATGACGGCGCGCAGCGCGTCGTTGAGCGCGGTCAGCGGCAGCGCCTGGATGAGGGGCTGCAGCGCGTCGGGAAAGTTCGACGTGGAAAAGAACGTGCCGCTCAGCACCCACATCGGCAGCATCGAGAGATTGAGGATGCCCGAGATCCCCTCGATGCTCGCCGCGCGGCTGGCCGCCAGCAGCCCGAGGCCGGCAAACGACAGCGTGCCGAGCAGGCAGACGGCGGCGATCGCGCCGTACGATCCGTTCACCGGCATGCCGAGGACGAGCGCGCCGAACACGAGCAGCAGCAGTGCCTCCGGCACCAGAAAGACGAGCCGCGCGATCATCTGCGCCAGCAGGTACTCGCGCTTCCGCATCGGGCTCGCGATGAGCCGCTTCAGCAGCTTGCGCAGCCGCGCCTGCACGATCGAGAAGCCGACGCCCCACATGCTGGTGCTCATCAGGTTCATCCCGAGCAGGCCGGGAATGAGCCAGTCGATGTAGCGCGACCCGGGCACGTCGATCGGCTCTTCGCGCGCGGTCCACGGCTCGGGCCGTCCCGCCGCGCGCTTGAGCGCCTCGTCCACGACCAGGCGCGCAACGCGGCTCTCGTCGCGTGCGGCGTCGAAGCGGTACGTCGGCGGATCGGTCGGGACGACGACCAGGTGCACGTCGCCGTCGCGGATGGCGCCCGCTTCGCCCCGTCCGAGCGGGCGCACCTCGATGCCGGGCACCGCGGCGAGCGTGCGCCGCACGGCGTCAGCCCGCGGACCGAGGGCGACGCCCACGCGGACGGGCCGGCTCGCCCGCGCCGGAAACGCCGCCGCCAGCGCGATCGCCATGACGATCGGAAAGACCAGCCCCCAGAAGAGCGCCTCGGGCTCGCGGACGAACTCGCGCACGCGCGCCAGCGTCAGCTCGGCAAGCGGATGGCGCGCGCCGCCGCGGTCAGTCGTCACGGAGATGCCTGCCGGTGAGCGCCATGAACACGTCCTCGAGAGTGCCGCGGTGCGTCACCACCTTCGGGGCGCCGAGCGATTCGACGAGCTCGCCCGGCGTGCCCACCGCGATGATGCGGCCCTGATCCACCACCGCCACGCGGTCGCAGAGCGTTTCCGCCTCGACCATGTCGTGGGTGGTCAGGACAATCGTGCCGCCGCCGGCGCGGAACCGGCCCAGCACGGCCCAGAGCTGGCGGCGCGACTGCGGATCGAGACCGGTGGTCGGCTCGTCCAGAAACAGGAGATCGGGCGCGCCGGCCAGCGCGCACGCGATCGCGAGGCGCTGCCGCTGGCCGCCCGAGAGCGTCCCCACCCGGCTCGAGCGCTTCCCCTCGAGCTCGACCAGGCCGATGAGTTCCGTCACCGAGCGGCCGCGGTGGTAGAACGAACGAAAGAGGCGGAGCGTCTCTTCCACCGTGAGCTTCTCGGCCAGGCGCGTCTCCTGGAGCTGAATCCCGAGCCGCTGCCGCAGATCGCGGGCATGCGCGCGCCACGTCAGGCCGAGCACTTCGACCTCGCCCTCGTCGGGCTCGAGCAGTCCCTCCAGAATCTCGATGGTGGTCGTCTTGCCGGCGCCGTTCGGACCGAGCAGGCCGAAACATTCGCCACGCGGCACCGTCAGCGACAGCCCGTTCACGGCCACGAGGTCGCCGTACCGCTTCCTCAGGTGCGCGCAGCGAACTGCCGGAGACTCGGCCACTGGGTTAGACTAACAGGCTGTGTCCGCCACGGTGCTCATCGCGGCTGCTGAACAGCTCGCCTCACTGAAAGAGCGCGAGGATCTCAGCGCCGCGCAGGTGTTTTCCGACGCCGAAGCGCTGCACGCCCTCGATGTGATTACCCGGCAGCGGCCCGCGGTCGTCGCGCTCGACCGGCTGTTCGCCACCACTTCCCGCGGGACGGCGCTCATCAACCGCATCAAGGCCGACCCCTCCCTGAGCGGCTGCGAGATTCGCATCGTCACCGACGACGCCGGGCCGCACGTGGCACCGCGCGGGCGCGGCGACGCGGCCGCGGTCGGGGCGGCCGGCGCCGCGGCGGCCCTCGCCGTCGAGGAAGCGACCCCCGTGCCCGCCGCCCCCCTGGATCAGCGCGGCACGCGGCGCGCGCCGCGGTTCAAGATCGCGGACGGCGTCGAAGTGGAAATCGACGGCAACCCCGCGACGCTGGTGGACATGTCGGTTGTCGGCGCGCAGGTGATCTCGTCCACAGTGCTGAGGCCGAACCAGCGGGTCCGCATGCTGGTGCCCAGCGGATCGCCGCCCGTGCGCTTCCGGGCGGCGGTGGCGTGGGCGTCGTTCGAGATTCCAAAGGGCACCACGCGCTACCGCGCGGGCATCGAGTTCTTCGAAGTGGATCCGGCCGCGCTGGCGCGCTTCATCGACCAACACAGGACATAGCGCCGGTTACGGGAACCACCGGGCCACCACCGACCCCGGCCTGACGATCGTCTCGGCGCGATCGGACCCGGTGGAGACGAGCGCGCACTCGACGCCGCTTGCGGCCTCGAGCCGCTCGATGTAGCGCCGCGCCGCCGGCGGCAACTGCTCCATCCGCGTGACGCCTTTGGTCGGCGTCGTCCATCCCGGCATCGTCTCGTAGACCGGCTCGGCGCGCGCGAGCAGGCGGAGATCCGCCGGAAAATCGGTCACCGTCCGGCCCCCCACGCGATATCCCGTGCAGATCGGCACCTCGGGCAGCCCGTCCAGCACGTCGAGCTTGGTGAGCGCGAGCGCGTCGAGGCCGTTGATCCGCGCCGAGTAGCGGACCACGACGGCGTCGAACCAGCCGCAGCGGCGCGGCCGGCCTGTTGACGCGCCGTACTCCTGCCCGCCTTCCCGGAGGCGGTCGGCGAGCGGGCCGTCCAGCTCGGTCGGCAGCGGCCCTTCGCCGACGCGCGTCGTATACGCCTTGGCGACCCCCAGCACGCCGCCGATCGCGCGCGGCGGCACCCCGAGACCGGTACAAATCCCGCCTACTGAGGCATTTGACGAGGTGACGAAGGGATACGTGCCGTGGTCGATGTCGAGCAGCGTGGCCTGCGCGCCCTCGAACATCACCGACTTCCCCTCGTGCATCATCTGCGCCAGGAGGAGCGACACGTCGGCGGCCCAGGGCCGAATCCGCTCACCGAACGCGACCAGGTCGTCGTAGACCGGCTTCCAGTCGAGCGTCGACTCCCTGATGATCCGGTTGCGGGCGTTGACGTTTTCGCGCACCGCCTCGGCGAGCGCATCGCCGTCGCCCAGCACGTCGCAGATCCGGATGCCGCGGCGCCCGATCTTGTCCTCGTAGGCCGGCCCGATGCCGCGCGAGGTCGTGCCGATCTTCCGTTCGCCGCGCCGCGCCTCGGAGAGCACGTCGAGCTCGCGGTGATACGGCAGGATCACGTGCGCCTTCTCGCTGATGCGCAGGCGGCCGTCGACGGCCACTCCCATCCGGCCGAGCTCGTCAACCTCCCTGAACAGCGCCTCCGGATCGACCACGACGCCGTTGCCGATGACGCAGGTGACGCCGGGGTGCAGGATGCCCGACGGAATGAGATGGAGGACGAACTTGCGGCCCTGTACGTACACGGTGTGCCCGGCGTTGTGGCCGCCCTGATAGCGCGCGACGGCAGACACGTGCGGCGCGAGCATGTCGACGATCTTGCCTTTGCCCTCGTCACCCCACTGCGCGCCCAGCACCGCGATATTGAACGGCATCCAGTCTCTATCCTAGCTGCTCTCGCCCGATCTTCGTACGATTTCCGACATGATTGTCTCGAGCGACCGCGGCCGCGCGTGCGCGGGGAATGTCAACTGAAACTTTTTTGCGAAATTTATTTGACAAGCGGCCGCGCGATTCTTACCTTACTGATCTTTCGTTTTCCGATCCCGACAACATACACGTCACGCGCCCGACATGATTCGCGACGATGCAGCGTTGTGGCGGTGGAGTCGCACGACACGCCACGGCTTCAGACTTCGGGCCTTGGGCTCCGGGAATTCCCGGAGCCTGGCGCCGGAAGCCTGGAGCCCGGAATCGGATCGGGCATAACCGGTCCGGGAAGCGGGGTACGAGGAATGACGGGTCCGCATACAGGATTCGACCGGCGGGTACTGGCGGCGCTCGAAGCGTCGCCGTCGCGTATTCCGGTCATTCCCGGGGGGTGTGGTACCGGCCGTACGTCGCTGTTGCACCGCCTCCGCGACCGGATCGGCCGCGGGGCCGCGCAGTACATCGATGTCGAACGGTGCGCGACAACCCCGGAACGCTTCCTGCAGTCGGTCGTGGCATCCTCGCCCTTCCCGTGGCAGGCCGGCGAGCGCACGCCCGCCACCGCGCGCGACGCGTTCGGCGCCGTGCTGAGCTTCTTCGACACCGCCCGCGCCCCCGGGGGCGCGCCCTGCACGTTCCTGCTCGACGAGGTGCTGGAACTGCGCACCTTCGAGAGCTTTCCGGGTCTGCGCCACGTCCTCCGCGACCTGCTCGAGGCGCTGGCGGGCAGCCCCAACCGCTTCGTGCTGACCACGCGGTATCTGGCGCGCGCGCACCGGCTGCTGCGTGACGCGACATCCCGCTTCGAGGTCGTGCACCAGCCGCCCCTGTCGGCGGCCGACATCACCGACCTGCTCGCACCCGCCTTCAACGGCTACGAACAGACGCCGACCGACGACCGCGATTACCTGATGCGCGTGATGGCGGCGCTGACCGACGGCCGCGTGGCCTACGTCCGCGCCATCGCGGACATGATGGCGCACATGGGACGCGGCGCCGATCCGATCAGCGCCCTCACGGCGCTGCTGGCCCCGGGCGCCGCGCTCGAGCGCTGGTGCCGCTTCTGCTACGAACTGCGGCTCCACCGCGCCCGCGGATACGGCGCGCTCAAGGCCATCCTCGACATTCTGGCGGAGGACGAGCCGCTGACGCTCACCGAGATCTCGCTCCGGCTCCACCGGACGCCAGGCTCGACCAAGGACTATCTCTCCTGGCTCGAGGACGTCGACCTGGTCGTGTCGCGCCAGAAGCGGTACAGCTTTGTCGATCCGCTGCTGCGCGTCTGGGTGCGGCTGCACTGCCGCCCGACCCCGCCGGCCGAGGAGGACGTGGCGCGCGAGGTGCAGCGCCACGCGCTGGCGCGCGTCCCGCCGCACGAACCTGCGTCCACGCCCGCGCTCGCCTTTGCCGGCGCCGGCGCCCCCCTCGAGGCGACGCCGGAAGAGCGCAAGAGCTGGGGCATCATCGAGATCGACTGACCCGTAGCGCGCAGGCTTCAGCCTGCGCGATCCAGGCGCGCCAGCGCCAGCCGCGCCGCTTCCTGCTCCGCCTCCTTCTTCGCCCGGCCGGTGGCCATTCCGAGGATCTCGCCGCCGACGACCACCTCGATCGTGAACTCCTTGCGGTGATCCGGCCCGGTCGCTGAGGCCACCCGGTACTCGGGCAGCGGCTGCCCGCTCGCCTGCAGCCGCTCCTGCAGCGCCGACTTGTAATCCATGCCGACGACATCCTGCTGGGCGCCGATGCTCATCGCGTCGCCGAGCTCGCGCTCGAGAAACGCGGCCGCCGCCGGCAGCCCCCCGTCGAGATAGACGGCGGCAATGAGCGCCTCGTAGCCATCGGCGAGCAGCGCCTGCTTGAAGCGGCCGCCGGTCTTCTCCTCGCCGCGGCCGAGGAGCAGGTGCGCGCCGAGCCGGATCCGCTCGGCATGGCGCGCCAGCGACTGCGTGGAGACGACCGCCGCCTTGATTTTCGACTTCTGGCCTTCGTCGAACTCCGGATACCGGCGGAAGAGCGCCTCGGCCACGACCAGCCCCAGCACCGCGTCGCCGAGAAACTCGAGCGACTCGTTGTCGAGCACGCCGCCCGACACGTCCTCGGCCGCGCGCGACCTGTGCGTGAGCGCGTGCTCGAGCAGCCCGCGATCCTGGAACCGGTAGTCGATCTGCCGCTCCAGCTCCTCGAACTCGTCCCTGAGGCGGATGACGCGGGTGCCGACGTCCTCGCGGTGGCTCTCGATGATACGCCGCGCCTCCTCCGCGTCCTCGCCCTGCACGGCGATCCGGATCTCTCCGAGCGGGTTCACCGTCATCGGCCAGATCGCCTGCGGGTTGCCCGACACGCGGAAGGCGGCGATGCCGTGGCTGTCGAGCAGCGCCGTGACGACGCTGGCTTCGATGTCGGAGCGCGTGGTCAGGACGATGACGGGGTCCATTGCAGACTAGAATGGTGCATTGTGAAAGTGCGCGAGCACGCCGGATTCGGCACGCGGTGCATCCACGCCGGCCAGGTCCCCGACCCGTCCACGGGTGCCATCATCACCCCAATCTACCAGACGTCGACCTACGTGCAGGATGCGCTGGGCGTGCACAAGGGGTACGAGTACGCGCGCACGCAGAACCCCACCCGTTCGGCGCTCGAGGGCAACCTCGCCTCCATTGAAGGCGGGAACGCGGCGTTCGCCTTCGCGTCGGGCATGGCGGCCACCTCGGCGGTCATGACGCTGCTCACGGCGGGCGACCATGTGGTGGCCACCGACAACCTGTACGGCGGGACGTACCGCCTGTTCGAGCGCGTCCTGCGGAAGTCGCAGCTCGACTTCACCTACGCCGACACCTCGCGGCTCGGCGAGCTGGAGCGCGCCATCCGGCCGAATACGCGCCTGGTCTTCCTCGAAACGCCGACCAACCCGATGCTGGCGATTACCGACCTGGCCGGCGCGTGCGCCATCGCGCACGGCCACGGCATTCCGGTGGCGGTGGACAACACGTTCGCGAGCCCGTACGTGCAGCGGCCGATCGAGTTCGGCGCGGATCTGGTGGTTCACAGCACCACCAAGTTCCTCAACGGCCACTCCGACAGCGTCGGCGGCGCGGTCATCGCGGTCAGAGACGACCACATCGAGTGGCTGCGGTTCGTGCAGAATGCGGCGGGCGCCATCCTCGGCCCGATGGACGCGTGGCTCGTGCTGCGCGGCACCAAGACGCTCCCGCTCCGCATGGCGCGGCACAACGAGAACGCCATGGCGCTGGCGGGCTACCTCGCGGCGCATCCGAAGGTCGCCGCCGTGCACTACCCCGGCCTCCCCTCGCACCCGCAGCACGCGCTGGCGGCGCGCCAGATGCGCGGCTTCGGCGGCCTCATCGCGTTCCGGCTCGGGTCGCTCGAGCGCGCGCGGACGCTGCTGAACGGCGTGCGGCTCATGGCCCTTGCCGAAAGCCTCGGCGGCGTCGAGACGCTCATCAGCCATCCCTCCACCATGACGCACGCCTCGGTCCCACCCGACGAGCGGCAGCGTCTCGGCATCACCGACGACCTGGTGCGCATCTCGGCCGGCATCGAGGACCTCGAGGACCTCCAGGAGGACCTGGCGCAGGCCCTCGACCTCGTGTGAGCCCATGGACGTCATCCAGGGCTTCTTTTCCACCGTCTACAACGTGCCCGAACTGGTGCGGCTGGCCGGATTCTACGGCCTGATCGCCATCGTCTTCGCCGAGACCGGCCTGCTCGTCGGCTTCTTCCTGCCGGGCGATTCGCTGCTCGTCACGGCCGGGCTCTTCGCGGCGCGAGGCGACCTCGACGTCGCCGTGCTGATTCCGTCGCTCATCGTCGCCGCCGTCGCTGGCAACGCCACGGGGTACCACATCGGCAAACGGACGGGCGTCGCGTTGTACAGCCGGCCTGATTCGCTGCTCTTTCGCCGCGAGCACCTCCAGATGACGCGCGATTATTACGAGCGTCACGGCGGCAAGACGATCGTCATCGCGCAGTTCCTGCCCATCCTGAGAACCTTCGCGCCGGTGGTGGCGGGGGTGGCGCAGATGGGGTACCGGCGCTTTGCCTCGAACAACGTGATCGGCGCCGTCTGCTGGGTGACCAGCATGACGCTCGGCGGGTACCTCCTGGGCAATCTGATTCCGGACATCGAGCGGCGCATTCACATCGTGGTGGCGGTCGTGATCGGCCTGTCGCTCATCCCTCCGGCGGTGGCGTGGCTGCGCGCGCGCCGGCATCAGCAGGCGATGGCGGTGGCCCCGCCTAGGATCGGTCCGGACTGACTCCCTCCCGGAGCCAGCGCAGGTAGGCCTCGGACCCGGCGGACACCGGGAGCACCAGAAATTCCGGCACCTCGTAGGGATGCAGCTCGCGCAGCCTCGCCTCGAGCGCGGCGATGCGGCCGGCCGACGTCTTGATGATGAGCTGCCGCTCCTGCGCCTGCTCGACGCGCCCCTTCCAGCGGTAGGTGGACGTCATCGGCGGCAGCACGTTGACGCAGGCGGCCAGCCGCTCCTCGACGAGCGCACGGGCCAGCGGCCCGGCGTCGACATCGGCGCCGATGGTGGTCAGGACGATCGCCGCGTCGGACTCGGCTGGTGCGCTCACTTTCCTCTTGTACTCCGCGTTTTCTTCTTGTACTGTCTTCGCGACTGCGCTATTTACGACTTGTACTTCGTCCGAAACTGCGGTACAAGGCCTCTTGTACTCGCGGTCGAAACGCGGTATTGTGCCACACGGATACCGGAAGGCCTGAGCCTTCCTGAGGGACATGGCGAAGAAGACGCCCGCACCCGACTCGCAGGCGCTGCCCCCGCGCAGACGCCGCCGCCGCACGATGCACTACCTGCTCGTGGCGGTCGGCTGCGTGCTGCTGATTGACGCGCTGGTGGGCGACAAGGGGTTGCTGGCGATGATGCAGGCGCGGGAGCAGTACCGCGACCTCGAACAGTCGCTGGCCGACGCCAGGTCCGAGAACGCGCGCATGCGGGACGAGGCCCGGCGCCTGCGCGAAGACCCGGCCATCATCGAAGAAATCGCCCGCCGCGAGCTCGGCCTCATCAAACCGGGCGAAAAGCTCTTCATCATCAAGGACATCGAGCCGCTCGACCGCCGCCCCTGAGACCGGGGGCCCGCCCTTTACGATTGCTGCCCCGCGTGGTACAGTGAAACGTTCCCGTCGGAACATGATTCGTCCTGCTTCCGACATCCCTGGTTCCGTTCCAGGTTCCAGGTTCCGAATGACGCGGGGTGGAGCAGTCCGGTAGCTCGTTGGGCTCATAACCCAAAGGTCGGGGGTTCAAATCCCCCCCCCGCAACCACCTTGACTGGCGTCGGATGACAATTCACTGACAACCGGGGACAGGTGTCGTCCGGCGGCCACTTCCAGCATCGCGCCGAGATTCCCTTCCAGGCGCAACGGTTCACTCGGATCAGCCGGGATGACGATCGCGGTCGACGATACCGCGCAGCATCCGGCGGGAAAGATCGCGGCCATTCCATGTCCCGTTAATCGTTTCAATAACAGTCTCATAATATCTGACATATTCTATATTCATTGGTATTTAGCGATATCTGCGCTCTGATATAATCGTTCCGTAATGAGCACGGTTTCAGCGGAGCTCAGCCGAGGAGTCCTTCCGGCCGCCGACCTTCGTCAAAGGCTCGGCGTTTCTCGAACCACATTGATGCGCTGGATACAGGAGGCGGGGACTGACGTTATCCCGATCGGTCGAGGCCCTGCCACGCGCTACGGGTTGCGTCAAACGTGGCCAACCTTGGATACCTCACGTTTTCCCGTGTTTCGAGTTCTGGAAACCGGAACCGCTCGGTCGGAAGGCGAACTCTTCACGCTGGTGGCGCGACAGACGGTGTGGATGCCCGCCGGCACCGTGTCAGACGGGCTTCCGATAGAGCTCGCGGACGCACGTCCATCCGGATTCCTCGGACGGCACTTCGCGGCGATGCACGCCGATCTGCGGCTGCCGGCGCGCTTGATGGATTGGTCCGATCATCACATTCTGCTGGCGATGTCGCGGCGTGGTGAAGACGTGCCCGGCAGTCTCATTGTGGGGGATGAATCGTTTGCCCGCTGGCAAGCGCTCGACATGCCGGCCAGGACGCGTAGCGATTATCCTGAGCTGGCCGAGGCTACAATCGCGGGGCATCCTCCGGGATCCTCTGCGGGCGGTGAACGTCCGAAGTTCGGAGTCTTCGTTGACGGACGTCACGTGCTGGTCAAGTTCGCCGCTCGTGGCGGTGCCGGTGATGCCGCCGCCAGGCGCTGGTGCGATCTCGTCGTGCTCGAAGCGCTGGCGCTGAATGTGGTGTCTGCCCGCGGCGTGCCCGCAGCTCAGACCAGCATCATCGACACCGACTCGCACTATTTCCTCGAGAGCGACCGATTTGATCGCGTCGGAATCAGAGGCCGTGTTGCCGTATTGAGTTTGGCAGCGGTTCAAGATGATCCCGCGGACCCATGGGCTCGCGCGGCTGTCCTCCTGAGAGACGCCGGGCGTCTGTCCATTGAAGACGCCAGGCGCCTTCAATGGCTCGATGCGTTCGGCGCACTCATCGCCAATACGGATCGGCATCCGTACAACGTCGTCTTCTTTGCTGACGATGCAACGTTGCGGCTTGCGCCGGCGTTCGATCAGGTATCGATGCTGTACGCGCCGACGGCCGATGGCCAGGTGCCGCCACGACCCTTTGCACCGCCGCACGCGACCGCCGATACGCTCGAGGTGTGGGATGACGCTCGCGCGGCCGCGCGCGAATTCTGGCAACGGGCGAGCGATGATGCTCGCGTATCGGATGACGTTCGGACGTTTTCTGCCGCGAACGCGAATGCGCTCGTCAACTGAACGAGATAACCCCAGACGCCCATACGATGACGTGCATGGACTCGGGTCACACGCGCTCAGTCGGCACAGGCCTGTGCGCATCCTGTGCCCACGCGCAGGTCGTGAGGTCGTCTCGGAACTCCGTGTTCTGCCTGTGCCGGCGCTCCGTTTTCGATGAGCGGTACCCACGGTATCCCGCGCTGCCGGTGCTGACATGCTCTGGCTATCAGCCCGGAGCGGAGTCGCCACCGGATCACGGACCCGCCGGGGACGAGTAGGTTCGCCTCTCGATCCCCTGTTGCAATCGCCCGGAATCGATTAGCATCCCCAGACGACAATGAGAGCGCAGGACGTCAACGAGGAGCGGCGACAGTCGCGCCGGCGGCCGCTCGGCGACGTCCCGCAGATCGTCGAGGTGAAGCTCGAATCGGACCCGGTGAAGGTCGTGGACATCTCGAAAGGCGGGCTGCGACTCGAGTCGCCCGAGCGTCTCTCGCCAGGCGCCGGCGTCCGCCTCCAGATTGTCGCCGGCACGTCAACGCTCCTCATCCGCTGCCGCATCCTGCGGTGCCAGGTGAAGAGCCTCTCGGCCGGAGGCGTCGTCTATCAGGCGGCGGGCCGGTTCGAGAAGCCGCTGCCCCTCGTCGAGGACAATGCCTAGCGCGGCTCAGCGGAACAGGTCGAGCCGCACCGCCCGCCCCATCTCGTAATACCCGCGCGGGCTCGGATGGATGCCGTCGCCGCAATTGAACCGCGGATCGAGCAGATCCGCGTTCGCCCTGTCCCGCACGACCTCGTTGAAGTCGATGACCGCGTCAAACGGCGCCCTGGTCCGGATCCACTGGTTGACCTCGCCGCGGATGCGCGTCTTGACGTCGCTCCACCCGGTGTTGCCCTCGACGGGCGGCCGGTTGTGGCGCGGAATAATCGTGACGCCAATCACCTTCAGTCCGCGCGCCTTCACGCGCGTCGCCACCTCCTGCATCCCCGCAATTACCTGGGCCGCGGGCGCCTCGCGGCGGATGTCGTTGGTCCCCATGAAGACGACGACGTGCGTCACGCCGTGATGGCTGAGCACGTCGCGATCGAGCCGCTCAACCCCGGGCGGGCTGTCTGGCGGCGGCTGCAGGTTCGGCCGCGTCACGGTGTTGCCGGCAATCCCCTCGTTGACAATCGCCTTGTGCGCGTCGGGCGATCCCCGTCCCGCGGCGTCGAGCGCCAGGCGCACCGCCAGCAGGTCCTCCCACCGGTCGTGCGCGTCGAGCGTCGTGCAGGTGCCGTCGGTAATCGAATCGCCGAACGCGACGATGGAGCCGGTTGCCGATGAGGACGACACGTCAATCGCCTTCACCCACCACAGATTGGTGGTCGTCGCGGTGAACGGCATTCCGCTCTCGTCGGCGGTCAGGTCGCCCGATCCGTCCGGCGCCGCATAGGAGGTCACAAACGCACCGCCGTGCTGACTCGGCCGGACGCCGGCCTCCGGCACATGGAGCGTCACCGCCAGGTCCTGCTGCGCGAGCACGAGCAGCGCCACCGCGTCGCTCGTGACCGTGCCGCCGGCGGGAACAGTCACGCCGGCGGACCTGTTGAACAGCACCGCCCGGTTCGAGCCGGCCGCCAGCGCCGCCCCCTGAATCCGCTGCCCCACCGAGGCGCGGCCGATCACGAGCGGCGCGGCGCCGAAGGTGTTGTCCAGGCGGATGCGCACGGCGTCGCCCGACACGGTCACACGCGCCAGCATCCGGACGGTCGTATTGGTGACGCTCGTCGTGGCGAGGCCGTTCTGCGAGGTTCCCCAGGCCGTCACCCATCGCTCCGCGGCCGGGCGCTGCTGCCGCGCCCCGATCGCCGGCTGGACGCCAAGAGCCAGCCCGGCAACGACGGCCGCGCCGGCCATGCACGAGGCTCTCATCATGCGCGGCAGTATAATCTCGACCCTCACCTGAGGAGTGCCGACATGCGAACCCGACTCACGAGCGCGGCGGCCGTTATCGCGGGCGCGACCACGGTCGCCCTGCTCTGGACGTACGCCACGCCCAGTTCGGGACAGACCGCGGCGTACCGGGCGCCACGCGCCGCCGACGGCCGGCCCGATCTGAACGGCGTCTGGCAGGCGCTCAACACGGCGAACTACGACCTGCAGCCACAACCGGCGCGGCCGCCGCTCGCGCTGCTTCCGGCGCCGCCGCGGCCGGCGGGCCCGGGCCTGAGCCGGGCGATTCCAGTTGAGCTGCCCGCGCCCGCCGTGCGGGCGCTCGGCGCCGCCGGCGGCGTGCCCGCCGGCGACGGCGTGGTCGAGGGCAACGACATCCCCTACCAGCCGTGGGCGGCCGCCCGCAGGAAGGAGAACGCCGAGCACTGGCTCGAGCGCGACCCCGAAATCCGCTGCTTCATGCCGGGCGTGCCGCGTGCGACGTACCTGCCCTACCCGTTCCAGATTCTTCAGGGCGCCGACACAGTGCTCATCGCGTACGAATTCGCGGGGACGACGCGCACCGTCCATCTGAAGGAAGTGCCGAACAATCCGGCGCCGACCTGGATGGGCCTGTCGCGCGGCCGCTGGGAGGGCGAGACGCTGGTCGTCGACGTCACCGATTTCAACGACCAGACATGGTTCGACCGGGCCGGCAATTTCCACAGCGAGGCGCTCCACGTCGTCGAGCGCTATACTCCGGTCAGCCCGTACCACCTCATGTACGAAGCCACGATCGAGGATCCGAAGGTGTTCACGCGGCCGTGGAAGATCCGGATGCCGCTGTACCGGCGGTTTGAACCCACGGCGCAGATCCACGAGTACAAGTGCACCGAGTTCGTCGAAGAGCTGATGTACGGCCCGCTGGGGGTCGTGGACCCTGCCACCAGGCAGGTCAACAAGTAACGGAGCTGCGATATGCGCCATCGACACAGCGGAATCGCGATTGCCGCGCTGGCTGTGGCCGCGCTCGGGGCCGGCTGCAGCGCCACCAAGAGCGCCTCTCCCGGAGGCACGTCGGCGGCCGGCGTCTGGACGCCCCCGCGCACCGCGTGGGGCGACCCCGACCTGCAGGGCGTCTGGCGGTACGAAGCGGCGATTGCGCTCGAGCGGCCCAAGGAGTTCGAGGGACGCGAGTCGCTCACCGGCGACGAAATCGCCCGGAAGGAACAGGAAGAGAAGGAGCAGGAAGCCAACCGGCTCGCCGGCCTCGAAGGCGGCGCCGTCGGCCGCCGCTCCATCGCCGAGTCACCCATCCGGGGCAACGAGTACAACAGCTTCTGGCAGGACCACGGGCGGCCGCGGCGCATCTACAAGCAGACGTCGCTCATCGTGGACCCGCGCGACGGCCGGATCCCGTTCACGCCGGAGGCGCGGAAGGCGGAGGCGCGATCGGGCGCGCGGTACGGCGTCGGTCCCTACGAGTCGTACCTCGACCCCGACACCGGCGAGCGCTGCCTGACCGACGGCGTGACGGCGATGATGTGGCAGGGCCCGAACGGCGGCCATAACATGATCGCGCAGAGCCCCGGCTACGTGACCATCCTCCACGAGGAGTACCGCGACCGGCGGATTATCCCCGTGGACGGCCGGGCGCACGGGCAGGTCCGCCAGTGGTTCGGCGACGCGGTCGGCCGCTGGGAAGGCGACACGCTCGTGGTGGACACGACGAATTTTCTGGACCGCACCAACTACGAGTGGGCCAGCATCTGGACGCGCGCCTCCGAGACGCTGCACCTGGTCGAGCGTTTCAGGCGGAGCGACGCCGACACGATGGAATACACGATCACGGTCGAGGATCCGGCGACGTTCTCGCAGCCCTGGACCGCGGTGATTCCAATCTCGAAGCTGCCCGGCGACACGCAGATCTACGAGTACGCCTGCCACGAGGGGAACCAGGCGATGCCGAACCTGCTGAGCGGCGGCCGGGCCGTCGCGGCCAGGCAGCGGCCGTCTTCGAACTGAGGGAGTGCCCATGCGCCTGCATCTCGTCGCGTTGTCCGCCGCCGGCCTGCTGGCGGCCCCCATCCCGGCCGCGGCCCATCATGCGTTTGCCGCGGAATTCGACGCCAATAAGCCGATCAAACTCCGGGGAACCGTTGCCAAGATGGAATGGATCAATCCCCACACCTGGATTCACATCGAGGTGAAGCGGCCCAACGGCACCATCGAACAGTGGGCGATCGAAGGTGGGCCGCCCAACGCGCTCTTCCGGCGCGGGTTCACGCGCGACTCGCTGCCGACCGGGATCGAGATTGTGGTCGAAGGGTTCCAGGCCAAGGACGGCTCGCGCAAAGGCAACGGTCGCGACCTGACGTTTGCCGACGGCCGGCGGCTCTTCCTCGGATCGTCGGGCACGGGCGCACCGCGGGACGGCCGCGATGCCGGGGAGGGACGCGGACGCTGACGCGCTACCGCAGGAAGAGCTCCTTCCAGAGTGCCTCCCACTTGTCCTTCTCGTCGAGCGCCGTCGCGGCGTCGATCACGACAAACGGGAAGTTGTTGAGCTCGCTCTTCACTTTCGTGCTCGCCGGGACGCGGCCGAGCGACTCGAGCAGCTTCTGCCCCTCCGGCGACAGCACGAAGTCGGTAAACAGCAGCGCTGCGGCGGGATGCGGCGCGTTGCGCGCGACGCCAATGCCCTGCGGACGCGCGACCACGGGCTGCACCGGCACGAAGTCGATTGGCGCGCCCTTCCGCTTGAGCGGCAGGATGTTGCTGTTGTAGGCGGTGAGCGCCACCGGCACTTCGCCCGCCACGACCAGGCTGGCCAGCAGGATGTGCCCCTCGCGCACCGCCGGCCTGGCGGCCGAGAGCTTCCGGAAGTAGTCCATCCCCTTCGCGTCGCCCCACGTCTTGATGAGCGTGGCCATCCACTCGGCATCGGTCGCCTCGAGCGCGAGGCGTCCCTTCCACTTCGGGTCGGTGAATCCCTCGTAGGTGGCCGGAATCTGCGACCGCTGCACCTTCGCCGTATTGAAGCCGACCACGTAGAAGTTGAACCGGTCGGGGAACCAGGAGCGGTGCGCGGGGACCGCCGCGGGCGGGAGATCGGCCACGTACGGCGACTCGATCGCCGCCAGCAGCTTTTCGCGCGCCAGCATTTCCATTTCCGGCGCGTTGGTCTCGATGACGTCGACGGCGTGCCGACTGGCCCGCGCCTCGGCGATGGCGCGCTGCACCACCTGGCCGGAGAGCGCGCGCCACAACGTCACCCTGATGCCGTACTTCTTTTCGAACGCCGCGCCGAGCGGCATCGACTCGGTGGGCGCGATCGACGTGTAGAGGACCACGCTCCCCTCCCGCTTCGCGCGCGCGACCAGCTGCGCCTCACGGTCGGCGCCGCGGTAGCGGAAGAGCGCGTCGCCCGGCGCGGGCGCCTGCGCCAGCAGCGCCGGGGCGAGCAGCAGCCAGGCGAGCGCTTTGGCCAGCGAGGTCATGGTGTATGTTGTAATCGTCCCTTCCCAAAATGTCCACGAAAACCCAGACAGTCACCACGCACTATCACATCCAGAAGAAGCGCCGCGCCGAGTTCATCGAGGAGTGGCGCAAGTATCGCCAGAGCGTCATCCGCAGAGAGGACGTCACGCTCGTGCCGACCGCGCGCGGGCTGCGCACTGGCGTCTACATGGGCTGGGACGGCGACCGCCCCACGCGCTGCCTCGACGCGCTCGTGCACGAAATCGACCCCGGCACGACGACCACCATCCACCGCCACTCGTGGGACGCCGTCCTCTTCATGGCCGAGGGCAGCGGCTGGACCGAGGTGGACGGCGTCCGCTACGACTGGAAAGCCTGGGATGCCTTTCACATCCCGGCGTGGAGCTGGCACCGGCACGGCAACGACGGCGACCGGCCCGGCCGCTTCATGAGCTACTCGTCGGAGCCGACGCTCTGGACGCTCGGCATGAGCCTGCTCGAAGACGCCGGCCACGAGCCGTTCGCCGGCCTGCCGCCGCGCCCCCCGGTTTCGAGCGGCATTCCGGGTGACGATCCGTACGCGCGACGCCTGCGGCGCATCGATCAGGAAACCGCGAAGCGCCGCTCCGGGCGCATCCACACCCCGTACGACGAGCAGGAAATCCTCGCCACCCCGCGCGGCACCCGGACCAAGTTCCTCAACGACCGCGCCATCGGCAACCAGGCGTCGGGCCTCACGCAGGTGATGATTCAGTTCGCGCCGGGCAAGACGCAGTCGATCCACCGCCACCCCGGCGAGGCGTGGCTCTACGTCGTCGAGGGCCGCGGCCACAGCTTCATGGGCATCGCGCCCGACCAGGGCCAGCACCACCGCTGGAAGAAGGGCGACCTCATCATCGTCGACCACTTCCTCTGGCATCAGCATTTCAACGACGATCCCTCGAACCAGTGCCGGCTGGTACGCGTCCACATGTTCGACTCGCTGCTCGAGACGATGCGCACGCTGATGGATCCGATGGTGCTCTTCGAGGAAGCGCAGGACACGCTCGTCTCGACGCAGGAACTCTCGCAGATCCAGTGGCCCGACGACACGCGGCCGGGCGAATGAGCGATATCCCCCGCTCGGCCCTTCCCCACGGCGTGCTCTCGATGCACGTCCTTCCGGCCGACCACCACGACCGCGACTGGGACGCGATTATCGTCCCGCGCGAGGTGAAGGAGCGGCTGCTCGCGCAGGCGCTGCTCGTGCTCGAGCACGGCCGCAAGCTGTCGATGCTCTCCGGGCTGCCGCACGGGCTCATCGTGCTCGCCGGCCCGCCGGGCACGGGCAAGACGACGATGGCGCGGGGGCTGGCGCAGGTGGCGGCGCTGGCGCTCGCGCGCAAGGGCGCGACCGTGCTCCTCGAAATCAACCCGCACGCGTTCCCGAGCGACATGCTCGGCGAGAGCCAGCGCAACGTGACGCGGCTGCTCACCGAGACGGTGCCGGAGATTGCGGCGCGCCGCCCGTTCACCGTCGTGCTCATCGACGACGTCGAGAGCTTCGCGGTGCGGCGGTCCACCGCCTCGTTCGAGGCCAATCCGGTGGACGTGCACCGCGCCACCGACGCCGTGCTGCTCGGCATCGACGAAATCGCGAAGAACCTGCCCTCGGTCCTCTTCGTCACGACCACCAACTTCATCGAGGCGGTGGACGAAGCGTTCCTCTCGCGCGCCGATCTCGTGATGCGCTTCTCCCTTCCCGACCGCGAGACGATCGAGCGCATTCTGGCGAGCGCCATCGGCGAGCTTGCGGTGCAGTGGCCGGCGCTCCTGCCGCTGGCGCAGGACACGGCGAGGCTCGCGGCGCTCGCGTCGCTCTGCGAGGGATGGGACGGCCGGCGCATCCGGAAGTTGATCCTGGCGGCCCTCGCCCAGCGGTTGGAAGTGGCGCGCGACCCGGCGACGCTCTCGTGGGACGACCTGTTCGACGCGGCGCGCAAGCAGGGGGGCGTCGAGTGGGCCGGCGGCCAGGCGCCTACGTCACGCGAGATGTTCCCCGACGTGCCGAGAGAGCTGATGCACGACCACGATCACGGCCACGCGCTTCACGACCACGCCCACCCGCACCCCCCCACGCATACGCACCAGCACGACGACGGCAAGAAGCCACTGCGCTAGCAGTGTGCGGTCCTGACACATCCATCCGCTGGCCCGATTACGCTTCCGTCATTCCGTGACGGAAGTGAAGAAAGACCTTGACGTTCGGAACGAACGCGCCCAGCGTTATACCCCAGTGGAACCACTGTATTGAAGGCCGCGGGTACACTCGCCGCGCTCGGCGTCATCCTGTTCTGCGTCCAGCCCGCCGGGCGGGCGCAGGACGGCGATGCGCTGCCGTACTCCACCGGGTACCTGGTCACCGGCGACTACGCGGTGGGCAGCGTCGCGTTGCCCAGCGCGAGCCCGTCGGCGAGTGGTGTGTCGACCGGCACGATCTCGATGAGCGGCGTGCCGGCCAACGCCGACATCCTCGCCGCGTTCCTCTATTGGCAGACGGTTCAAGTCTCCTCGGTGGAACGCCGCCAGATTGCCGACTCGGTACGGTTCCGGGGCCGGCCGATCATGAGCGTGCGCGTCAAGTCCACCCGACAGCTGCTCCCTGGCAACACCGGGCAGTGCTTCCCTTCCCGACCCGGCCCGCCGCTCGGCGTCACGGTCTTTCGCGCCGACGTCCTCCGCCTCCTGCCGCCGCAGATGGACGTCAACGGCGATTCGACAGGAAAACTGCTGGTCAACGATGCCGACCTGGCGCGCAACCGGCTGCCGCTCCACACGGTGTCGCTGCCGCAGGCGGGAAAGGGCAACGCCCTGCCGGACAGCCCGGGCGCGACGCTCGTGGTCGTCTACCGGGATCCGGCGCAGCCCTTGCGCAAGATCGTGTTGTACGACGGTCTCTACATCGCGACACAGGGGACGGTCGCCACGCAGACTATTCGCGGGTTCTACCAGTCCTCGACGCCCGGCAGCGCCACGCTCACGCACATCGCCGGAAGCGGGGCAGGGAATCTCGCGAGAATGCTGCGGTTCAACGACGCGCCTGTGGCGTCGAGCTCGTTCCGGGCCGCCTCGAACCCGCCGGACCGGTCGTGGGGCCACGTGACCGCCGACGTCAGCGCCCTGATGTCCAGGGCGACGACGTCGCCCGAATACGGCGAGACCGTCGTGTCGGCAGCCACCAACGGCAACAGCACGCCGTACCGGTGTTTCTCCCTGGCGGCGACGATCTTCAGCACGGCCGTGCTCGATGCCGACCATGACGGTATTCCGGATCGGCTGGAGCAGCCCGGCGGACCGCTGAAGGATCCGAACGGCGTAGCGCTCCCGGACCTCTACGCGATGGGGGCGCGAGCCGACCACAAGGACTTCTTCGTCGAAGTCAATGCGATGCGGACCGTACAGGACACGACGTACGGATCGCCGGCAGCCCCCTACGATTCGTCGGCGACTCCGCCCGTGCCGTCGGTGACCGCCCCGCCCCACAACCACATGCCGGCCCCCGACGTCATCAGGATGGTCGGCGACGCGCTGCGGGACTCGCCCCTGACGAATCCGGACGGGACCACCGGCATCCGGGCGCATGTCGACGTGGGCGACATCGCCGCGTACCACGGCCTCGGCGCCGGCTACGCGCCGAGCGTCGGGACCAACGACAGCTACCTGGTCCCGTCGGCGCTGGCCAGGGGCGGCGAACTCACCGAAGAAACCGCGTGCGATGCAGCGGAGCCGACCTGCCGCTTCCCCGATTATCCGGGCACGGTGGGCTGGGGCTTCTCGCTGACCCGGTACATGCTCGACACGTTCGACAGGAACCGGAACGGCCTGTTCCATTACCTGCTGTACGCGCACTCGCGCGGAAAGGCGAAGGCCAGCGACCCTGAGTCGGGAGACTTCCATGTGCCGACGAGCTCGTCCGGCGTGGCCGACCTGCCCGGGTTTCGCGCCATCGTCTCGCTCGGCCGCTGGGACAACTTCACCGGCACGCCCTACATCCAGGCCGCAACCACCATGCACGAGCTGGTGGCGCACAACGGCGAGATCTGGCACGGCGGCGCCCCGCCGGTCATCACCTCGACCCCCAAAGGGGTGGTGAAGCTCATCGAGCCGAACTGCAAGCCCAACTACCTGAGCGTGGCCAACTACGCGTTTCAGCTGCGCGGCCTGCTCGACGACGCCGGCAACCTGCACGTGGATCTGTCGCGCGGGAAGCTGTCCGACATCGCTGAAGGCGCGCTGAACGACCGCTCGCTCGCCCCCACGCCGCAGTACCGGCCGGCCTGGTACGCGCCACTCGTCCCGGGGTCGCTCGGAGAGATCCTCGGAGCGCCCGCCGCAAAGAAGTTCTGCAACGGCCTGTCGTTCGACACGGCCGGCCTGATCAAGCCGTCGCTGCCCATGGCCCGCATCGAGGCCAGCAGCACGTCAGCCGAGATCGACTGGGACGCGCTTGGACTCGGCCACAGGTCGGACGCCCAGGACGTCAACCTCAACGGAACGCCCGCCGACACGCTGCGCGGCTTCAACGACTGGGCCGCCCTGCGCCTCGATCAGATGAGCGGCGGACACCTCATGGGAGATGTCTCGTCTGGCGGGCAGGATTTCGGGGGCCAGGATTTCGGAGGCCAGGACTTCGGGGGTCAGGACTTCGGGGGCCAGGATTTCGGCGGGCAGGACTTCGGCGGCCAGGACTTCGGCGGGCAGGACTTCGGCGGCCAGGACTTCGGCGGCCTCGACTTCGACGGTCAGGATTTCGGGGGCCAGGACTTCGGCGGCCAGGACTTCGGCGGCGACGGCGAGCTGACCTACGAAGACGCGGTGGCGGTGGCGGGCGCGGCCGGCCTTCCGCCGAATGCCTTCACGGCGTGCGTGCTGGGCGGCACCCTCCCCGGGCCGCGGCCCGGCGTCGGGACGCCGGCGTGCGAAGACGCCTCGTCGCCGCTGCATCGGACCCTGACGAGATGGACGGCGCCCAACCTGGGCACCGCGGTGCTCTACCACGTCCTGCGTGGAACGGGCGCGACAATCACGGGCGCGACACCGGTGGTGGAAGTGGGAGCGCCCACTCCGGCCGAAGCCGGATGTGCGGCGCCCGGCCAGGTCTGTTCCTTTGTCGACACCGAGGAGCTCCCCGACGGCCAGGCGTTCACCTATTTCGTGAGAGCGGATTTCGGCGACGGCTCGACGAGCGGCGCGTCCACCTTCGGCACCATCGTCGCCCGCAACGACGCGCCCATCGCGCTCGCCGACGCGCGCAGCGCGAATGAGGACACCGTCCTGCTGGGGACGGTGGCGGCCGCCTCGCACGTCCTGGCCAACGACAGCGACGCCGACAGCGCGGCGCTGACGCCGGTCCTGGTGGCCGGCACGACGCATGGCACGCTCGCGTTCAACGCGGACGGGAGCTTCGCCTACACGCCGGGCGCCGATTTCAACGGGACCGACAGCTTCACGTACCGGCTCCTGGCCGGAGTGTGGAGCGGTCCCCCGAGCGTGCCGTTGAGCGCCGATTCAGGACTGGCGACGGTCACGATCGCGGTGCATCCGGCCAACGACGCGCCGGTCGCCAACGCCGCCACGGCATCGACCGACGAGGACACGGCGCTGGACATCACGCTGTCGGGCAGCGACCTCGAAACCAGCGCCGGCGCCCTGAGCGGCGCGATCGTTCACCAGCCGGCACACGGCGCGCTGGCCGGCGAGTGGCCCAACTACACCTATACGCCCGACCCGGACTACAACGGCGCCGACAGCTTCACGTTCGTCGTGACCGATCGCGGCGATCCGGATGGCTGCGCCGGTGCGCCCCCCGCGTGCGCCGCCCCGCTCACGAGCGCGGAAGCGGACGTGAGCCTCACGATCAATCCGGTGGCGGATGCCGCCCCCCTGACGATCCTGACGCTCGCGCTCCCGAACGGGACCGATGGCGCCGAGTATTCACAGACGCTGTTTGCCTCGGGCGGCGTCGAGCCGTACAGCTGGGACATCGTGCCGATTCCCGACCACTCCGAATTCGCGCTGCCCGTGGGGCTGTTGCTCTCACCCGACGGTGTGATCCATGGGTTGCCCGATGGCGTATCGGTTGAAGGACGCACCTTCCGGGTGCGGGTGACCGACGCCGCAGGACACGAGGCCACGCAGGATCTGTGCATCCATGTCGACCCATCGCCGACGGAAGGCTCGCTGACCGCCACGGCCGCCGCCGACACGCTGCCGTCCACAATCGACGCGATTGCGCAGACGCTGGCGGGTGAAAGCGTGGACATCAGCGACGTGACGTTCACAGGGGCCGCAGCCGCGCTTGGCACGTTCACGGGCGGCTTCCCTGCCACCGGCCTGAGCAGCGGCATCATCCTGAGCTCGGGCGCCGTCGAGAGCGTGAACGGATCGAATACAAGCGACAGCACCTCGTTGAATAACGGGGGGACCGGCGATCTGGATCTCGATCCGCTGGTCGGGGCGACCGTGTACGACCCGGCCGTCCTCGAGTTCAACTTCACGGTGACGGATCCCGCGGCGACCGTCGTGAAGTTCGAGTACGTGTTCGCCTCCGAGGAATACAACGAGTTCGCCAACACGGGCTACAACGACGTGTTCGGGTTCTTCATGGAGGGCCCGGGCTTCCCCAGAGCGAATCTCGCGCTGATTCCCGGGACGGGCACGCCGGTGTCGATCAACACCGTCAATGGCGGCAACCCGATCGGGACAGGCGCGGTCAATCCTGAGTACTACGTCAACAACGACGCGGACGACGGCGGCACGCGCCTGACGCTGACGCAGGCCGACGGCCTGACGAAGGTCCTGACCGTGCAGGCCACGATTGTCCCGGGCCTGACGTATCACCTGAAGCTCGCGATCGCCGACGCGGGCGATCACATCCTGGATTCGTGGGTGCTGCTCAAGACGAGCAGCTTCTCGACCGTCTGTCCGCTGATTCCCTGATCCCGGCGGGGAGCGCCGGCGCTGTTACGGGCCCGTGCGCCGCCGGATGTCGGCGGCGAGCGGGTCTTCCTTCGACTGGCCGCGCATGGCCAGATACATCCGGTACGACTCGGCAAACCCCGCGCTGTTGAGCCCCTCCCGCACGCGGCCCTGGTAGTAGTACACCGCCGGCAGATAGCCGTAGGTCGGCTGCTCGTCCAGGAAGAGCGACAGCGCCTCGCCGCGCCGCTTGAGGCACCGGTCGAACTCAGAATCGGCCTGGATGAACTGCCCCGCTGCCAGATAGGCCCGCCCGAGCTCGAAGTGTCCAACCCACGTGTCGAGCAGGGCGTTGCCATCGGTCAGCGCCTTGATGGCCTGCGGCAGCGCACCGCTCTTCAGGGCGATCAGTCCCTCGATGATCTTCGCGTGGGCCTGAGCCGCGGCCGGCAGCTGCGAGGCCAGGCCCGCCCCCACCGCTCGCCCTCGCTCGATCCGATCGGCTTCCACGAGCGACCGCGCGGCCAGAAACTGCACGTTCACGGTCCGCCCATGCGTGAGGGCCTGCTCGGCGGCCGCCTGGGCGGCACGTGTCTCGCCCCGGGAGAGGTAGGCGTAAGCCGCCGCGGCAAACTTGACGGCGGCCCGGTCGGGGTTCTTGTCGGCCAGATCGGCGGCCGCGCCCTGCTCGAGCATCCGCGCCGCCTCGGAGAATCGACCCTCGTAGACGGCCAGGTCGGCGAGACCGCTGGACGCGTACGAGGTGCCCTGCGCGCCGAGCCCCGCGAGCCGCTGGTACGTGTCGCGCGCCTCACGAACTTTCCCCTGGCCCAGTTGTCCGAACGCGAGCGCCAGCACCGGGAAGACGCGCGGCTCCCGGACGGCCCGCGCCTCGCGTTCCCCGGCCTCGAAATTGCCCGAGTACGACTCGTACAGCGCCAGGTTGCCGCGCAGGATCACGCTCTGCGGCACAATCTTGACGACCGCCCGCATCTCGTCCACGGCCTTCGGCATGTTCCGCAGGAACGTCGAGCACAAGGCGAGCTGGTTATGGGCCGCCACGTCGGCCGCGTAGCGGGCGATCAGGTCGCCGTACTCCTTGACGCAGGCCGGGTAGTCGCCGGTCACCCGGTAGAAGAAGCCGCGCGCGCGGAACCGTTCGCGCTCCGTCATGCCGTCGACGTGCCGCAGCGCCTCTTTGATGTACTTCTCGGCATCCTGCGGCTTGTCCAGATTCCGCGACACCTGGGCCAGACCCTGGTAGCCCATGCCGAAGTTCGGGTCCATCTGCACGGCCCGCGAAAACCCCTCGAACGCCTCGTCGTACTTGCCGTTGGACCACGCTTCGGTCGCGGCCGCGTACTGCCGGACCACTTCGAGCGACGTCGCCGACAGCGTGTCCATCGCGAACAGCTGCGCCGACTCCGACGTGTCGTCCCCGAGCGCGGTCCGAATGGAGGCGGCCATCTCCGTGACCGCGGGCAGCACCTCGTCCCTGGTCCGCACGCGATCCTCGGTCGTCGTGATGACATCACCGGTCACCGCCTGTATGGCCTTGACCGCCACGCTGAACCCGGTGCCGTCGCGGACCAGGGAGCCGGACACGACGACGCCGAAGCCCTGCCGGACGGCAATCTCCTGCGCCGCGCGCTCGTTCAACTGTTCCGGCGCCGTCCCGCCAAGCGCGCGGACGCCGGTCCGATCGAACGCGCTGATGAACCCGGCGCCCTCCAGCGCAAGCTTCAGCATCGGCTCGAGCGTACGGTCGAATGCCGGGTCGTTCGTGCGGTTCTCGAAGTCCGCAATCACGACCGACACCGGGTCCGGCTGCGCGACCGGCTCCACCGCCCGGCGCGTGACATAGAACGTGGCGGCCGTCAGCGCGATCACCACGAGCGCGGTCGCCGCCACCAGACGCGGCGTCAGCCGCCGCACAATCGGCAACAGCTCCCCCTGGTCGTCGAGGCGATCGAGCTCGGCAACGAGCGCCGCCGTCGTCTGAAACCGTGCCGACGCGTCGGGCTCGACGCAGCGCCGCACGACACGTTCGAGCGCTTCGGGAATCGCCGGGTCGAACGCGCGCAGCGGCGGCGGCGGGTCGCGCTTCGGGCTCCGCAGTTCGGCGAGGCTCGCCTGCGGCCGCACGCCGGGACCCAGCAGCATGTCGGAGGCGATGAGGCCGAGTGCGTAGAGGTCGGCGCGATGATCGACCGCCTCGCCGCGCGCCTGCTCGGGGGCCATGTAGGCCACGGTGCCGACGATGGTCCCCGCCATCGTCGCCTCCGACGTCTGCGGCCCCGCCCGCCGGATGCCGGGCGGCAGGATCACCGTGGTCGCCGCCGGCGGCGCCCCTGAGGCGGAGCGCGCGATCCCGAAATCCATGATCACGGCGTTGTCGCCCTCGATCATGATGTTGGCCGGCTTGAGATCGCGGTGCACGACGCCCGCGTCGTGCGCGGCGGCCAGACCCGACGCGACCTGGCGCATGATCCGCAACGCCGCCGGTACCTCCAGCTTGCCCTCGAGCCGCAGGGTCGTGGCGAGGTCGGCGCCATCGATGTACGACATCGTGATGTACTTGATGCCGTCGATCTCGCCGAGATCGTGAATGCGGACGACGTTCTTGTGCGTGACCTGCCGCGCCAGCAGCAGCTCCTGCTTGAAGCGCCGCTCGACCGCGCGGGTGCTGTCGCGATCGGCTGTCGCCTCCGGCCGAATCACCTTGAGCGCGACGACGACATCGAGCTCGCCGTCCCACGCCTGGTAGACCGCGCCCATGCCGCCCATCCCCAACAGGCGGATGATCCGGTAGCGCGGCCCGAACATCTGCCCCGCCGTCAGCGGCCCCGGGCCCTGCTGACGCGTGCGCGACTCGGACAGTACGAAGGTGGCGTCGTCGAGATCGGAGGTCGCGGAGCCTGGCGCGTCGGTCCGGCCCGTCGCGGTACTGGCGGTAGAGGTAGTGGACTCGTCGTCCGCACCGGGCGCGCCCGGGCGCTCCGGCAGTCTCGTGACCTCGGAATCGGGAGGCAGAGCCGAGGACCCGCGGTCTTTCAGGTTGCCCATGGGGAACCGGACGGATTATGGCGCGTTCGGATCAAAGGTGGAAGGCCGCCGGTTTATTGACGCTCCTCCGGCATCAGAGTAGACTCCGGCGCGTCGGGCTCGCAGTTGTGCCTTGTGACTTGTGCCTTGTGACTTGTGACTTGTTCATCGGAGGACGTGCAATGAAGTACAGCTGGTTGGGCATCGTGGCGGGGCTCGGACTCGTGCTGGCAGCGGTGCCGGCGCTGGCGCACCATGCCGTGGCGGCCCAGTACGACATGCAGAAGCCGATTGAGATCACCGGCGCCCTCAAGAAGATGGAGTTCATCAACCCGCATTCCATGCTCCATCTCGAGGTCGCCAACACCGACGGCACGAAGACCGAGTGGGTGTTCCAGACGACCAACGCCGGCACCCTGCGCAGCCGCGGGCTGGCCAGGTCCGGACCGGGCGCGCTCGAAGCCGGCGCCACGTACACGGTGAAGGGCTACGCGGCGCGCAACGGCAACCCGATGGGGTTCCTGCGGACGCTCATCTTCCCCGACGGGAAGGAAATGGTCTTCTGGTTCGGCGATCCGAGCGGCAACTGAGAGGGATGACGATGAGGCGCCGATTTCTGCACATCGCCCCCGCGCTGGCACTCGCAGCGGCCGCATCCACCATCGCCGCGGCCGCGCAAACACGCGCCGCAGGCCCCGGCGCGGCCGTGGCCACACCGCGCATGCCCGACGGCAAGCCGGATCTGAGCGGCATGTGGGGCGGAGGCGGCGGCGCCGGCCGGCCGGTCGACGTCGACGACAAGGGCAACGTCGAGGAGATCTTTCCCTCGCGCCGATGCGGGCCGACCCAGGTGAACTGCGACGGCTACACCAATCAGTCATTCGACGGCGAGTTCACCGGCCGCAACAACCCGAACCACCCGATCTACCGGCCGGAGCACTGGGACAAGGTGCAGTACCTCGACATGAACACCAACACCGAGGATCCGCTGTTTGTCTGCCAGCCACTCGGGATTCCGCGCGTCGGGCCGCCGGTGCGGATCCTCCAGACCGCCGCCGACATCGTCTTCTTCTATACGGGGACGGGCGCGAGCTCGCAACCGGCCGACTACCGCGCGATCCCGACTGACGGCCGCAAGCACGACCCGGTCCGGTCGCTCGACGTGTACTTCTACGGGCATTCGGTCGGACACTGGGAGGGCGATACGCTCGTCATCGACTCGATCGCCTTCAACGACCTGACGTGGCTCGACCGCGGCGGGTATTTCCATTCCGACAGGATGCGCGTCGTCGAGCGCCTCCGGCGGGACGGCAACACGCTTACGTATGAGGTGACGGTCGAGGACCCCGAAGTCCTGCTCGAGCCGTGGGTCCTGGCGCCGCGCCAGCTGCGGCTCAATACCAACCCGAACGCCTTCCTGCCCGAGGGGCAGCCGTGCCGCGATTACGACCGCGCGAACATGGTGACGCAGATTCGCCACTAGGACGGGACCCCCGATGCGAACCAACAGAGTCGGTCTTCTCACGGCCGCCGTGGCGCTGGCCGCCGCGTCCGTGCTCGCGCAGCAGCCGGCGCCCCCGGCCCGTTATACGCCCGCGCCAGGGGCGAAAGACGTCAAGGCGGTGCTCTTCAACTGGTTCTGGCACATGGGCATGCTGCGCGGGCCGCAGGAGGTCGAGGCGGTTGCCACCCTGGAGCACAAGGCGACGGGCACCATCCAGGTGGACGGCCAGCCGTGCAGGCTGACGGCCTACCGCGTCAGCACGAACTACCAGGTGCCCGGGCAGCGGATCCAGTACGCCTGCGCGCGCCCGAACGGCCAGGAGTACAAGGCCATCGAGGTCGTCAGCGGCCAGTACGCGTGGGATGAGGACGTGGTGGGTGCCGAACTCGTCGCCGGACGCGGCAAGGCGACTCCACGGCCGGGCGCGCTCCACGAACGGTTGATTCGGCTCTGGGCGGGGCCGCAGGGCGCACCCAAGGCGGCCGCCGCCGGCGGCGACAAGACGACGGTGGCGAACGACACGGGCACGCCGGTCGTCACCTACCCGATCCCGGGCGTTCCGGGCGCCATCGCCACCGCCACGCTGAACGCGAAATACATGGCGGAGCGCGTCGCCGTCCGCGAAGGGAACATCGCCACGCAGTTCACCTACGGCAACTATCAGGACTGGAACAACCCGCTCAACAAGGTGGAAGCGTTCTATGCGGGGACGCTGGTCGAAACACGCAACGGGGCGGCCGTGCGCGATCTGACGACGGTCGATACCGAGACCGGCAACGTCTACGTCGTGATGCCGGTGCCCGCGAGCGTCAGGAAGACCGCGGCCTCGTCGAGTCGATGACAGTCCCACAGATTTCCATGCGGGCAGACCCGTGCGGTCCGTCCGCCCGTCACAACTCCGGAGGATACCGATGACGAATTCGCTCCAGCGGCTTGCGCTACTTCTGGCCGTACTCCTGCTCCCTGCACTGGCGGCCGCGCAGGAGGCGGTCCTCAGCGGCACGGTCACCGACACGACCGGCGGCGTCCTGCCCGGTGTCGTCGTGACCGCGATACATGAAGCCAGCGGCAACAGCTTCGAGGCCGTCAGCGACAATGCCGGGGGCTACCGCCTGTCGGTGCGCATCGGGACGTACCGGATTCGACTCGAGCTCGCGGGTTTTGCCTCCCTCGAACGCACCGGGCTGCAGCTGCAGGTCGGGCAGCAGGCGGTCGTCAACCTGCAGATGTCACCAGCCGCCCTCCAGGAATCGGTGACGGTGACCGGCGAGGCGCCCCTCATCAACGTCACCCAGTCCACGCTCGGGAGCACGATCAGCGCGCAGCAGGTCGAGAATCTGCCGCTCAACGGCCGCAACTGGGTCGACCTCACGCTGCTGTCCCCGGGCAGCCGCCAGAACTTCGTCGCCGAAATACCGGGCGCGAGCTTCCAGCTGAACGTCGACGGCCAGCAGGTGACGCAGCTCATTGCCACGACCTTCGGCCAGCCGCGGTTCAGCAAGGACACCATCGCGGAGTTCGAGGTCATCACCAACCGGTTCGACGCCCGCCAGGGGCGTTCGACCGGCATGCAGGTGAACGCCATCACGAAGAGCGGCACGAACTCGGCGGCCGGCAGCGTGTCGGGGTACTTTCGCGACGACGCGTTCAACGCGGCCGACCCCATCCAGAAGCGGGTGCTGCCGTATTCCAACCAGCAGTTCAGCACGACCTATGGCGGTCCGATTGTGCGGGACCGGTTCCACTACTTCGCCAACTTCGAATACGAGCGCGAGCCGTACGTCCGCACGTACTCGAGTCCCTTCCCGAGCTTCAACGTCGACCAGCCGGGCACGCGGACCGAGAAGAAGGGCGGCGTCCGCCTCGATTACCAGTTCTCGCCGCGGACGCGCCTGACGGTGCGCACCAACGTGCAGCGGTCCTTCGATCCGCTCGACGCCCGCTGGTCTGGCGGCAACCTGCATCCGTCGTCGGCGACCTCGGTGCCGAAAGAGAGCGAGAGCGTCGCGAACCGATTGACGCACGTCATCGGCGACCGCGCCGTGAACGAACTGGCGGTGAACTGGAACCGGTACCACTGGACGACCCAGCCGATCGTGAACTGGCCGAATCACCCGCTGGCCCCGTACGGGAAGACCAACGGGTCGCCGACCATCCAGTTTCGCGGATATCGAGTCGGCCAGCAGCACAATCGCTCGCCGCAGATCCTGACCGAGAAGGGCCCCAGCCTCCGGAACGACTTCACCTACGGGTTCAACCGGGGTGGCCGCCACGATCTGAACCTGGGCGCCGAGTACGTCTACAGCAGCCAGCCGATCTTCCTGGGCATCAACTCCAACGGCTTCCTGGACGTCCAGGGCGGGCCGATACCGGCCAACATCGAGCAGTTGTTCCCGGTGTGGAACGACATCTCGACGTGGAACCTCAACGCGCTCAGCCCGATTGCCCGGTTCTACCAGCTCGCGGTCGGCAACTTCGAGTCGAACAATCCGATTACGAGCGTGGCCGGCTGGGCGCAGGACGACTGGACGATCGGCAAGCTGACGTTCAACCTCGGCGTGCGCTACGACATCATCAAGGGCACCTATGGTGAGGAGCGCGGCTTCGACCCCTGGCTCCAGCCGAACCGGCCGCTCGACAAGAACAACGTCCAGCCGCGCCTCGGCTTCGCGTACAGCCTCGACGACCGCACGGTGATGCGCGGCGGCTGGGGACTCTTCTACGGCGGCGGCACCGGCGCGGCGCACGCCTATTACACCGAGACGCAGATCATCAACGTGCAGGTCAACAACGACGGGCGGCCCGACTTCGCGAGCAACCCGTTCAACGGCCCGATTCCGACCTACGAGCAGGTGGTGCGGAGCGGCGCGCTGCGGTCGCTCTTCCTGACGCTCCCTTCGGACCATCCGG
Source organism: Acidobacteriota bacterium (assembly GCA_016213695.1). Taxonomy (GTDB): domain Bacteria; phylum Acidobacteriota; class Vicinamibacteria; order Vicinamibacterales; family UBA2999; genus DATCJA01. The sequence continues at coordinate 1,003 of JACQZV010000038.1, read as the reverse complement.
TGATCCCGTTCGCCCACCAGGCGTCGGTCGGCGTGCAGCGCCAGTTCGGCACCAATATGTCGCTCTCGGCCGACCTCGTGTACAGCGACGAGCGCTCGGTGCTGACGCAGATGGACATCAACGTGGCCTACAACCCCGCCACCGGCGCCAACTATCCGTTCAACGACCAGACGCGCCGTCCCAATCGCGGCTGGGGCAACGTGAACATGAACCAGCATGTGCCCAAGGGGGGCGAGGACCTCGGCCTGCAGATCGATCTCACCAAGCGCATGTCCAGCAACTGGCAGGCCTCGCTCGGCTACTCGATGTTTACCGCCTGGGACTATCAGTACCCGCCCGTGCGGACCGCCGCCGGGTGCCAGTACGCGCTCACCAACCCGTCACCGGGCGTCTTTGCGTGCGATGCCCCGATCACGCTGCACCCCGTATTGCAGTACGAGCGCTTCCGCGCCGGCGACCAGATGCACAGGCTGACCTTCAATGGGATCTGGCAGCTGCCGTACGGCTTCCAGGCAAGCGGCCTCTACTTCTTCGGCGACAATGGCAAGACCACGCCGGTCTCCGGCGTTGACGTGCTGGGCATCGGCGGGATGGGCGGCCCGGTCACGCCGACTTCTCCGACTCCCGGCCGGCTGCGCGCGAACGGGACGCTCATCGAGCGCAACAGCTTCAACCGATCGGACATTCACCGCGTGGACGTGCGGCTGCTGAAGCGATTCCCGCTCGGGGGCCGGGTCTCGATCGAGGGCACCCTCGAGGTCTTCAACCTGTTCAACCACGAGAACTACAATTCGTTTGTCACCACCGAGGCGGCGCGCAACTTCCGCGCACCGAGCTTCGACAGCAACATCGCGTTCCAGCCGCGGACGATGCAGTTCGGGTTCAGGACGACGTTCTAGCGCGGGAGGCGACCATGCGCGGCAGATTCCTCGCAGCGGTGGCGACGGCGGGCGTGACGCTCGCCGTCGCTGCCGCGGCCGGCGCCCAGTCGAGCGTGGCGGGC
>JACQZV010000042.1 GCA_016213695.1 Acidobacteriota bacterium | reverse complement strand
TCGACCCCCGCGACGCTGAGCCCCGGAGTCGCGTTCATGTAGCGGCGGTTGTCCCTGCCCCACAGCTTCCCCCAGCCCGTGTGGATGATGACCGCGTCGCCCGGCTGGAGGGTCAGCTTCTGCCGCTGGAGCGCCTGCTGCAGGTCCGCCACCGTGATCTCGTACGTATCCGGCAGCATCTCAACGCCCTTGAGCGCCGCCACGTCGAGCAGCACGCCGCGAGTGACGAGCGCGCCGATGTTCTCGATCCCAAGCTTGGTGAAGCCGTCGCGCGTGGCGATCTCCTCGAGCTTGAAACAGTTGTACAGGCTGTCGCCGAACGTCTGGTGCGCGAAGCCGTCAAACTGCGTGCCCACCTGGCCGATTTCGGCGACGACGATCTCCTCGTTGCTGCCCCGGCGGTTCGAGCCGGCATACGGCGAGGTGCGCTTGGTGTGCATTTCGAAGGTGCGCGTCGTCTGGAGCGGCATCGACGCCTCGAGCCGCCGGCCGAGCTCGAACACCTGACCCGTCCTGATGAGCCGCGTCGCACGCAGCACGGTCTCAGGCTTCATGTGATTGGCGGCGCCGCGCTCGTCGCCCGCGCCCCATTTCGAGGGACACCGCTGGCTGTCGGCCGGCGGCCGCCACGTCTGGGCGGACGCGCCGGCCCCTCCGGCGAACACAAGAAGCGTCGTCACCACGGCGAATATGCGGCCCACCTCACACCTCCTGCAGCCTGTATGGCATACCGCGTTACATCCTGGCGGCCGACGACATCTTGCCCGCCACAACGGCGATGGCGGCGCCGGCGACGCCACCCCGGACGAGCTCGAGGACGGGATCGACGATCGTCCGCGCCAGGTTGGAGACATTCGAGACGCCGTAGAGGATGAAATCCACGGTGAACCAGACGAGAAACGCGACGACGGCGCCGACCGCGGCGCCCCCTCCCACCGTGGGGGTCGCCGTACGGTTCCCCATCGCGTAGGCGATCAGGGCGCCGTACGAAAGCGAGCCGAGCACGACCGCCCACATCAGCTGCGCATCCCGTCCCACGCCGGTCGCCGACCCCACGTTCGCGGCATAGAAATCGGCGAATGTCACGTCGAAGATGACATAGCCGAGCACCCAGATCGTGATGCCGCCGACGAGCGTGCCCGCTGCGAGTCGTCTCGTATCCATCGTGTCCTCCCGCGCCGAAGGCGGCGCGCGCTCAGCGGTTGTTGACGGCCTGATCGGCCAGGGGAATCGTCACCACGATGCGATCTTCGGAACCGACGTTCTGCGTCGTGTGGCCCTTTCCGGTGGTGTCTTCAATCAGATTGATCTGCCCGGGACCGACGGCCACCCGCTTGCCGTCGCCCACCACCAGCTCGCCGCGGCCGCTGAGGGTGATGACGAACTGCCGCCGCGGGCCGACATGCCAGGCGCTGACCGGTCCCGGCGCGCGCCGGCTGAACTCCGCGCCGGTGGCCTTCATCATCTCGGTCACGTTCCCGTTCAGCTTCATCTCGACTTCCTCAGCATGGCTGAGGCCGTCCGGTCCCGTGTAGATGCGCGTCATCATGATCGGCTTTCGCCCCTGGGCAACGGCGACGTCCCGGCTCGACTGCGCGCTCCATCCGAAGATGAACGCCGTGACGAACAGGACGACGACCCAGCGTCTGATGGTGGTAGGCATGGCCCTTCTCCTTCGTTACTCGAGGCGCGTCAGCTTCATGACGGCTCCTGACGGCTTCTGCGTCAGCGTCAGGGTGTTGCCGGTCACGGCGAACTCGTACTGGTTGCCCGCCCCGCCGATGGCGAACTTGCTCTTGGCGACCATCGCCTTGGTCGCCAGCGTGTTCCCGGTCACCGAGTAGGTCCCGGTGTTCAGATAGAGGGCATTGAAGACCGCCACCTTGTCGGCGTCGGTTGCCTTGTCGTTGGACGGATAGTCTGGCAGCGGCCGCGTGCCCTGAATCCGCGCGAAGCTGTAGTGCTGTCTGGCGAAGACGTACAGGCCCGGCTGCGGGTTGCTGATCGTCCCGCTGGCATCCCTGAATTCGGCCACCTTCCACGCGCCGACAAGCGGATTGCCGGCTCCGCTCGACTGGGCGTGAACGGTCCACGCGACCCCTGCGAGGGCGAGGATCGCCAGCAGGCCGACACCACGTAACGTCGATCTCATCGTAACCTCCTTGAAGTGACGTCGCTTACAGCACGCGCGCCCGGCGCATGACGCCTTCCGCCTTCTGGCGGATCTCGCGCGCAACCTCGAACGGGTCGCCCTGCTGAAACCGCGGCAGGAACAACTCCACCGACAGCGGCCCCGCGTACCCCTTGTCCGCCAGCGTCCGCAGGATGTGCGTCAGCGGCGCCACACCGTCGCCGGGGATGATGCGCGTCGTGTTGTCCAGCCGCTCGCGGGGCATGTCGGGCACGTCCTGGAAGTGCACGTGGCCGATCTCGCGCTGACGGATCTGATCCAGATCCTCGAGCTTGTTGAGCCCCGACCAGAAGTGATAGCAGTCGACGAGCGGCGCCACGTTCGGATGCGCCGCCGCGCGCGTGACCTTCAGCAGCGTCGGCAGCGTCGAGATAAACGTCGAGGCGCGCACCGCTTCGACCATCGCGATCATCCCGAACTGTTTCGCGATGTCCCCCACCTGCCGCATGTTCGCGGCCGCCGCCGTGTAGTCGTCTGCGGTGAATGTCGCGGTGGTGGCGGTCGGGGCGTAGATCCGCGTCAGGCCGAGCGTCGCGAACATCTCGCATCGCGCCCGGAACTGGTCGAGCGCCGCCGCCCGGCCCGGATTCGGCTCCCAGAGTCCCGGCACGCCGCAGGCCCCAGACACCGGCGTCAGGGCCAGGTCGGTCAGCACCCGTCTGGCGGCCGCCAGGGAATCGGTCTTCAGAAAGAGGTCGAGCAGGGTGTTGGTGATTTCGACGTACGTGACGCCGGCGCGGGCCCACCCTTCGAGCGAGCCGCGGTAGCCCGCCCCGGCGGACGTGTTCTGGTGAATCGCGAGCGTCATCTTCCCGGCCGCCGACGCCGTGCGGGCGGCGCCGAGCGCCACGGACGCCATCAGCATCTCACGCCTCGACAGCATCGGCCCTCTCCTCAGCGGGTGGCCGGCAACCGCGCCTGCGTGAGCTCGTCGCGCACGACGAGGCCGCCCTTCATCACGAATTTCACCCGCTCCAGCTCGGCGACGTCCTGCAGCGGATTTCCCGCCACCGCGACCAGGTCGGCGAACTTGCCCTTCTCGAGGCTCCCGACCTCGGTCACCCACCCGTAGTTCAACATCTGCGCGGCGGGGAGGAACGCGCTCTGCAGCGCCTGCGCCGGCGTCATGCCCCATCGCACGTAGTACGCGAACTGGTCGGCCTGCTTGCCGTGCGGGATGGCATCGGACGTGGCGCCGCTCCCGTAGACGATCGGCACGCCGGCGGCGCGCGCCCGCTTGAACGCCTGTTCCGCCATCCGCAGGCGGCTGTTCCGCCCGCCGGTCGCCTGGACGTCGCCCTTCTCAAGCCCGATCAGGTCGTCGAGCGTCACGACGAAGGGCAGCTTCTTCTGCAGCAGGATCCTCACGCCTTTCTCGTCGAGCTCCAGCAGATGCTGCGGGGCGTCGACGCCGGCATTCAGACAGCTGAACATCCCTTCCCCACCGTAGGTATGGCAGGCGACCTTCAGGCCCAGGCGATGCGCCTCGTCCACGATCGCGTCGACCTCCTCGCTGGTCAGCGACGGACTGGCCACGAGCGTGGCGTCGGGCTTCCACATGTACATCGACCCGACGAAATCCTGCGTCGTGTAGATCTTGATCCAGTCGACGCCGTGCAGCTTCGCCTCGCGGACGGCCGCGCGGGCCAGCCACGGCGAATTCACATTCTTGTTCTCGGTGAAGCCCTCCAGGAAGCGCAGCGACTGATCGTCGGGATAATAGGTGCCGGCGCGCTGGTTCAGCGACTGGCCGACCACCTGCATCCGCGGCCCGGAGACCCGACCCGCGTTGATCGCGTCGCGCAGATCGACGGTATTGAAGCCGCCGCGTGAGTCCATGTCGAGCACCGTCGTGAAGCCGGCCTCGAGATCGATCTGGGCGTTGGTCAACGCGATGAGGGCACGCTCGGCCGCCGTCCGACCGCCGGTGTTGACATGCACGTGCGTGTCGATCATCCCCGGCAGCACGGTCGCGGCGCTGAGGTCGATCACCCGCGCGCCGGGTGGAACCTGCACGGCCGGCCCCACGTCGACAATCCGATCCCCCTTGATCAGGACGACCTGGCCGGTCAGGAGCGTCCCGGTGCGGGCGTCGAACAGCCGCCCGGCGCGGACGGCGATCTCCTGTGCGGGTGGCGCGATGAACCGCCGGGCCGGGCCGGACCCG
>JACQZV010000041.1 GCA_016213695.1 Acidobacteriota bacterium | reverse complement strand
GGATCCCGGACGACGTGCTGCGGGATCTCTACGCGCGATCGCCCAGAGGCCGATTCGGCGAGCGCGCGGCGTGGAAGATCGGCTGGTGGGCGTACAAGGGCGGCCGGTTCGGCGACGCCGCCGAGACGTTTGAAGGGGCGTCGGCGGCGTTTCCGCGCGCCGACTACCGGCCGTCGTGGCTGTACTGGGCGGCGCGCTCGCGCGATCGGCTGAGCGACCGCGCCGCCGCGAACGCGCTGTACCGCATTGTTGCCGCCGATTATCTGAATTCCTACTACGGCCGGCTGGCGTCGGCCGTGCTCGCCGGCCGGCGGGAGCCGCCGGTCCGTCCGATTGTGGCGATCGAGGCGGCGGGGCGGCCGGCGCCCGGCGCCCTGGTGCCGACCGAGGGCGTCATCCGCGCGCTGCTCTCCATCGAGCTGTACGACGCGGCGCTCGACGAAGTGGACTACGCCCGCCGCGCCTGGGAGGACGTGTCCCCGCTGCAGGCGACGGCCGCATGGATTCGCCATCGACGCGGCCTGCAGGAAGGGGCGAGCGCGCGGTTCACCGACGTCCGTGGCGCCATCACGATGATGCGGCGCGCCTACCCGCAGTTCATGGCGTCGGGCGGCGAGCAATTGCCGCCGGAGCTGCTGCGGGTGATCTTCCCGCTCGACTACTGGCCGCTCATCAGGAAGTACGCGGAGGCGTACGGGCTCGATCCGTATCTGATGACGGCGCTCGTCGCGCAGGAGTCCACCTTTACCGCCGACGTGCGGTCGGGGGCGAACGCGGTCGGCCTGATGCAGCTCATCCCGTCGACGGGCCGCCGCTACGCGCGCCGGGTCGGGGTGCGCTATTCGCCCCGCACGCTCACCCAGCCCGAGACGAACATCCGCCTCGGCATGCGCTACTTCAAGGATCTGGTGGACCGCTTCGGCGGCGCGCATTTCGCGCTGGCCAGCTACAACGCCGGCGAGCGCCGCGTCGCGCAGTGGAGGCTGGAGCGGCCGGACTTCGAGCAGGACGAATTCATCGACGACATCCCGTTCCCGGAGACGCAGAACTACGTCAAGCGTATCCTCGGCACCGCGGACGACTACCGGCGGCTCTACGGCGGGGGCGTGCTGAGCGCCGCCGCCGCGCGCCGCTGATCCGCATGAGGGACCTGCTCGAGCTGACCGCGCGCGCCGAACCGACGCACTTCTGGTTTCAGGGCTTTCGCACCTACATGGCTCCGGTGATTCGCGACATCGCCGCCGGCCGCCGCGATCTGCGCATCCTCGACTGCGGCTGCGGCACCGGCTACAACATGCAGACGCTGCTCGCTCCCTGGGGACGGACGTTCGGCTTCGACCTCGAGCAGGACGCGATGTGGCGGGCGCGCGCGCGCGGCCGGCCGATCGTCCGCGCCAACATTCAGCACATCCCGTTCCGGTCCGACAGCGTCGATCTCGCGACCTCGTTCGACGTCATCCAGAGCGTCCCGGACGACCGCCGCGCGCTGCGGGAGATCGCCAGGGTCCTCCGGCCCGGCGGCCACGTGGTGCTCAACGTCACCGCGCTCGACATCCTGCGCGGCGATCACAGCGAGGTCTGGGGCGAGCAGCGGCGCTACAACCCGGACCGGGCGGCCCGGCTGCTGGCCGACGCCGGGCTCGAAGCCGTCCGCATCTCGTTTCTGTTCGCGTCGCTGCTCCCGCTGATGCTGGCGGTCAGGCGCGTGCAGGCCCTGCGCCGTACCTTCCGGCCGCCGCAGGGCGACGCCGATCTGGCGGTGCCTGTGGCGCCCGTCAACGGCGCGCTGGCATGGCTCGTACGCACGGAAGCGGCGCTCGCGCGCCGCTTCCGCCTGCCGTTCGGCAGCTCGCTGCTGATTGTGGGAAGAAAACCCTAGAAGCGGACGAAGGCGCCGACGTAGGGCCCCTTCATCTTCAGATCGCCGGTGTCCTGGTCGACCACGTAGGTGGCCGTCACCGACCGGTAGCCGACCTGCGCCCCGACGTTCGGCGTCACGGCGACCATGCCGTTGATGTCGAAGTCGAAGAATTTCACATTGAAGTCGCTGCGGTCCACCTTCAACCCCGAGAATTCGGCGCCGATCGCAATCATCTTCGACAGATAGCCGCGGCCGGCCACGCCGATGGTCGGCACGGGCGCCGTCGTGTCGGTCGCGGCCGTCGAGCGGAGCGCGGGACTGTCGACTGACGCCTTGATCGTGTTCACCTTGAGGTCGGCAATCACGCCGAAGTACCCCTGCGGGCGGGAGACGAAATCCCACTCGTAGCCGACCGTCCAGAGATCCCAGTTGATGTCGGTCGATGCGGGCGCCCCGACCGAAAACGTACGTCCCTGGAAAGAGAACGTGCGTTGAATGGTGGCCTCGGCGTCGTAGCTGAACTTCACGTGGCTGACGCGGAACTTATGGCCGCGCCCGATCGCGGCGCGGAATTCGGGAAACCACTTCTCCTCGATCCCGAATTCCTGGACGAAGTCCACCTGGTTGACGCTCGATCCGGCGACGGCGTCGCTCGAGAGGCTCAGCTCGGGCGACGGCTTCCAGAGCATGACGCCGAGCTCGGCGACGTGGTCCTGCGCGGCCGCGCGGGACGCACAGAGAGAGAGACCACCCAGGCACAGCGCGACGACGAGATATCGATTTCGCATATGCGGATCTATCGGCACGAGGGCGCCCGGCCGTTAGGCACCCGCGCCATATACTGGTCGTCAATGTCTCCGACGCGCCGGCTGCTGGGGTACGTTCTGCGCTACCGGCGCTCCTTTCTCGGCGGCCTGCTGTGCGTGGCCGGCACCGCCGCGGTGGGGCTGGCGAGCCCGTGGGTGCTGAAGCTGGCGATCGACGACCTGGCGCGCGGGGCAGACGCCGCGAAAGTGCGGTTCTATGCCGCCGCGGTGCTCGGGCTGGCCGCCGCCGGCGGGATCCTCCGGTTCCTGATGCGCCGGATCATCATCGGGGCGTCGCGGGGCATCGAGTACGACCTGCGCAACGATTTCTTTGCGCACCTGCAGCGGCTCGACCTCGCGTACTTCCAGCACCATCGCACCGGCGACCTCATGTCGCGGGCGACCAACGACCTGGGCGCCGTGCGCATGATGATCGGGCCCGCGGTCATGTACTCGGCGACCACGGCGCTCACCTTCGTGGTGGGGATCGGCCTGATGTGGTCGATCAACGCGCGGCTCACCCTTGTCGCGCTGCTGCCGCTGCCGTTGATTTCCGTCTCCGTCCGGCACTTCGGCGCCGCGATCCACCGCCGCTTCGAGCGTATCCAGGAGCAGTTGTCGGACGTGAGCGCCATCACACAGGAGATGCTGTCGGGCGTGCGCGTGATCCGGGCGTACGGGCAGGAGGCGTTCGAGGCCGGGCGGTTCAGGCGCGCCAACGAGGAGTACGTCCGCCGCAACCGGGGCCTCATCCGGATCCAGTCGCTGTACTACCCGATCATGGGGTTCCTGATGGGCGTCGGGGCGCTGCTGGTGCTGTGGCTCGGCAGCCGCGAGGTGGTGGCCGGGCGCATGAGCGTCGGCGAGCTCGTGGCGTTCAACGCGTACCTGATGATGCTGTCGTGGCCGATGATCGCGTTCGGCTGGGTCACCAATCTGCTGCAGCGCGGCATGGCGTCCTGGACGCGGCTGCTCGAAGTGATCGACACGCCGCCGCGCGTGACCGATGACGAGGCCGACGGGGCCGTCGCCTCCGTCGATCGGATCGCGGGCGCGATCGAGTTGCGCCGTCTCAGCTTCGCGTACGGCGACCACGTCGTGCTGCGCGACATCTCGGCGGTGCTGCCGGCCGGGAGCACGACGGCGATTGTCGGCGCCACCGGGTCCGGCAAGTCCACGCTGCTGCACCTGCTGCCGCGTCTCTACGATCCGCCGCCGGGAACGGTCTTGCTCGACGGCGTCGACGTGCGCCGCATACCGCTCGCGGTGCTCCGCGGCGCGATCGGCTTCGTCCCGCAGGAGCCGTTCCTGTTCGGCGCGACGCTCGCGGAGAACATCGCCTTCGGCGCGCGCGAGGCCCAGGATCGGCGCGATCGGGTCGAGCGGGCCGCCGGCATCGCCAGGCTCGACGCGGACGTGGCGGCGTTTCCCAAGGGCTACGACACCACGATCGGCGAGCGCGGCATCACGCTGTCGGGAGGGCAGAAACAGCGCGGCGCCATCGCGCGCGCGTTGCTCGTCGACCCGGCCATCCTGATTCTCGACGACGCGCTCTCCGCGGTGGACACGTACACCGAGGAGGAGATCCTCGGGCGGCTGCGGGGCGTCATGCGCCAGCGGACGTCGATCATCGTGTCGCACCGCGTCTCCACCGTCCGCCACGCCGACCAGATCCTCGTGCTGGCCGAGGGGCGCATCGTCGAGCGCGGCACGCACGACCAGCTCGTTGCATCGGGCGGGGTGTATGCCGCGCTCTACCGGCAGCAGCTGCTCGAGGAAGAGCTGGCGGCCTCGTGATCCACGAAGACGAGGTGCTCGGGAAGGCGTACGACGCGCGGCTGATGCGGCGGCTCCTGACGTACCTGCGCCCCTATCGGGGGCAGGTCGCCCTGGCGACCGCGGCGATCATCGCGCACTCGCTGCTGGAGCTCGCGCCGCCCTATCTCACCAGGCGGGTCATCGACGACGACATTCCCGCCGGCGACCTGTCGGGCCTCGCCGTCGTCGCCGCTCTGTTCCTGCTGACGCTGACCGGCTCGTTCGCGTTCGAGTACCTCCAGACCGCCACGATGCAGATGATCGGACAGCGCATCATGTTCGACCTGCGGATGCAGATCCACGGGCGGCTGCGGGTGCTCGACCTCCGCTTCTACGATCGGAACCCGGTCGGCCGCCTGATGACGCGCGTCACGACCGACGTCGACGCGCTGAACGAACTGTTTACGTCGGGCGTGGTCGCGGTGTTCGGGGACGTCTTTACCCTGGCGGGCATCATGGCGGTGCTCGTCTGGATGGACTGGCGGCTGGCGATCGTGGCGTTCTCGGTGCTGCCGCTCATCGCGCTCGTCACGCAGTGGTTCCGCGTGCACGTGCGCGAGTCGTACCGTTCGGTGCGGGTCTGGATCGCGCGTATCAACGCGTTCCTGCAGGAGCGGATCACCGGGATGGCCACCGTGCATCTGTTCCGCCGCGAGGCACGCGACTTCGCCGCCTTCGACGCCATCAACGCCAGCCATCGCGACGCCAACGTCCGATCGATCTTCTACTACGCGGTCTTCTATCCGGCAATCGAGCTGGTGAGCGCGCTCGCCTCGGCGCTCATCATCTGGGTCGGGGGCGGCTGGGTGGGCGGGAGCTCGCTGACGCTCGGGTCGCTCGTGGCGTTCCTGATGTACGCCCAGCGGTTCTTCCGTCCGATCAGCGACATGTCGGAGAAGTTCAACGTGCTGCAGGGGGCGATGGCCTCCTCCGAGCGCATCTTCGCCCTGCTCGACACCCCCGTCGGCATTGCCTCGGCCGTGCAGCCGGTCGTGCCCGCCGGAGCGGGCGCCATCGCGTTCGAGGGCGTCACCTTCGCGTACGTGGACGGCGAGCCCGTGCTCCGCGACGTGTCGTTCGGCGTCGCGCCCGGCGAGCGCGTCGGCATCGTCGGCGCCACCGGCGCCGGCAAGACGACGATCGTCAGCCTGCTGCTCCGGTTCTACGACGTGCAGCAGGGGCGGATCACCATCGACGGAGTCGACATCCGCGCGATCGAGCTCGCGCGCCTCCGGGCGATGTTCGGACTCGTCCTGCAGGACGTGCATCTGTTCTCCGGCACCATTGCGGGCAACGTGCGGCTGGGACACGAGGCGATGACCGACGAACGGGTGCGCGCGGCCATCACGGCCGTGCATGCGAACGTGTTCGTCGATCGGCTGCCGCACGGACTGGAGACCGCCGTGGCCGAGCGCGGCGCGACGCTGTCGGTCGGCCAGAAGCAGCTCCTGTCGTGCGCGCGCGCGCTGGCGTTCGACCGGCCCATCCTCGGGCTCGACGAGGCCACCTCCAGCGTCGACACAGAGACCGAGCTGCTCATTCGCGACGCGCTCCACGTGATCATGCGCGGGCGCACGACGATCGCCATCGCGCATCGGCTGTCCACGATCCAGGGCGTCGACCGGATCCTCGTCTTCCACAAGGGCCGGCTGCGCGAGTCGGGCACCCATCAGGCGCTGCTTGCCGCCCGCGGCATCTACCACCGCCTGTATCGCCTGCAGTTCCAGTCCGAGGCGGCCGCGGTGCCGTCAATCGTCCAGGCCGGGGACTGAGAGGCGCGCCCGCATGGAGAGCGACGAACGGTGGGCGTTTGACGATCGGGGCGCCGCGGGTCGAATGCTGGGCGCCGCGCTGCAGCACTACGCGGGCCGCGGCGACGTGACGGTGCTGGCGCTGCCGCGCGGCGGAGTCCCGGTGGCCTACGAAGTGGCCGTCGCGCTCGGCGCGCCTCTCGATCTGTTCCTCGTGCGCAAGCTCGGCGTGCCAGGACATCGAGAACTGGCGATGGGCGCGATCGCGTCAGGGGGCGTCCGCGTGCTCAACGACGACGTCGTGCGCTGGTACGGCATCACGCCGGACGACATCGAGCGCGTCGCAGGTGAAGAGGCGCGTGAGCTGCAACGCCGCGAGGCGGCGTACCGCGAGGGGCACCCGCCGGCGCCGATCGACGGCCGCACGGTCATCCTCGTCGACGACGGAGTGGCCACCGGCTCGACGATGCGGGCGGCCGTCACGGCGGTCCGGCAGCGCAATGCGGCACGCGTTGTCGTGGCCGTTCCGGTGGGAGCCCGCGAGGCGTGCGACGAGCTCTCGGCGCTTGCCGACGAGGTCGTCTGCCCCCGCACGCCTGCGCTGTTTACGGCGGTCGGGCAGTGGTATCTCAATTTCGAACAGACGACCGACGAGGAAGTCCGCCGCCTGCTGAGCGTCCGGCGGTCCGCTCATCGATGAGCGGTGGTCTACGGAACGACGGTGGGCGAGGGTGCGGACGGCGCGGTCGTATCGCTGACGCCTTCTGACGTCGCGCCGCCGGCCGGCGCACCACCAGACGCCTCCGCGGGCGGAGCGGGTGGCGGCGCCGCGGTCCGGCGCGCGGCTTCGCGCCTGCGGAACAGCCGATCGATCAGGCTCGGCGTGCTCGCGCTTGGATTCCATCCGAGTCGCAGCACCGTGAGGTCGACCGGCTTGCGGCCGAACGCCAGCGCCTCGTGACAGCTCCACATGTAGATGTCGAGCACGCGGCCCTGAATCTTCGGCCCCGTGTCCATGAGCGTGTAGACCCCGTTGTACTTGGGGTTGTCGGTCGACACATTCACGACGCTGCCCACCGGAAGAATGGAGGGATCGGATGCGGCGATGCCCGTGCGCACCCCGACGCCGGACGCCGTCGTCGTGCCCTTGCAATACGCCGTGGCGGTAAAGGCGAGTCTGGCCCCCGGGACGGGACGCGTCGGGTCGACGGGACCCCCGGCGGTGGACTGGCGCAGGTCGAACATGCTGACCTCGTACAGCAGCACGAAGCCGACGACGGCGAGGCAGGTTACCGCGAGCTTGCGTGCGAGCGATCGCGAGATGAGCGGGTGCCTCATGATCGAAAGTGCTCGAACCCTTCCGGCAGCGGCCGCACGCCCGAGGCGCACCGGACGGCCAGCCGCGGGTCCTTCGTGACGACGCCGATGCAGGTCAGGGGCAGGCCGCCGAGCGCATGTCGCACCGGCCGCAGTCGGCCCCGGTGGGCCGGTTTCACCGTGAACAGCAGCTCGTAGTCGTCCCCGCCCTGCAGCACCGCCGCGGCGGCATCCTGGCCTCGGTCGTCGTGCCAGCGCTTCACCGCGTCGGTGATCGGCAGCGCGTCGGCGTCGAGCGTGATCCCCACGTGCGAGGCGTCGGCCACCTGCCGCACGGCGTCGGCGAGGCCGTCGCTCAGGTCCATGCAGGCAGAGGCGGCACGGGCGCCTGCCAGCGCGACGCCCGCGCGGACCCGCGGTTCGGGGCGCAGGTACCGCTGCTCGCACGGGCCAATGTCGATGTCCGCCCGCTCCTGCAGCGATCGCAAACCCACGGCCGCATCGCCGATCGTGCCGGTCACGTACACCAGGTCGCCGGGACGCGCGCCCGCCCGCGTGAGGATGCGCCGCCGCCGGGCGGTCCCCGTGGCCGTGACGTCCACCATCAGCGGCCCGGGCGAACGCGAGATGTTGCCGCCGACGACGGCAACCCGGTGCGCATCTGCCAGCGCCAGCAGGCCGTCGAGCAGGCCGTCGACGACGGCCAAGTCAAGCTGCCCGGGCAGCACGAGCGACAGGAGCGCCGCTCGCGGCCGTGCGCCCATGGCCGCCAGATCGCTCAGGTTCACCGCGAGCGCGCGGTGGCCGATGGCATCGGGCGGGACGAACCGGCAGTCGAAGTGCACGCCCTCCACCTGTACGTCGGTGGTCAGCACGTCGAGCGAGCCGCGCTTCGGCTCCACGACGGCCGCATCGTCGCCCGGTCCGACGACCACCCAGCCGGGCATCGTCAGCCGCGCCGTGATGCGGTGGATGAGCGCGCGCTCGCCGAGATCGGCCACAGAGAGAGGGGGCAATGGGGAGGGGAGGAAGGAAGAAGCCCCGCTTTGCCGTGTGGGGAGGTCGAGTGAACCTGCGATAGCAGGTGGAGCTGCTGTTATCGGCCGCGCTTCAGGCTTCCTCGGCACAGAGGCATGCACAACACGCGACCTCGCAGCTCGCTTGGGTTGTAACGTTGGCTCAGACGAGCCTCCGAAACCATCACGAGCAAAGCAGGAGCTGGTGGCATCTTAGCCCGCGTCCGCGGGCCGGTCAAGACGTGTAACTGTCTGGAAATACGGGTTTTATGCGCTCAGAGCCTGGTCCACCAGCTCTTCCAGCCGCAGCGCCCGCTCGTGGAGTTCTCCGTGCGAGCTGGACTGCTGCTGCCGGGCTCGAAAGTACTCGTCGGCGAGGTTGAGGGCGACCAGGACCGCGAGCCCGAGCATGTCCGTGATCGGCGCGGTGTCAGACGCCGCGCGCATCTTCTGATCGACGTAGGCGGCCAGCTCGGCGACGTAGGCGGGGTCGAGACCGCTCTTGATCGGGTAGCGCTGCCCGGCGATCTCGACGGTGACAACGCCGCCCATCGGCTAGATCGCCTCCAGATGCGAGAGCATTTCCGCAACGCGCTGGCGGACGGCTTCACGCTCGTGGCGGAGCGCATCGAGCTCGGCCCCGGCGCCCTGCGCCTCGGCAAGCCTGGCACGGAACGCGTCGAGGTCGCGCGCGAGCCGTGCGTTCTCCTCGGCGGCCCTTGCCTGCTCGGCGCGCAGGTCCGTCACCACGTTCACCAGGAGTTTGATCTTGTCCTCGAGCCGATCAATCGGGTCGAGATCGACGACGCGCGCACCCGCCTGCTTTGCCATCCGTCCGCCTCACGCTGTTGAAGAACCGTTGCCGACGAGATGGTAGCACGGGTTGTTACCGCTGTACCGCCCCATGCCGTTCCTTCAGCGCGGCGACCACGCGATCGGTGGCGGCCTGCACCTCCGCGTCGGTGAGGGTTCTGTCAGATGACCGGAAGGTCAGACGCAGCGAGAGGCTCACGCTGCCGTCGGGAATGCCCTTGCCCTGATAGCGATCGAACTCGTTGACGCGCACGAGCGTGGCGGGTGCGCTGTCGCGGACCGTGCGGAGGATGTCGGCAGCGGTGAGCGTATCGGCGACGAGCACGGAGAGATCGCGCGTCACCGACGGGTAGCGCGGCAGCGGAGCCACGCGGATCGTCCGACCGGCGGCGAGCTGTTCGAGTGCGTCGAGATCGATTTCGCCGACGTACACCGGATCGTCGTCCGGAAGACCGTGGGCGTCGGCCACGGCCTGCGCGAGCCGGCCGACGACGCCCACCCGGGTGCCGTCGGCGATGAGGTCGGCGCGGCTGCCAGCCGCCAGCGAGGAGTCGGCGGACGTCGCGGTCTGGACGGCGACCCCGACGGCGCCGCACACGCGTTCGACGACCGCCTTGATGTCGAAGAAATCCACGGCACGCGCGCTTCCGCTCCAGTGTTCGGGCGCCGCGGTGCCCGTCCACGCGCACGCGACGGCGCGGCGCTCTCCGCCCGACCGGGTGAACCGCGCCCCGATCTCGAACAGCCGCACGTCACGCTGTTCGCGCCTGCGGTTGTGCGCCACCGCGTCGATGAGACCCGGCAGCACCGACGGCCGCAGCACGGCAAAGCTTTCGGACAGCGGGTTGGCGATCGGCACGAGGTCGGCCGCCGGCGCAAACGGCGCGGCGGCCGCTTCGCTCGTGAAGCCGAACGTCACCGCCTCGAAAAAGCCGGCGGCGGTCAGCACGCGGCGCAACTGGCGGGCGCGCGTGATGCGGGGATCGACCGGCGGCGGCGCGGCGGCCAGCGCCGGAAAGGTGACCGGGAGGCGATCGAAGCCGTAGTGCCGGGCCACTTCCTCGATGAGGTCCACTTCGCGCGTGACATCGCCGCGGCGTGTGGGCACCACGACGCGCCAGCCGTCCGCGGCTTTGCCGAGCGTGAAGCCGAGGCGCTCGAGAATGCGGCGCACGTCGCGGTCGGGGATCGGGCACCCGAGCAGTCCGGCGAGGCTGGCGCGGCGAAGCCGGAGCGTGGCGGGCCGTATCCGCGCCGGGTACCGGTCGATCACCCGCCCGCGGGGGCGTCCGGCGCCCGTCGTCTCGATGAGGACCAGCGCGCGCGCCATGGCGGCGGGTGGCAGCGATGGATCGGCGCCCCGCTCGAACCGCATGCTCGCTTCCGTCTTGAGGCCGAGCCGCTTGCTCGTGCGGCGCACCGAGAGCGGGTTGAAATACGCGCTTTCGAACACGATCGTCCGCGTCGCGGCCGTCACCTCGGAGTCGCCGCCGCCCATGACGCCGGCGACCGCGACCGCGCGCTCCGCGTCGGCGATGACCAGCGCCTCCGGCGGGAGCGTTCGCGTCTGGCCGTCGAGCGTCCGGAGCGTCTCGCCGGGACGCGCCGCCCGGACCCGGATCTGCCCTCCGGCCAGCCTGGCGAGGTCGAACGCGTGCATCGGCTGGCCCGTCTCGAGGAGCACGTAGTTGGTGATATCGACGATGTTGCTGATCGGGCGGATCCCGGACGCTTCGAGCCGCCGCTGCATCCACGCGGGGGAGGCCCCCATCTCCACCTCGGCCACGGCGCCAACGTAGCGGGGGCAGAGGTCCGGGCTTTCGATGACGATGTCGATCCCGGCGGCCCCGCCTTTCTTGCCGGCGGGTCTGCCTCCCTGCGTGCGGCTGTCGGCGAGACCCGCCTTACGCTTTGGAGCCGCCGGCGGCTGGCCCGCCGGCTTCAGTGGTACCCCGTACGCGACGGCGATCTCGCGCGCCATGCCGACAATCGACATGCAGTCGGGCCGGTTGCCGGTCACTTCGAAATCGAGCACCGCGTCGGCCGGCCCGCCGGCGCCGGACACGTCGGCCGGCACCGGCTCGATGCCCTCCACTGCGAACCCGCGGAGCGACATCGTACGGGCGATGTCCTCGGCCGAGCCCGGCACGTCAACCAGCTCGCGCAGCCACGACAGCAGCACTCTCACAGCGGGAACTGCTCCAGGAAGCGCAGGTCGTTCTCGTAGAAGAGCCGGATGTCGTCGACGCCATATTTCAGCATCGCCACGCGCTCCATGCCGAGGCCGAACGCGAAGCCGGTGACCTGCCCGGGGTCGTAGCCGACCGCTTCGAACACGGCGGGATGCACCATGCCGCTGCCGAGGATCTCGAGCCATCCCGTGTGCTTGCAGGTGCCGCATCCGGCGCCGCCGCAGCTCTGACAGCTGATGTCGACCTCGGCGCTCGGCTCCGTGTAGGGGAAGAAGCTCGGGCGGAGACGGACGCTGACGTCGCCGAACAGCTCGCGCAGCATCGCCTCGAAGGTGCCTTTGAGGTCGGCCAGCGTCACATCCGGTCCGACCACGAGCCCTTCGAACTGCTGGAACATCGGCGTGTGGCTGAGGTCGAGGTTGTCGCGGCGGTACACGCGGCCGGGGACGATGATGCGGATTGGCGGCGGAAAGGTCTTCATGTACCGGATCTGCATCGCCGAGGTGTGGGTGCGCAGCAGGGTGGCCGCGCGGACCTGGGCCGCCGGCAGCCAGCCTCGTCCCTCGGCTCCGCCCGGGGCGCCCCGGGCGCCGGTCGAACGACGGTGCGCGCCCCAGGTGCCGCCGACAATCGGCTCGCGCAGGTAGAGCGTGTCCTGCATGTCGCGCGCGGGATGGTCGGGCGGCATGTTGAGCGCTTCGAAATTGTGGTAGTCGTCCTCGACCTCGGGGCCCTCGAGGATCTCGTACCCCATGCGGGTGAAGATGTCTTCGACCTGCTGCCGGACGCGCATCAGGGGGTGAATCCGGCCGATGGGGAACCCGCGGCTCGAGAGGGTGACGTCCACCGCGCCGGCGGGCGGACGGGACGCGGCCAGGGCCGACAGCCGCTCGTCGAGCGCCAGCTCGATGTCGCTCTTCAGCGCATTGAGTTGCTGGCCGGTTTCACGGCGCGCTTCGGGTGCGAGGGACGCGAGCCCTTTGAGGGCCTGCGTGAGCGTGCCCGACTTCCGGCCGAGAAATGCGTCGTGGATCCCTTTCAGGGCCTGCTCGGTCGAGGCGGCCTGCAGCTGCTCCTCGAAGAGCTGGCGCAGCGCGTCTATCGAGGGGTGATTGGACATGGGGTCACAAGTCGCAAGTCACAAGTCAGAAGTCACACCGATCGCGTTGTGACTCGGGCTTTGTGACTTGTGACTTGTGCATTGCTACGCGGACGCCCGGGCCGGGAGCGCCGCCTTCGCCTGCGCCGCGACCTTGCCAAACGCGGCACGCTCGGTGACGGCCAGGTCGGCCAGCATCTTCCGATCGATCGCCATGCCGGCCGCCTTCATCCCCCGGATGAGCTGCGAATAGGTGAGGCCGTTCTCGCGGGCGGCTGCGTTGATCCGGACCACCCAGAGGCGCCGGAAATCGCGCTTCTTGTTCTTGCGGCCGACAAACGCGTACTTGCCCGCCGTATCGACCGCTTCCTTGGCGGCGCGATACAGCTTGCTCTTGGTCTGAAAATAGCCCTTCGCGCGCGACAGGAGCTTCTTGCGCTTGGCCCGCCGGACCGTTCCTCGTTTCACTCGTGGCATGTGTGAACCTTGACGTTGTCAGATCACTGACAACTGATAACTGACAACTGACAACTGGTCTACTTGTACGGCAGCATCCGGTGCAGCTTCGGCGCGTCGGACTTGGACACTTCGCGCAGCTTGCGCATCTTCCGCTTCACTTTGGTCGTCTTGCCCGTCAGGATGTGGCGCTTGAACGCCGACGCCCGGAGAATTTTTCCGGTGCCGGTCTTCTTGAAGCGCTTGGCGGCGCCGCGATGGGTTTTCAGCTTGGGCATGGGGGCGTGTTCTACTCCTCTGTGGTCGCCGCGGGCTCGGCGTCCTGCGACCGTGGCTTCGGCGGCGACTTCCGGCCGACCCGCTGACCCAGAATCACGTGCATCTGGTTGCCTTCCTGCCGCGGCATCGTCTCCGGCATGGCGACGTCCGCCAGATCGTTCATGAGCCGCTCGAGGATGCGATGGCCGATTTCCGGGTGCGCCATCTCGCGGCCGCGGAAGAAGATCGTCGCCTTGACCTTGTCGCCGTCGGCGAGGAAGCGCTCGATGTGCTTCTTCTTGAACTGGTAATCGTGCTCGTCCACCTTCGGGCGGAACTTGATCTCCTTGACCTCGATCACCCGCTGGTGCTTCTTGGCTTCGCGGCTGCGCTTCTGTTCCTGGTACTGGTACTTGCCGAAATCCATGATCCGGCAGACGGGCGGCACGGCCGTCGGCGAGATCTCCACCAGGTCCAGTCCCTTCTGCTTGGCGATGGCCACCGCTTGTGGAGGAGCCATGATGCCGAGCTGCTGTCCCGTGTCATCGATGACGCGGATTTCGCGTACGCGTATGCGCTCGTTGATGCGCGTGCGGTCGTCACGGCGGGGCGAACGGTCGAAAGCGATAACTCCTCCTCAGGCCTGCTCGGCCTCAGCGGTGTCCAGGTCGGGCGCGGCCGGCTTGACGCCGAGATCTTTCCGCGCGACTTCGTCCAGCGCCTCGCGCAGAAACACCTCCACGCCTCGCGGCCCCAGATCGCCGGAGGCCCGGCCGCGCACCGCGACGGTGCCGTCGGCCGCCTCGCGGTCGCCCGTCACCAGCATGTACGGGACCTTCTGCAGCTGCGCCTCCCGGATCTTATAGCCAATCTTCTCCTGCCGATCATCGAGTTCGACGCGCAGGCCGGCTGAGCCGAGCCGCTCGGCAACCGTGCGCGCGTACGCCAGATGGCGGTCTGAAATCGGCAGAACCACCGCCTGGACCGGGGCCAGCCAGAGCGGCCAGGCCCCCGCGAAGTGCTCGATGAGCAGCGCGATGAAGCGCTCGAAGCTGCCGAAGATGGCACGGTGAATGATCACCGGCCGATGCTCGGCGTTGTCGGCCCCGACGTAGGTCAGGTTGAACCGCTCCGCCTGCATGTAGTCGAGCTGCACCGTCGCGCACTGCCACTTGCGCCCGATCGCGTCGGTCACGTCGAAGTCGATCTTCGGACCGTAGAACGCCCCGTCGCCCTCGTTCACCGTGTACGGCGCGCCGGCCGCCTCGAGCGCGCGCTTCAGCTCGGCCTCGGCATGGTTCCACGCCTCGACCGTGCCCAGGAACTCGGGCGGGCGTGTCGACAGCTTCATCTCAGGCGTCAGGCCGAAGTCGCCGTACACCCGCTGCACGAGCCGCAGCAGGCGCTCGACCTCTTCGCCAATCTGCGATTCCATGACGAAGCAGTGGGCGTCGTCCTGGCTGAACTGGCGCACGCGCGTCAGGCCCGCCAGCACGCCCGACGCCTCGTTCCGGTGCAGCGGCGTCTGCTCGTGGAAGCGGATCGGCAGGTCGCGGTAGCTGCGCATCTCGCTGGCGTACATCAGGAAGTGGCCGGGGCAGTTCATCGCCTTCAGCCCCATCTGTTCGCCTTCGGTTTCCACCAGAAACATGTTCTGGCGGTAATGCTGCCAGTGCCCGGAGGTCTCCCAGAGCGCCTTGTTGAAGACGATCGGCGCCTTCACCTCCACGTACCCGGCGGGGACGAGCACGCCGCGCATGTAGTCGGCGAGCGTGTTGTAGAGGCGGGTGCCCTTCGCGAGCCAGAAGGTCGCCCCGGGCGCCCACGGATGGAACATGAACAGCTTCTGGTCGCGCCCGATCCTGCGGTGGTCGCGCTTCTTGGCTTCCTCGAGCCGCTGCAGGTACGCCTGCAACTCCTTCTCCGAGAAGAAGGCGGTGCCGTAGATGCGCTGCATCGGCTGGTTGCGGGCGTCGCCCTTCCAGTACGCGTTCGACGTGCTGAGCAGCTTGAACGCCTTGAGGCGGCCGCTGGACGGCACGTGCGGTCCGACGCAGAAGTCGACGAACGTGTCGCGATCCTTGATCGTGTAGCACGACACCTCGCGCTGGCCCTCCGTCTTCTCGTCGATGAGTTGCGCCTTGAGCGGTTCGCCCCGGCTGAGGAAGAACCGGCGCGCGTCGTCGCGGGGCCACAGCTGCCGCTCGTAGGGGAGATCCTGCCGGGCCATCTCGCGCATCTTCGCTTCGATGGCCTGGAGATCCTCGGGGACGAACGGCCGCGGCACGACGAAGTCGTAGAAGAAGCCCTCGTCGATAGCCGGGCCGATCCCGCACTGTGTTCCGGGAAACAGGGTCGTGACCGCGGCGGCCAGCAGGTGCGCCGTACTGTGACGGTAGATCTGCAGGGCGCCTGGACTGTCGGGCGTGATCACCCGGAGCGTCGCGTCCGCGTCGAAACGGTACGACAGGTCCACGAGTCGATCGTCGACGGCGGCGGCGATGGCGGCCCTGGCCAGGCGTGGCGAGATCGCCTCGGCCACCTCCCGCACGGAGGTGCCGGCCGGAACCACACGGCTGGAGCCGTCCGGGAGTGTGATGGCGACGTCGCTCACTGAAGACCAAAGACCAAAGACCAGAGACCTAACGACCAGACACCTAACGACCAGACACCCGAAAATGGTAGGCGCGGGTGGACTCGAACCACTGACCTCCTCCGTGTCAGGGAGGCGCTCTAACCAGCTGAGCTACGCGCCTATCTGTTGCAAATTCAGGCGTTAACCCGAACCGTCAGTATAACAAAGACGCGCTATCTCTTTGCGAGTTGCTCGATCGCCCGCTGCAGCGCGGCGTCGGCGGCTGGAGGCTGGCTGCCGAATTCGATCTCGGGCTGTTCAACATCGACGTCTGGATCGAGCCCGGTCTCGTGGATCGGCTTGCTGTCGGGAGTGAGGTACCGCATGTAGGTAAGCCAGAGCGCGCTCTGGTCTGGCAGCTTCACCAGGCGCTGGCGAGCCGCGCGTCCGAGCGTGTTGATGCCGACGAGATCGGCGCGATCGTGGCCGGCCAGCGCCGCCGCGAACACTTCGGCCGCGCCCGCCGTGCCCTGGTCGATGAGCAGCGCGAGCGGGACGGTCACGGCGCCGTCGCCCGGCTGGCTGCGAACGACGTCGCGCAGATCGCCTCTGGTGAGGCGGACGGCAAGATCGCCCTCCTTGACGAACAGCCGGGCGGCTTCCACGCCGTCGTCGAGGTCGCCGCGTGCGGTGCCCCGCAGATCGTT
>JACQZV010000037.1 GCA_016213695.1 Acidobacteriota bacterium | reverse complement strand
TGCGCCGGACCGGCACGCTCGTGCCTCGCGGTGTGTATCGCTTCCGCAGTTTCGAGGAGGCCGACGAGTGGATGACGCGCATGATGGCTCGTACGCACGTGAACCGCAGTTCGACGACCTCGTCCGCCTCGCCCGCGCGCTGAACGCCCACCACGTCCGGTACGTGCTGATCGGCGGGTTCGCCCTGATCGCGCACGGCGGCGCGCGCACTACCAAGGACATCGATCTCCTCATCGACGCGGGGCCGGAGAATGTCGCCCGGGTCCGCGAGGCGCTGTAGATCCTCGAAGACAAGGCCGTGAACGACGTCGACGACGACGATCTGGCTCGCTATTCGATGGTGCGGATCGCCGACGAGATCGTGGTGGATCTGATGGCGAAGGCGTGCGGCGTCGACTATGCCGACGCCAGCCGCGATGCGGTTGAGATGCTGTTTGCCGACGTCACGATTCCCGTGGCCAGCCCACGGACGCTCATCCGCACCAAGAACACGGTTCGCCCGTCCGACGCGGCCGACCGCCAGTTCCTGCAGGTGCTCATCGACGAAGCCGCGCGGGAATAGCGTGGTGCGCGTCTGCGGAGAGAATTCGCGCGAGACCGGCTATTTCCGGATGATCTGACCGAGGTCTTTTTCGTTCTCGCAGAAGTGTTCCATCAGTTCGGTGTCCGGCATGAGATCGAACGGAATGGTCGCGGTCCACGGCCGCTCGTAGTACGCGGGATCGGTGAATGTGAAGTCGACCACGAGGTGGCCGAAGTCGGGCCGGCGGTAGCGTTCCGTGATGCGCAGGTTTTCCGAGTGGGGTAACCCTTCACCGTCCAGGTAGGTCTTGTCGTTGAAGCCCGCGCTGTCAACGACGAGCGTGTCCTTCTCCCAATGCGCGACCGAGTATCCGAACCAGGCCGGCTGGGGGTCAACCGGCAGTGTCCGGCCATCCGTGAAAATCTGACGGAAAACGTAGAACTCCTCGAACAGTGTCAGGACGAGTCCGGGAGTTTGCACGATCTTGATGGGGATCGGCAGCATGTGGTTCGGAATGCCGTCGGGAAGGCAGCGCTCGGACGGATCGGCCGCATCGTAACGGCCGTTCCCGGTGACCTCCGCGTAAAACTTCTCCGCGGCGGGCAGCATGGGGACCTTCGATCCGGCGGGCATGAAGTGTTCAAGGCCCCGGCCTTTGGGATTGGTGAATCGGCGGCTGGAGATCCAGAGTCCACTGAGATCGGGATGGCTATCGGAGGCGCGCGGCGCCGGAGCGCTGAGATTGGGCTTGCCGTCTCTGGTGCGCGGCGTGCCCGGCAACGGCAGGTTGATCCACTGAGCGTCCGCCGTGACAGCCAGGCCCAGGACGAGGAAAAGGCCCGCGACGAGGTTCGAGAGTTTCATGACGGCCCTTT
The DNA here is from genome assembly GCA_016213695.1 of Acidobacteriota bacterium. Taxonomy (GTDB): domain Bacteria; phylum Acidobacteriota; class Vicinamibacteria; order Vicinamibacterales; family UBA2999; genus DATCJA01. The sequence continues at coordinate 10,876 of JACQZV010000037.1, read as the reverse complement.
CGCTTGCAGCAGCAGTTGACGTGCTGCAGTCTCTTAACACCATGTGAGAGAAGAGTCAATCATGATGGAGCGCCAGGATGGAGTTCGTTGAATAGAGGTGTATAAGGGTGGCGATCCGGGCCATCCAAACCGACATCTCCTTCAGTGAAAGCTGTCTCGTGCGTCTGTCTGATCGCGTTGGCCGCTGGCGGCGCCTATGTTGGCGGCGCGGCGACAGTCCGTGCCCGGCAGGGCGGCGCCGAGCCGTCGTGGATCAGCGTGGGCCCCGGCGGCGGCGGCTGGGTGATGACCGTTGCGGCAAGCCCGCATGCCGACACGTCTGTCTTCCTCGGCGGAGACATTCAGGGCGTCTTCTATTCCGACAACGGTGGCGGCAGCTGGACCAGCAGCAACCAGGGTCTGCGGGATTTCTGGATCGAAACATTTCTCTTCCATCCCGCCGATCCCGCCGTCGTGTTTGCGGGCGGGACAAGTGGCGTCTACAAGTCGGTCGATCGAGGGCGATCCTGGAGATGGCTCCGTTCGGGCTTCCCCGCGGTCAACCGATTCAGCTGGTCCGCACCCGTCGGCGCGCTGGCAATGGATCCCGCGGATCCCGATGTTCTGTACGCAGGCATCGGAACGCCCCGTCAGGGCATCGGAAAGCAGGGGGCCATCTATCGGAGTGCTGACGGCGGCGACACCTGGGCCATCGTCAATGCGCCTGGCAGCCTCCCTGCTGATGCGCTGGTGACATCGCTGATTGTCCATCCGTCGAATCGGACGCCTGCGCCCGGCGCGTCGGCCACCACGTTGTACGCCACGTCGCAGTACGGTTTCTTCATCAGCCGGGATGGTGGCGTCACCTGGACGGCCTCCAACGGCGGGCTCCCGCACACCAACGTTGCTCGCGTCGCGCTGAGCCGGAACCATCCAGACGTGCTGTATCTGACGCTCCGCACGCCGTTACGCGAACCGTGGCGCGGCGGCGTCTACCGATCGACAGATGGGGGCAGAACGTGGAGCGCCCGCAATCGCGGACTGCAGCAGACGCCCGGTGCGAGCGACACGCTCACGTCGAACTACAGAGAGCTCGCCGTCCATCCGGACGATCCGCTGATCGCGTACGTCGGGAGCACGGACTACGTCACCCCGACACTGTACAAGACGACTGACGGCGGCGAGAGCTGGACAGCGGTGGTCACGAAGCCTCAGGCGTCCAGCGTCCCCGAAGGCTGGGGCGCGGAGCTCATCGGCCACACCCTCGAGTGCCTGACGATGTCGCCGTTGAACCCGGACGTGCTGTACTTCGGTACGTCCGTCGCGGTGTTTCGGACGCTGGACGCGGGGCGGACCTGGCGGCAGGTCTACACCCAGGCCAACCCCGACGGTTCGACGCAATCCACGGGTCTCGAGCTCACGGTATCGAGGTTTGTCACCGTTGACTTTCGCAATCCCCGCCGCGTCTTCTATGGGTACTCCGACATCGGCCTGTTCGTCTCCGACGACGGCGGCCTGACGGCGCGCCGGCGGGTGCAGGGCGTGCCCCGGGTATCCCGGAATGCCGACGCGCTCGCGCTCGACACCGACGATCCCAACCATCTGTGGGCCAGCTTTGGCGCGTCTGAATCGGATCGCTCCGGGTTCGTCGTGGCGGAGTCAGGTGACAGCGGACAGAGTTGGACCCTGCGAAGCGCCGGTCTTCCCCAAAGACCCTATAAGAATCTGCTGCTCGACAGATCGGGGGCATCCGCGCGACTGCTTGTCACCGTTCAGGACAACGGAATCTATGCCAGCAACGATGGTGGGGGAGGCTGGTTGTCGAGCAGCCAGGGCCTGGCGCATGGCGACGTGCGCGATCTCATCGCGGATCCTGTCGTCGCTGGACGGTACTGGGCCGTGCTCGGGGGTCGGGGGTCCGAAGGTGGCATGTTGTATCGGAGCGACGACAGGGGTGCGTCGTGGACCCGGGTCAGCACCGCCGCGCTCGAGGCCTGGGACGTGAAGCAGATTGCCGTCGCCGCCTCCGGGCCTCTGTATCTCGCCGCGCGATCGACGACCGTCGGGACGCAGTCCTATCGTGGCGGCGTCTATGCGAGTCAGGATGGCGGGGTCACCTGGCGACTGGCGCTCGAAGACCCGTTTGCGGAGGCGGTCGTCATCGATCCCGGCGATCCATCGGTGATCTACGCCGGCCTGAGCGACCATCCCTATCATGACGACAGCCGTGGAAACGGCCTGCACGTCAGCCGCGACGGCGGTGCAACGTGGACCGCCGCCACGACGCTGCCGACCGGCCGAATCACGACCATCACTCCGCATCTGGACCACTCGGGGCGGGTGTTTGTGGGCACCAACGGGGACGGGGTGGTGCTCGTTGATTTCAACGCCGCAGCGAGCCGGCGCCTGCGGAGGCCCTGACGGTTGGTAGCGGTACGGGGAATCGAACCCCGATTTGATGGTTGAGAACCATCCGTCCTAACCGTTAGACGATACCGCCATTCGCGAACCATCCAATGCTAGCGGATGAGCGGGCCTCGGTAAAGCCCCGCTGTTCACGAAGATCGTTTGAATTTCGAACAAACCAGCCCAAAATCAAGTTCAGCCTTTATGCGCAAATTTCTCGTGATCCTGGTCGTGCTCACGCTGATCGGCGGCGGCGGCGCGTGGTTCTGGTCGGGCCGCGCGGAGGGGCCGCGCATCGAGATTCGCGGGCCCGAGCGTTTTGTCGGACAGGCCACGCCACTCACTCTTGTCGTCGAGTCACCGGGCGGACGGTTCGCGCGCGTGGACGTGACGATCGAACAGGGCGGGCGCAGCTACCCCGTCTTCGCGCTCACGCAGCCGGCGCAGGCGGAGGTGCGCCAGGAGAGCGCCGACCGCCTCTACATCATGCGGTCCATCGGCAAGCGCGAGGTGCCGCAACTGCAGCCGGGACCCGCCCGCCTCGTGGTGCGCGCGGCACAGCCCGTGCTGTTCGGCCTGCGCGAGGCGACGTCGGAAGCCTCCCGGGATCTGGAGGTCCGGCTCGAGCCGCCGCGCGTCGCCGTCCTCTCGACGCTCCACTACATCAATCACGGCGGCGCGGAGTTTGTCGTCTATCGCGCCACGCCGGCCGGCGTCGAATCGGGCGTCCGCGTCGGCGACCAGACGTATCCGGGCTTTCCCGCATCCGGCGCCGGCATCCGTGCGGACGCAGCAACGAAGGTGGCGTTTTTTGCGCTGCTGCACGACCAGGAGCTCCGCACGCCGATCGCGGTCTACGCGCGCGACGCCGCCGCCAACGAAGCGACCGCGCCGCTCGAGCACGTGCCGTTTGCCAAGTCGTTCGCGCGGAGCCGCATCGCCATCGACGACCGGTTCCTCAACCATGTCGTGCCGCAGATTGCGGCGGCCACTCCCGCCATGCCGCTCTCGACAGCGCCCGGCGATCTGCTTGCCTCGTTCCTGACCATCAACGGCGAGCTGCGCAGGCGCAACAGCGAGACGATCCTCGCACTGGCGCAGAAAACGACGCCCGAGATGCTCTGGAAGGACGCCTTCCAGCCGCTCGTGAACGCCGCGGTCGAATCGCGCTTCGCCGACAACCGCACGTATGTCTATCAGGGCAAGGAGGTGGACCGGCAGGTGCACCTCGGCTTCGATCTGGCCGTCACCGAGCACATCCCGGTGCTGGCCGCCAACGACGGCATCGTGCTCCACGCCGGCGACCTCGGCATCTACGGCAACTGCGTGATCCTCGACCACGGCCTCGGCGTGCAGTCGCTCTACGCCCACCTCTCGTCGATCGACGTCAAGCCGGGCGACCGCGTCGAGAAGGGGCGGCAGCTCGGCCGCAGCGGGATGACCGGCCTCGCCGCCGGCGACCATCTCCACTTCACGATGCTCGTGGGCGGCCATCCCGTGAACGCGGTGGAATGGTGGGATGCCAAGTGGATGCGAGACCGCGTCCTGCGCAAGATCGCCGAAGCGGGCGGCGGGGTGCCATAATTCGAGATTGGGAGACGTACGAATGAGAGTTCTGTCAGGAGTCGTTCTGGGAGTGGCGCTGCTGCCCTTGGCGGCGGCGTGTGGTGGTGGAACTCAGGAATCGGCGCCCGCGCAGGCGCCCCCGCCGGCCACGAGCCCGGTGGACCCGGCGACCGCCGGCACGGTGATGGGCCGCGTCACGTTCGCAGGGACGCCGCCCAAGCCCGCGGCGCTGCGGATGGACTCGGATCCGGCCTGCGCCCAGCAGGGCGCCGGCGCCACCGACGAATCGGTCGTGGTCGGCGACGGGGGCGCGGTGCAGAACGTGTTCGTCTACGTGAAAGACGGCCTCGGCACCCTGCGCTTCCCGGTGCCGTCCACGGCGGTCGTCCTCGATCAGAAAGGCTGCCGCTACGCGCCGCACGTGCTCGGCGCGCAGGTGGGACAGCCGGTCGAGATCGTCAACAGCGACCCGACGCTGCACAACGTGCACGCCGTGCCCGCCAGTAACCAGGAATTCAACACCGGCCAGCCGATCCCGGGCATGAAGCAGACCCATGTTTTCAGCACCCGCGAAGTGATGGTGCCGTTCAAGTGCGACGTGCATCCGTGGATGCGCGCGTTTATCGGCGTCCTCGATCACCCGTACTTCGGCGTGACCGGCGCCGACGGCACGTTCACGCTGCAGGGCCTGCCGCCCGGCACGTACACCGTCGAGGCCTGGCACGAAAAACTCGGCACCCAGACGCAGTCGGTGACAATCGGCCCCAAGGAATCGAAGGAGATCGCCTTCGCGTTCAAGGGATAGATAGCAGTGGGCAGTGGGCAGTAGGCAGTGGGCAGAATGCTTCATCGCTTCGCGGTGTTCGTCGCGGCCGCCACCGCGCTCCTGATCTTTGCGGGCGGACTGGTCACCAGTACCGACTCGGGGCTGTCGGTGCCCGACTGGCCCACGACCTACGGCTGGTTCATGTTCACCTTCCCGCTCGACAAGATGGTGGGCGGCATCCGGTTCGAGCACAGCCACCGCCTCATCGCCAGCGCCGTCGGGTTCCTCATCGTCGTGCTGGCCGCGTGGCTCTGGCGCGCCGAACCGCGGCGGTGGGTGCGCCGTCTCGGGTATCTCGCGCTGGCCGCGGTGGTGACGCAGGGCGTGCTCGGCGGGATCACGGTGCTCTGGTTTCTTCCCGAACCCATTTCGATTGCCCACGCGGGGCTCGCGCCGCTCGTCTTCTGCCTCATCGTGACGATTGCGCTCGTGACGTCGCCGGGATGGACGCGCGGCCATCCCTCCGACGACCGCACGCTCCAGCGTGTGGCGGCGGCGACCACGACGCTCACCTACGGCCAGATGCTCATCGGCGCGACCATGCGGCACACGGGGGCGGGGCTGGCGATTCCCGATTTCCCGCTCGTGTTCGGCCGGCTCGTCCCGCCGGTCTGGACGACGCCGATTGCGATGCACTACGCGCATCGGCTGGGCGCGCTGGCGGTGGCCGCGTGCGTGCTGGCCACGGCCGGCCACGTCCTCTTCCACCATCGCACGCGCGCCGAGCTGCGGCGGCCGGCCGTGCTGCTCCTGTTCGTGCTGCTGCTGCAGCTCACGCTCGGCGCGCTGACGGTGCTGAGCGGGAAGCAATACCTCATCAACTCGCTGCACGTCGTCATGGGTGCCGTCGTGCTGGTCACGTCGCTCGTGCTGACGCTGCGCGCGTACCGGCCGAGATTCGACGCCGCCGAGCCGGTCCAGGTGGCCGCGTGAAACCGGCTCACGCCGCCGCGGCAACTCCCTATCCCGTCCGCCTCGCGAGCGGTGCGGGCTCTCGCCGCATCGCGGTCGATTTCCTCGCGCTGACCAAGCCGCGGCTCAACCTGCTGGTGCTGGTCACGACGCTCGCCGGCCTGTATCTGGCCTCGCCCGACGGCGTCGCCTTGCCCGTACTCGTGCACACGCTCGTCGGCACGACGCTCGTCGCGGGAGGCGCCGCCGCGTTCAACCAGGTGTGGGAGCGCGACACCGACACGCTGATGAATCGCACGCGGATGCGGCCGATCCCGAGCGGGCGTCTGGGGATCGCTGAAAGCGCCTGGTTTGCCGCGGCGCTGTCGATTGCGGGGATCGTCGATCTCGCCGCCGGCGTGAACCGGCTGGCCGCGGGAGTCGCGGCGCTGACACTGGTGACCTACGTGCTCGTCTACACGCCGCTCAAGCGGCGCAGCTCGCTCTCCACGCTCGTGGGCGCCGTCCCGGGCGCGCTGCCGCCGGTCATCGGCTGGGCGGCCGCCCAGGGCAGCCTCTCGCTGCCGGCGCTCGTGCTCTTCGGCATCGTGTTCTTCTGGCAGATGCCGCACTTCCTGGCGATCGCGTGGCTGTACCGTGACGAATACGCGGCAGCCGGCATCCCGCTGCTGCCGGTCGTCGAGCCCGACGGCCGCCGTACCGGACGGCAGGCGCTGCTCTACGCGGCCGCGCTCTGGCCGGTCAGCCTGATGCCGGCGCTCGTGGGCCTGGCCGGCGGCGCCTACATCGCGGTGGCGACGCTGCTCGGAGGCATGCTGATTGTCCTGGCGGCCCGCTTCGCGCGGGAGCGGTCGTCGTTCGCCGCGCGGCGGCTCTTTCTCTTCTCGATCATCTACCTGCCGCTGCTCTGGGGTGCGCTGGTCGCCGACCGGTTGTGGATCTGAACGACCTGCCGGCGCTCAACGCCGTGCTCAATGGCACCGCCGCGGTGCTGCTGACGGTCGGCTACGTGCAGATCCGCCGGGGCCGCACCGCGTTCCACAAGCGGTGCATGCTGGCGGCGCTCGCCACCTCGGCGCTCTTTCTCGTGTCGTACGTCGTGTACCACGCCAACACGGGGTCGCGCCCGTTTCCCGGACGCGGTCCCGCCCGCGTCGTCTATTTCGCCATCCTGATCTCGCACGTCGTCCTGGCGGCCGTCATCCTGCCGCTCGCGCTCGTCACGGCGGGCCGGGGCCTGGCCGCGCAGTACGACCGCCACGTGCGCCTGGCGCGGTGGACGCTGCCGATCTGGATCTATGTGTCGGTCACCGGCGTGGTGATCTACGTGATGCTCTACCGCCTGTACTGAGACGCATGCCGGGCGGCGATCGCGGCCGGCGCGACGCCCTGCTCATCGCCCTTGCGGCGATGGCGCCCCTGACGGTCTGGGCGGCCCAGCCCGGCCCCGGTCTGCTCGGCACCCTCGACGTCTTCCGCGGCATTCCGGCGCCGACGCCGGTGGTCATCCAGCCGCGGGTGTTTGCGGCGTACGGCGCGCTGATGACCGCCGCCACCCTCACGACGCTGTACGTCTACCGCGGCCGCGCGTTCATCGTGTACTGGATCGGCAGCTGGCTCCTGTTTGCCGGGTCGCTGACGCTGCTGTCGCGCGGCTACGGCGACGTGCGGCTGGGTAGCGTGATGATCGGACTGGCGCAGCTGCTGGCCGTCTGGTCGGCCGGGTTCACGCTGCTGGCGGCCGGCGCGTTTCCCGACGCGCCGCTCCGCTGGAACGCGGCGCTCCGGGCGGCGGCCGCGAGCGCCGTCTGGTTCCTGGCGGCGCCGTTCGCGCTGCCGCTGCTCGCGGTCGTCTCGACGGGATCGGCGGCGAGCGCTGCGCTCTTCGGCTGGGCCGGCGTCCGGTACCTGCGCCTCACGCGCCGCACGCGCTACATCGGTGTCATGGTCATCGGGGCGGGCATGGTCCTGCTCGCCGTGTCGAACACCGTGGCCACCGCAATCGCGCTCGATGTCGCCGGAACCGATCGGGCGCTCAACGCGCTGCTCGGATTCAACATCGTCATCAATATGTTCGTGGCGCTCGGCATGCACGTGCTCGTGTTCGAGGACATGACCGACGAGCTGCGGCGCGCCAACCGCGAGCTCGCGCTGGCGCACCAGGAGGTCCAGCGGCTCGTCATCACCGATCCGCTGACCGGCTGCCACAACCGGCGCTTCTTCGACGAAATCCAGCATCGGGAGTTCCGGCGGCACGTCCGCTACGGGGCGCCGCTGTCGGTGGTGTTCGTGGACGTGAATCACTTCAAACAGCTGAACGACACGATGGGACACGATGCCGGCGATCAGGTGCTCAGGACGATCGGCGCGCTGCTGCGTCGCCTCGTCCGCGAGTCGGATTACGTGATCCGGTGGGGCGGCGACGAGTTCCTGCTGCTGCTGACGTGTACGACGGAGGAAGCCGGGCGCAAGGCCGGCGAACTCAAGGCTGCCTTCGAACGCGAGCGGCGGAGCGCCGCGCTGCCCGACGGCATCGGCCTGAGCGTCGGTGTCGCGTCGGCGTCGGACGAGGCGCAGAACCTGACCGATGCCATCCGGCTCGCCGACGGCCGCATGTATCAGGACAAGATGCGCGCGCAGTAGACGCGCAATAGAATAGAGATCCACGCATGCCACGCCACACACCTGCCCCGCTCCGCCGCTGGCAGGCCGTCCTCATCCTCAGTGTGTTCGCCGTCGCCGTGACCGGCGCGGCCGCGGCGGGCTGGTGGTACGCGCGTGAATCGACACCCGCACAGGGGCCGATCGTCCTCATCTCGGTCGACGGCCTCCATCCGGACGAGCTGCGGGCCTACGGCGCTCCCGCCAGCCGCGCGCCGGCCATCGACGCGCTGGCGGCTGACGCGGTCGTGTTCGAGCGCGCCTACGCGCACTCGCCGCTGACGCTGCCGGCCCACGCGTCAATCCTCGCCGGACAACTGCCGTTCGAGCACGGCGTCCGCGACGAGGCCGGCTTCGCCCTCAAGGACGAGGCGCGCTCGTTCGCCGAGTTGCTGCGGAATCGCGGCTTCGACACCGGCGCGGCCGTCTCGTCGTTCCTCCTCCGGCCCGAATCGGGCGTCGCGCAGGGCTTCTCGTTCTTCGACGCGGAATTCCCGGCGCCCGCCGGGCGCCACGCGCCGGTCGTGGAGCGCGACGGCGCGCGCACGATGGAAGCCGCCCGGCGCTGGCTGGAGGGGCGGCAAGGCCACCGCTTCTTTCTCTTCCTGCAGGTCGACGATGCGGCCGCGGAATCGTCCGTGGCCAGCCTGGTCGAAGCGCTCAGGAATCGCGGCCTGTACGGCCAGGCCACGATCGTCGTCACCGCCGACCGCGCCGAGACAGGCGCGGGCCTTTCGCTCGACGAGGCCGCGCTGCACGTGCCGCTCCTCATCAAGCAGCCCGACGGCCAGGGCGCCGGGCGCCGCGTGACAACCCCGGTGCAGCACATCGACCTGCTGCCCACCGTGCTCGATCTGGTGCACGCGCCAATCCCGTCGGGCCTGCGCGGCCGCTCGCTGCGGCCCGTGATGGACGGCGAAGGCGGGCGCCTCCCCGACCGGCCGATCTATGCCGAGACCCTTGCGCCGATGTTCCGGTTCGGCGGCGCGGGCAAGTTCTCCCTGACCACTCCGTCGTCCCGCCTGGTCCGCGGCAGCCGTGACGAATTCGTGGACCGGGCGCCCGGCGACGCGGCCGCCGCGGCCGCGTCCGGCGGCGCCGGCGCCGAGGAACTGCGCGGCGAACTCGACCGCCTCCTCGAGGGGCGGACGGTCACGCCGCCGGCCGACATCGCTCCGGCGGAGGAGGATCAGTTCGCCGCGCTGGGCTATCTGGGCGTGGCCCCGCTGTTCGATACGGAGCCGGAGCCGCTCGAGCCGCAGGAGGAAGACCAGGTCATGACCGCCCACCATGCGGCGGCGGTGCTGGCCAGTCAGAAGGACTATCCGGGCGCGATCGCGCAGCTGCGCTCGATCGCGCTGGCGCACCCCCGCATGGCCGTCGTGCAGTACCAGCTCGGCATGCTGCTGGGGCGCGTCGGACGAGTCGGGGACGCGCGAAAGGCGTTCGCCGCCGCCGCGGGCGTGGAGCCCGACAATCCCTACATTCCCATTGCCGTCGCCGGCCTGTTCCTGCGCGCGCGACAGGGGGAGCAGGCGCGCCAGCCCGCGGCGCTCGCCGTGGCGCTGGCCGAACATCATGACGGCCGGGCGCGCGCCGGCGCGCACGAGATGGCCGTCCGGGTCGCGCTCGCCCTCGACGATTTCGAGGCGGCGCGGGCCCACGCCGAAGCGGTCGAGCGCGACGATCCGGCGCTGCCGATGCGTCTGGTCGTCAGCGCCCGCATGCTGTACGCCGAAGGGAAATACGACGAGGCGCTGACCGGGTTCGAGCAGGCCGCGGCCGCGGCGAAGGAGCACGGACGCGCCGTCGAGGACCTCGATCTGCACATCGGGCAGGCGCTCGCGCGTCTCGATCGGTCCGCGGAAGCCGAGGAGCATCTTCGGAACGAGCTCCGCGCCTTCCCCCGCAGCGTCCACGCGTATGCGGACCTGGTCATGCTCTACCACGCGGCGAACCGTGACGCCGACGTCGAAAAGACGCTCTCCGAACTGACCGAGGCGCTGCCCACGCCGGAGGGGTACGAGACGGCCGCCCGGCTCTGGGTCTCCCTGGGAGAGCCGTCGCGCGCCGCCGCGGTCAAGGCCGACGCTCGGGCGCTCGTCCGCCGCCAGGCGCTCGCGTTACGCTAAATCTAGAGTGGTTCTCCGTGCCTCCGTGGCCCGGGGGTGCGATCAGCGCTTCTCGGCGGGATGCGCCGCGATGACCACCAGTCCCACGGCGCTCCACGCGAGATTCCGCACCTTCCGCACGACGGCCAGCGCCACGCCGGCGGTCGGGTTCAGCGCGAGCAGCGGAGCCACGGCACCCGTCAGCGCCTCGTCCACGCCGATCCGGAACGGCACGAACTTGAACGCCACGGTGACGACGCGATTGAGCGCCTCGAAGACGACGGCCTGGGCGATCGTCGGGCTGTCGTCCTGGAGCAGCAGGCGGAGCGTGATGAACACCTCGACCACCGCCAGCGCGTGAAAGACGCCGTCGAGCGCGAAGGCGCGCCACAACCGGCCGCTGTGCGCATCGGAG
>JACQZV010000035.1 GCA_016213695.1 Acidobacteriota bacterium | reverse complement strand
GGCGATCTTGAGTGTTGACCGCGGCGCCGAGTGGCGTTAATCTCTTCTCATCGTCCGTGCTTCACTGCACACCCTCCGCGAGAGGTCACTTCGCGCGGAGCGCTGAAGGCCGGCGCCTTAAGGGCCACGACCGACAGCCCACTTCCTGACTTCAGCACGGTTCTGAATCGAGATCGCACGCAGTGCCGTTTCGAGTTCAGAGACTCGCAGCCGCACACCGCATTGCCCTCAGGGGATGCGGCTGCGGTACTCCACCGAAGCGTGGCGGCATTGCCTGGCCATTCGAGAGAACAGCGCGGCCAGCGTGACCCAGCGCTTCGGGCCGCATGACGACGAGTCGTGCGACGACCGGCGGCGCTCAGCGTCCCGGTCTTCGATGCCGGCGGATTCGCCGCATCTCGCGCCACTGTTCCCCGCGCGCGGGCCCCAGGCCAGCGCGCCAGAGCGCGCCATTCCATGGACGTTCGGCAACAGTTGGCAGGACGCGGATACGCGTCGAGCGAGGTGCATCATGAAGCCCTGGTTGAATGTGTCCGAGGCTGCGGAGTACGCGAGGGTGAGCCGCGACACGATCTACACGTCGTGCGAGCGGGGAGAGTTGCGAAGTGCGCGCGTCAGCGGGAGACGCGCCATTCGAATTCGGCCGGTATGGATTGATGCCTGGCTGGAACGACACGCGCCGGATGTTCAAGATCGCCGGCGCATCGGTGAGTCGCAGAACGGAGCGGCGTCATGAACGCGCGGGCGACGACGACGCAACGTCGTCAGATGCCGGAGACGACGCGCGCACTGACCGAACACGAGGTCGCCGAACTGCTGGGGCTGTCAGTCGCCACGCTGCGTGCGTGGCGGCACAGAGGGAAGGGGCCGCGTTTCCTGCGGCTCGGGCGGTCGGTTCGCTACTTGCCGTCTGACGTGGCGGACTTCGTTCGCGCGAGTGCAGTTGACACGACATCCGTTTCCTCGTCTGATGGTGAATCGGAGATCGAGGAGTTGCCGCTATGAGTCTCTGGAAACGCGGTCGTCAGTACTGGACAGACTTTACCGTTGCCGGCCGTCGATACCGGAAGCGGCTGGGCACGACGAATCTGCGAACGGCGACGCGCCGAGAACGCGAGCTGGTTGAAGAAGCTGGACACGGCCGGCTGGCTGCCGACGAGCAAGGTCCGAAGCGGCTCTCGGATGCAACCGACGCCTATCTGGCTGCCAAGCGGATCCGGTGCTCACCGCGGACGATCGAGCTCGAGGAGGAACGGCTGAGCCTGGTCAAGAAGCACTTCGGTGACGTACCGCTCTCGGCGATTACCGCGACGGCGATTGCGGAGTTCCAGCGCACGCGTCACGAGGCCGGCATCGCGAACCGCACGATCAACATGGACGTCGGCGTGCTGTCGCGCGTGCTCAAGTCCTGTGCGCGGTGGCGTGCGCTCGCAGACCACGTCCACAATCTCCCGGAACGACAGCGTCCAGTCGGCCGCGCCTTGACAGCGGACGAACGGAAGCGGCTTTTCCACTCAGCAGCGTCGAATCCGGAATGGGAGCACGTGTACTGCGCCGCGATCGTCGCGGCCAACACGTCGATGCGTCCGGTCGAAGTCAAACACCTTCGCCGCTGCGATGTCGATCTCGTGAAGCGCGTCTTGCACGTCCGGCGGAGCAAGAACGAGTCGAGCCACCGGGTTATCCCGCTCAACGCGTCGGCTATCGAGGCCGCTGCACGGATGTTCGAGCGCGCGGACTTGCTGGGGCACACCGATCCAGAGCATTACCTGTGGCCCGCTTGCCAGTGGGGACGCTTCGACGCCACGAAGCCGATGCTGAAGTGGGACACGGCTTGGCGAGCGTTGCGAGATGAGGCGGGCCTGCACGGGCTACGGTTCCACGACCTACGGCATACCGTCATCACCGAGCTTGCCGAGATGGGCGTGGCCGATCACGTGCTCGAATCAATCAGCGGCCACTTGTCGCGGCGTATGCTGGAGCACTACTCGCACATCCGCATCGATGCGAAGCGCCAGGCGCTCGACGCTCTGGACGCCGCTCGACGCGGCGAAGCGGGAGACGGCAATGCGGAAAACGGTAGTGAGGAAGCTGCAAACGCAGCCGAAATCGAGACCGTCGTGGAGGTGTCCGACGACCTTACGTCACAGTCACGTCACAGTTTGCTTTTGCAGGGCTCGCCGCCCTCCGGTAAACTATTGATTCCATTCGAACGGAGAGATGTCCGAGTGGTTGAAGGAGCACGCTTGGAAAGCGTGTGTAGGGGAAACTCTACCGTGGGTTCGAATCCCACTCTCTCCGCCAACTTCGCTCGCTCGCGTGCGCTCGTTGGCGGCTTGAAAACGAAAGACGATTTCGAGGCCTCCGACGACGATGTCCGAGCGACAGGTGTTGCGCCCTAACCGATGGACGTGTGGAGTTCGGCGAGAGAGCGCCGAGTCCTTTTCGAGGAGGTCCGGCTATTCATTCTCTTTCGAGCGAGAGCGACGAACGGTAAGCGTCCAGTTCTCGAGCATCAGCCCTTTGACGCGGCCGAACTCGGCGGTGTTGTTTGTGACGAGCGTGAGCCCACGAGCGCGTGCGTGAGCGGCGATGAAGAGATCGTTGGCGCCGATCATCTGGCCCCGTGTTTTCAGGTCGGCACGTATCTGGGCATAGTGAGTGGCGGCGTCGTCGGGAAATTCGAGAACCTCGACATGGGGAAGAAATGCCTTCAGCGCCATCGCATCCTGCATGCGCCGTGGCGAGACTTCAACACCATAGAGAAGTTCTGATTTGCTGATGACCGAGATACTGATGTCCGTCACGGGAATCGCCCGCAGCCGCTTCAAAACAGTTGGGTGCGAACGCTTCATGATGTACGAACAGGTATCCGTGTCCAGCATGTAGCGGCCCATCAGGGCTCGCGCTCCTGCACAGGCAGATCCTCGACGTTCTCCATGAATGCGTCGGACGCGACGGGGCCGCTCTTGAGATACGGTCCCCAATCCGTCGGGCGGGGCGACAGGATCACATCCTCACCCTCTTTGCGAATGAACACTTCGTCGGTGCTGAACTGGAACTCCTTCGGCAACCGCACGGCCTGGCTGCGATTGTTCAGAAACACCTTGGCTCGTCGCTGCATGGTCGATTCCTCCTCTGTATCTGTGCCGTATACATAAGTATATGCCACCTGCGGGTGTCGAGATAAGGGGCCGTGGCCACGCTGGCAAGACCCGGAAACGGGCGCACACAGACGCTCCGGCAACCGCATAGCGGCGATAATCAATCCCGAGGCCGCCATGAGCGTATCGCCCGATCCACTTCGCGCGCAGCTGGTTCGCATCCTCGACTGGAAGGAATCGCACGTCGACTTCGATACGGCCGTTGACGGCATTCCTCCGGACCGTCGTGGCGCTCGAGCCGCCGGATTCGACCACTCGCCCTGGGAACTCCTGGAGCACATGCGCATCGCGCAGGAGGACATCCTCGATTTCTGCACCAACGGCGCCTACGTGCACGACCGCCACTGGCCGGATGACTACTGGCCGACGCAGCCCGGCCCGCCGAGCGCAGCGGCGTGGGACGCCGCCGTCGTCGCATGCAAGCGCGATCGCGAGGCGCTGAAGACGCTCACCCTCCAGACGCCGGATCTGTTTGCGACCGTCCCGACCGGCAAGGGCAGCCAGACGTATCTGCGAGCCGTTCTGCTGGTGACCGATCACAACGCCTATCACGTCGGCCAGCTCGTCGCGGTGCGCCGCGCGCTGGGTATCTGGACGTAAAAGCAGAACCTCGGTTTAGACTAAGACGGTCAGGAGGGCCCCATGCCGTCCGTTCAGGAACAGCCGGTCATCCGGATCGCGCCGAATAATCCCGTATTCGACCTGCCGGTCATCGTCGGCATCGAGGAAGGGCTGTTCGACGCGGCCGGCCTCGACGTCTGTTTCTCGGCCACCTACGCCGATCGCGAGAAGGACCAGGCGGAGCGCCCGATCATGTCGCGGCTCAAGGAGCAGATGTTCGAGTGCGGGTCGGCCGACAGCTACAACGTCTGCGAATGGGCGAGCATCGACCGGCTGGAACGCGGCGCGCGCGCCGGGCATATCGCGGCGCTGCGGGCGGCCGTGGCCGCGCAGGCCATTCTGACGTTCGATGACGCATTGCAGGTGCCGCGCGACCTTGCCGACGTGCCGGTCGTCGTCCAGGAGCTGACCGGCTCGCACTACTGCACCCTCCAGATGCTCGAAAGCGCCCTCGGGCCGGAACATGTCCGGATCGAGCGCGGCGGCCTGCCGCAGACGCGCTGGGCGGCGCTCGCGCAGGGAACCATCCGCGTGGCGACGGTGATGGAGCCCTTCATCAGTCTCGGGATCAAGGAGGGCGCGCACGTCATTGCCGCCTGCTTCTATCGCGGCGGCGAGGTGATCTCCGCCAATCTCACCGCCGCGCAGCGCACGGCGTACTACGACGCGGAAAACCAGGCCGTCGATCGCATCAACGCCGACTTCTACAAGTACGCCCATCATGTGGCGGCGCACGCCGGCGGCGCCCGCCAGCCGCACGAACTGCTGCGGGCGTTCGTCCGGTACAAGCACGTGGACGTGTACGATCCGACGCTCTTCGCCCGCGCCTACGACTGGATGAAGGCCCGCGGTTTCACCGAGGGCGGAAGCGACCACGCCGCGCTCGTCGTCTGAGCGGTCAGACGGGAGCGCCGGCGCTGCCGGACGGGACGCTGCCCAATTCCCGATCGAGACTGCCGACCAGCAGGCCGTAGGAGCCGCATCCGAAGACCAGCGCGACGCCCGCCGCCACGAGCAGCGGCACGGTGAAGTCTCCCGCCGAGGAAATCAGCAGGCTGGTGACGAGGGGCGCAAACGACCCGCCGACGTTGCCGCCGAAGTTCTGCAGGGACACCAGTGAGGAGACGACATGGGGCGGCGCCACGTCGATCGGCATCGAGTTCACCGCCGAGGTGGAGAAACTGACGCTCGCGACCGAACATGTCAGCAGCGTCACCGCCAGGAACGTGTCCGGCATATACGCGCCGGCGATCGTAAAGACCGTTGCGCCCAGCAGTCCGCCGACGGCAAATGCCTTTCGGACGGCCGTTACGCCTCGTCCCGCGGCGATCAGCCGGTCGCTCGCCCAGCCGCCCAGCAGCACGCAGAGCGTGCCAATCAGGAACGGCAGCATCCCGACGACACCGGTCGTCAGCGTGGACATGCCGCGCTGAAGGACGAGGTAGCCGGGGAGCCACGTGGCAAAGACATAGTAGATATAGAGATACCCGGCCTGGCCCAGCATGACGCCCCACGTCGTCCGGTACTTCAGCAGCGTGGCCCATCGGATCCTGGCGTGGCCGTCCGTCGGGGAGACGCGCGGCGCGACGTCGGCCGGCGGCGCGCGATAGACCGCGAGCCACCAGGCCATCCAGAGGAAGCCGAGCGATCCGGTGGTGTAGAAAACCCACTCCCATCCCCAGCGCACCAGGACGACCGAGGCGAGCGGGATGCCGAGCGTCAGTCCGATCTTGTTGCCGGCAAAGAAAGTTCCGACCGCGAGGGCACGATGCCTCGGGTCAAAGGTGTCGCGAATCACACGCGAGCCCGATGGAATCATCAGCGATTCCCCGACGCCGACCAGAGCGCGAAACCCGAGAAGAGGCGTGAATGCGCTGGTGAGGCTGCACAGGGCCGTCGCGAGCGACCACGAGCCGACGCCAATTGGAAAGGAGCGGCGCGGTCGAATCCGGTCGGCGAGCGGCCCCGCGGCCAGCAGCGACAGCGTGAACGCCCAGTTGAAGATCGAAAGCAGCACTCCGACCTCGGCGGCCGTGTAGCCGTAGTCCGTAATCAGGTACGGTCCGACGACGGCAACATTGACGCGGTCGATATAGGCAATCGCCTGACAGCTCGCCAGCAGCAGCAGAATGTTCCACCGGTAGAGCGCGGAGGCGGTGTTCACGACGGAAGGGCCGCGCTGTCCCACAGTGGACGGAACTGCGTGGCGACGACGCGATCGTAATCAGGATCGGAAGTGAGAATGCCGCACGCGCGGGCGAATCGGGTCATGCCGGTGACCGTCTCCGGCGAGATCGACGCCGAGTAGAACGGCAGATCGCGCCGGATGAGCCCGGCAATCAGGTCCGCCTCCGCCGGCGGAAACAGTTTCCGCCCCACCTCGGTGGCTCGCCCCGGGTCGGCCCTGAGAGCGGCGTGGGTGTTCACGATGGCGCGTACCGCCGCCGCGCCGGTCTCCGGCGAACGTGCGATCAGCCGATCGGCTGCCGCGAGCGAGGCCAGCGTGAAATGGAAGCACGCGTCGGGACCGTCGCCGCGCCGCACGTCGAACACCACGGTCCCGACGCCGCGGCGGACGGCGAGCTCGGCGGCCATCCCGTTGGCCCAGAAGCCGTCGATCTGCCGCTCCTCGAGCGCCCGGGCGGCCGTCACACCGAAATTCACGCTCCGGCCCGTCGTCCCCGGCACGGGGCCGATGCGCACGTCGTCTCTGACGGGATCGATCCCGGATGCGGTCAGCAGACCGCGCAGGCCCAGATCCACCCAGGGCGCCGCGCCGATGCGGCGTCCCCGCACGACGCCGGCATCGCCACGTGTCGCGTGCAAATCGGCGTGCATGACCAGGAACCAGTACATGCCCTGTGCCTGCGCGCAGAGGAGCGTGACGCCGTTCCATCCGGGAAAGGCCGCCAGCGCGGCATGGGCGGAGCCGCCGACAAAGTCGACCTCGCCGCGTGCGAGTGCGGCGTACGCCCGGTCGACCGGAAAGATCGGCTCGATCTCGACGTCGAGTCCTTCGCGCGCGAACATGCCGAGCTCGACCGCCGCGACAGCCGGAAAATACGAATTCGAGATGAGGTCGGGAATCGCGAGCTTCACGTCGCCTCATCGAGGCCGATGGCGGCCGCGCGGCGCTGGCTGGCGATCATCGACGTCCGCAGCAGGAACTGACGCGCCCGCACGGGATCGGCCGCGGTGTCGCGCAGCTCCGCCAGATGGCGGGCGCGGATCTCGGGATCGCGGGCTTCCAGCCGCTTCTTGTTCTCGATGCTCTGGTGCTGCACGAACTCCACGGCCACGGTGCGGCGCCGCCGGTCGTAGAGGTCGAGCTGGCGGTCCGGTACGTCGCCGGCCAGGATCGCCGCGAGCGCGCTCGCGAGCGCGGCCGCGTCCTGCAGACCCCCGTTCAGGCCCATGCCGCCGATCGGATTGTTGACATGGGCGGCGTCGCCGGCGAGCACGACGCGTCCGAGGCGGAAGGTGCCGGCCACGCGCTGGTGCGTCACGTAGAGATTCCGGTGGACGATGTCGTAGGGCGTCGAGGACGGGAAGAAGTTCTGCAGCCGCGCCTGCACGGCGTCGTCGCTCAGAAGCTCCTCATCCGAGGCTGCGGGACTGGTGGGACATACCAGCCGCCAGAGCCCGGGCGGCCCCGTGGCTGACACCTTGAAGCAGTTGCACCATTCCTCCGGATCCGCGAAGTAGGACCGCGGGCAACAGCCGATCGCCGCCTCGAAGTCGAACGTGGTCGTGAGCACGAGAAACCGCTCGGGCCAGGTAAAGCCGTCAAACGAAATGCCCGCCTGCTTCCGCACTGTGCTGCGGCCGCCGTCGGCGCCGATGAGATAGAGGCCGTCGTGCGTCGTGACGCCGCCGGTGCCACGGACCTGTACCCTCACGCGCGTCTCGGACTGCGTCACGTCCACGACCTGATGGTTGAAGAGGATCTCGACGCGCGGAAGCCGGCCGAGCGCTGCCAGCATGATCGTGGCGGTCTTGAACTGCTCGCATTGCACGACGAAGGCGTAGCGCGTGTCCTCCTGCAGGATCGCGTGGTCGAAGGTGGCGACGAGCGAGCGCGTCGGCCGATCCCAGAACTGCACGATCGGTGCGACCAGGCCGAGCCGGGTCATTTCCTCGACGAGGCCGGCCTCTCCCAGCACCTCGAGCGTGGCCGGATGAGTGGTCGCGGCCCGCGGGTCTTCCTGCGGCGCGGCGCCGGCCTCGAACAGCCGCACGGGCACGCCGCGACGGCCGAGCAGCAGCGCGCAGAAGAGCCCCACCGGACCGCCGCCGGCAATGAGGACGGGAGGCATCCCGTCACGGTCAGGTCCCCGCGCCATCGTAGTAGTGCACTTCGAACAGGAGGCAGCCTCGCTCCGATCTGAAAGGCCCGTGCACGACCCCAGGCGGCCGGCACGCATACGTGGGACCCACAAAGGCCTCGCCGCCCCTGCCGGCCGCGTCGCTGCCGACGATCAAATCGCCGGAGACCAGGTACACCTCCTCCCAGTGATCGTGCACGAACGGCGCGGACGTGTGCACGCCGGGATCGAAGCGGAGCAGCCGCGTCCGGCTCCCGGTCTTGCGCCGCTCGTCGAGATTGCTGGCGAGGATCTTCTGCTGGATGCCGGCCGGATACCCGTCCGGGGTCGACCAGCCGGCCGTGAGATCGAGCCGCAGGAACTCGAGATGGGCCTTGCGCATCCGGCTCATTGTAGGCGGACCTGTCCGGTTACCGCGTATAATCCACACCGATTTGCGTCCCTGTTGCTCGCATTCACACGAGGTCCGTATGCGCAATCGCGTCCTGTCGATCCTTGCCGGAGTCGTGGGCCTTCTTCTGTTCTCGACGTCTGCGCTCGCGCATCACGGGGCGGCGTCGCTCTATGACGTCCACAAGGAAACCACGATGAAGGTGACGATCACGGAATTCGTGTGGATCAATCCGCATGTGGAAGTCGGGATCGCGTCCGTTGACGACACGCGCGCGCACTGGCTGCTCGAGCTCGGTTCGCCGCCGAACATTTCGAACCGGGGCTGGACCAGCAAGTCGCTCAAGCCGGGAGATGTCGTGACGGTCACCTTCAACCCCGGACTGCGCGGGGCGCCGGTCGGCCGACTCCTCAAGGTGGTCTTCCCGGATGGCAAGGAGCTGAAGTCGTGAGGGCGCAGCGCCTGCTCATCCTGGCAGCGGGACTGCTGGCGGCAGCCGTGGCCGGCTGCACGGGTGGGGCAGCGGCGCCGCCGCCCGCGCCGCACCCGGACATTTCGGGT
This sequence comes from Acidobacteriota bacterium, assembly GCA_016213695.1. Classification (GTDB taxonomy): domain Bacteria; phylum Acidobacteriota; class Vicinamibacteria; order Vicinamibacterales; family UBA2999; genus DATCJA01. The sequence continues at coordinate 2,955 of JACQZV010000035.1, read as the reverse complement.
ACCTGGGTTCACCCGGCCGGCCCGGGCGGCGCGTCGCTGCGTCCCGCTGAGGGCTTCCCGCTGACGCCGTGGGCCGCCGAAAAGATGAAGTCGGAGAAGCCCACAGCCTCGAGCGACTTCCGCGAGACGACCGACCCCGCCGTCCTGTACGCCGACCCGAACGGGTACCCGCGGATCCAGATGCATCCGATGAAGTTCAAGCTGATACAGACTGAGGACTACATCTACCACCTCTGGGAATACAACCAGAACTGGCGTCAGATCGCGATGAACAAGGAGCACTCGCCAGACGCCCCGGCGACGTGGTACGGCAACGCGGTGGGCAAGTGGGACGGCGACACGCTGGTCGTCGATTCAACCGGGTACAAGGCCTCGACCTGGCTGACGTCGCAGGGCCTCCCGCACACCGAGGACCTGCACATCGTCGAGCGGATCCGGCGTGACGGCGACACGCTGGTCATGCACTTCACGGTGGAGGACCCGGGCGCGTTCACCAAACCCTGGTCGGCCGACGTGACATACGCGCGCGTGCAGGACGGCTCGATGATCGAGACGATCTACACGATCTCCGACGAGCTGCGCTTTCGCGAACGCTTTCTCGGCGTGCCCTCGCCGATTCCCATTCGACGGTAACCCTCTTGTGAGAGGAGTACGATCGGGCTCCCCGTTCAGGCGGGCCTCCGAATCCACGTGACCAGCTTCGATGACGGTACAATGAGCCAGATGAAGATCACCCGACAATTGACGGCTGTCATCGAGCGTGAGGGCGACCTCTACGTCGCCTTGTGTCCTGAAATGGACATCGCCAGTCAGGGCGACACCGTTGAATCTGCGAAGAAGAACCTCGTCGAAGCGCTGGAGTTATTCTTCGAGTCAGCGGATCCGACCGAAGTGTCCCGGCGTCTGCACACCGAAGTGTTTGTCACGCGCGTCGAGGTAGCGGTTGGGTAAGCTCCGCGTCCTGTCTGGCCGCGAGGTGTGCTCGGTTCTGGAGGCGGAGGGGTTCTCAGCAGTTCGTCGGAAGGGCAGTCACATCGTCATGCAGAAGCGCGTAGGAGAGGCAACCACCACGCTCATCGTGCCCGACCATGTCGAACTCAAGATGGGAACGTTGTCCAGCATCATCCGTCAGTCGAGGCTGTCAAGAAGTCTGTTTGAAAATTGACCTTGGACTCTCTCCGCCGACTCCCGCCCGCGGCGGGAATCGGCGGTCGAACAGGCGTCCCTGATCGTCAGGCCAGCGCTTTCTGGTACAGCGCGAGCAGACGGCTCCACCCCTTCTCGGCCTGCGGCTCGTTGTAGACCTGCGAGTCCGGAGGGCACCAGCCGTGCGCGGCGCCCGCGTACACTTCGATTTCCGCCGGCAGGTTGACCTTGGCGAACGTCTCCTTCAGCACGTTCTTCTCGTTCGGCGACCGCATGTCGTCGTTGGCGGCGATCGCGATGAGGAGCTGCGCCTTGGTCTTGGCGACCTGCAGATGCGGGCTGTTCGGCATGTCGGTCACGAGTCCGCCGCCATGGAATGAGGCGACCGCGCCCACGCGATCCGATACGGCCGCGGCGGTGCGGAACGCGATCGGGCCGCCCATGCAGTACCCCTGCGTACCCATCTTCCGGTTCCTCGCCACAGACGACTGCCGGTCCAGCCACGCGATGAACGCCTTCGCATCGGTCATCTGCGTTGTCTCGGTCAGCGCCTGCGCCAGCGGCAGCAGCTGCGGAATCGGGGTGGCGCTGCCCTTGTCGGCGGTCGGGGCCTTCCTGACGCGATAGAAGGGATTCACCACCAGCACCGAATAGCCCGATTCGGCGAGCCGTTTGCCCATCTGGCGGAACGCCGGCCGCAGCCCGAAGATGTCCGGCCACACGAGCACGCCCGGGGCGGTGCCGCTCGCCGGGTGCACGAAATAGCAGTCGGCCATGCCGTCCGGCGTGGGGACGGTCACCTCCGATTCGGTCACCGCCACGGCGTTGGCGACCTTCGGCAGCATCATGACCATGCCGGCCCCCAGCAGGGCGCCGAACTGCCGCCGGGTTACCCATCCACGCGCCTCGTACTCCTTCAGATCGTCGTCAAAATGATCCTGGTCGCACATATTCGCTCCTTCTCAATGCCTGATCGAACGGTAGACCCACTCGCGCACCGCGACACTGTATACGATTCGCCAGAGACGGTGCTGAACGCGGCGGGAATTCCCGGCGGCCGCGGGTTTTCGCGCGGCGAACAGGCGCTGCAATCCGGCAGGTCGATCGCCGTACAGGGCCTGCGTGCGCGGTGCCGTGGAGCAGCTCTTGCAACACGAGGGTGGGGGCGACCTATGGGCTGCGCGAAGCATTTCCTCAACTTCCAGTGGGAGCACCACCGCTGGCGCAAGCGCGTGACAGGCGCCGAAAAGCAGCCGGCTCCGGAGACGAACATGTGGGGGCGCGTCGTCCACAGCACCTACGTGCGCTGCCACAAGGAGGATGTCTGCGAGGTCTGCGGCACGACGCGCCGGGACATGAACTGCATCTGCGACACGGCGTATGGGGAGCACTGCGCGATTCGCCGCGCCTGGCTCGACCAGGCGGAGCACCCGCCGGCGTGATCCAGATTACGGCTGCTTGTTGTAGAACAGCTCGAAGATCTGGACGCCCGACTCGGCCAGTGGCTTTGCCCCGAGTCTCAGCAGCAGCTCCGACGTGCTCGTGCGGACGACGCGGGAGCTTTGATAGTAGGCGTCCTTGCTCTTCACCGTAATCACGGCGTTGGCGATGCTGAGCGGCGTCTGTCCGTAGTCGTCCAAGACGTCCGTTCGCGCGCCGCGCTCGACGAGAAACCGGACCGCCGCGTCCACCCCCTTGTAGGCCGCGCCGTGCAGCGCGGTCCATCCGTGCTCCCCGGTTGCGTTGACGTCGGCGCCGAGATCCACGAGCAGCCTGGTGACCTCGAGCAGGTGCGTCTTCTCGTCGTCG
>JACQZV010000036.1 GCA_016213695.1 Acidobacteriota bacterium | reverse complement strand
TTCTTGGTGCGGATGAGCGTCCGTGGGCTGGCCACAGGAATCGTGACGTCGGCAAACAGCATCTCAACCGCATCGCGGCTGGCGTCGGCGTAGTCGACGCCGCACGCCTTCGCCATCAGATCCACCACGATCTCGTCGGCGATCCGCACCACCGAATAGCGAGCCAGATCGTCGTCGTCGACGTCGTTCACGGCCTTGTCTTCGAGGATCTACAGCGCCTCGCGGACCCGGGCGACATTCTCCGGCCCCGCGTCGATGAGGAGATCGATGTCCTTGGTGGTGCGCGCGCCGCCGTGCGCGATCAGGGCGAACCCGCCGATCAGCACCTACCGGACGTGGTGGGCGTTCAGCGCACGGGCGAGGCGGCCGAGGTCGTCGAACTGCGGCTCACGTGCGTACGAGCCATCATGCGCGTCATCCACTCGTCGGCCTCCTCGAAACTGCGGAAGCGATACACACCGCGAGGCACGAGCGTGCCGGTCCGGCGCACCGCAGCGAGGGTACGCTGGAGAGCCGCCGGGTCGTGCCGTCCGGTGCGCCGATGGCCAACGGTCTTTTCCACGTCCTGATGATAGCAGGGCTGCGCCGACCGGTATAATCCGCGCGCGACGCAGATCGGTCTCAGATCAGTCTCAGGAGAGACACCCATGTTGAACGCAACCGCGGGAACGCTGCTCCCCACCACTATCACCGGATCGCTGCCGCGACCGAGCTGGTACACCGACAACCTCGGCACCCGCTCGTTTCTCGACGCGATGGTCACCTCGCGCTTCCGGGAGCAGTACGTCGACGCGCTGTCGGTGTACCTCAGAGACCAGGAAGTGGCCGGCCTCGACATCGTCACCGACGGCGACTGCCGGTTCGACCAGGACGTGGGCGGGCAGAGCTGGACGAGCTACCCGCCTCACCACATGAGCGGCTTCGAGACGCAGCACCCGAAGCTGGCGAAGGCCGGCGCCGGCGGCGTGACGTTCCCGCGCGGGCACATCCTGCACGACTACCTGGAAGCGCGCGTGATGCCGAAGATCGTCGGGCCGGTCGGCCGCGGCGAAATGCAGTATGCCGAGATGTTCAAGACCGTGCAGCGGCTGACGAGGAAGCCGGTGAAGTTCGGCACGGTGACGCCAGAGCTCGTCGCCTTCGCGGTGCAGGACGAGCACTACAAGGACCTGCCGAGCCGCATCATGGCGCTCAGCGACGCCTTCAACGAGGAACTGCACGACCTGGCGGACGCCGGGTGCCGCGTCATTCAGATCGAGGAGCCGCAGATCCACCTGCTGGCCGCGCGCGGGTACGTGGACGCGGTGATCAACCCGGCGTTCATGCTCAAGGTGTTCAACAACACGGTCAGAGGCCTTCGCGCGAAGACCGAAGTCTGGTGCCATACCTGCTGGGGGAATCCGTCGCAGCAGCGGATGTTCGCCAGCGTGCAGTCGTACCGGCCGGCGCTCGAGCTGCTCAATCAGGTGGACGCCGACGTCGTCACGTTCGAGACGAAGAGCTCGAACGGAATGGACCTGGAGGCGGTCGGGCAGGCAATGACCGACAGGAAGGTAGGCATCGGCGTGATCGACCACCACACGCTGCAGGTCGAGTCGCCGGACGAAGTCGCCGACCTGATTCGACGCGCGCTCAAGCTGATCCCGGTGGAGCGGCTGGTGCTGTCGAGCGACTGCGGGATGGGGCGCGAGGGGATGAGCCGCCGGCACGCGTTCTACAAGATGGTGGCAATCGTGCAGGGTGCCAACATCGTGCGGAAGGAGCTGGGGCTGCCGGTCGTCGAGAGTCTCGGCGCCGACTCCAAATTCTCGCTCATTCGCACGAGGTAGAGTCAGCAGTCGGGCGCGGCCGTGCCGTTATCGCGGCACGAGGCGCTTCAGCTCCTCGAACCAGTTGAGCACGAGCGTGATGCTCGGCGCCGGCCCCCGGCTTCCGCGTATCGCTCGATCTCGCCCCGGCCGGACAGGTTCGACCGGTAGGCCATCCACCGTCCATCCAACGATGCGACGGCGCGCTGCCGGTCACTTGTGGGAGACTTACGGCCAACGCCGGTTCGTCAACGTCGAACAGATTGCCGGTCCGCATTCGTCATGGAGGCGTGCCGCATCGTGATGCCGAGACCTCCTCATCGAGTGGCCGCGAGCGCAGGGGCGCTTGTCTGGCTGCTGTGCTGTGCCCCCGCCCACGCCCAGACCGGGTCGCTGACGCTGCAGGCGGCGATCGACCGGGCGCTCTCCGCCAACCCGACCGTGGCCAGCGCGCGCCTGCGCGGCGCGATCGACAGCGCCACGCTGGCGCTGGCGCGCGAGCGGCTCAACCCGGAAGTCGCCATCGAGTTCGAGCGGGAAACGCCGCGGCAGGCGTTCGGCGTGGCCGTGCCGCTCGAGCTCGGAGGCAAGCGGACCCGGCGGATCGCGGTCGGCGAGGCGGCCATCCTCGTCGGGCAGGCGGAGATCGCCGCCACGATCGCGCAGGTCCGCAACGACGTGCGGCGGGCCTACTACGGCGTCCTGGCCGCGGATGCGCGGCTGATGCTGCTCCGCGAAATCCGCGACCTGTCGGGCCGTGCCCGCGACACCGCGCAGGCGCGGTTCGATGCCGGTGACGCGCCGCGCCTCGAAGTGCTGCAGGCAGAGCTCGCGCTGGCCGCTGCCGAGAACGAAGCCACGGCCGCCGAAGGCACCGCCGTCGCCGCCCGCGCCCTGCTCAATTCGCTGCTCGCGTTCCCGCTCGACACGGTGCAACCGCTGGCCGGTCCCATCGACGCCGGTGGTTCCGTGTCCACGCCACAGGCGCTGGAGGTCGCCCAGCGGGACAGCACCGAGCTGGCGGTGCTGGACCGGCAGATCGGGGAACAGCGCGCGAGGCTGGCGCTCGCCCAGGCGCTGCGCGTCACGGACGTGACGCCGACCTTTTCGCTGACGCGCGACGCACAGCCCGAGTTCTCGTACGGATGGCGCGCCGGCGCCGCCATCACGGTTCCGCTGTTCACCACCCACAAGGCGGGCGTGCTCGTCGAGCAGACGACCCTCGATCAGCTCGCCGCGCTGCGGGAGGCCACCATGGCGCGGATCACCGGTCAGGTCGCCGCCGCGTCGGTCACCGTCGAGGCGCAGCGCCAGCTCTACGTGCGCTACCGGGACCAGGTCCTCCCGCAGGCGCAGCAGGTCGAGCAGCTCGCGCAGGATTCCTACCAGCTCGGGCAGACCGGCATCGCGGCGCTGCTGCAGGCGCTGCAGGCCTCGCGCGACGTCCGGCTCCGGTCGCTCGATGCCGTCCAGCAGTTCCAGAATGCGCTCGCCGATCTCGAGCGCTCGATAGGAGCCCCGCTTCCATGACGCGCACACCCGCATACCGTGCCGGCCTGGCGGTCCTGGTGCTCGCGGCGGCGGCCGCGTGCGGACAGCCGCCGGCCGAGGAAGTCGAGAGCGAGTCGGTCGTACCGGTCAAGGTCGTCCCGGCCGCGAACGGCTCGATCCGCGGCGTCGTGCACGCCACGGGCATCGTGACGCCTGCCGCCGGCGCGGAGCTCGTCGTGCTGGCGCCCGAGCCGGCGCGGATTGCCGAGATCACGCGAGCCGAAGGCGACCGGGTCGCGAGGGGAGACGTCCTGGTGCGCTTCGAGATTCCGAGCGCCATGGCCGAGGTCGATCGGCAGGCGGCCGAAGTGCAGCGCGCGCAGGCCACGGTGGCGTCGGCCCAGGCGGGGCGGGCGCGCGCGCAGGCGCTCTTCGACCGCGGCGTCGCGGCGCGCAGGGACGTGGAAGACACCACCCGCGCGCAGGCCGACGCGGACGCCGCGCAGGCACAGGCGCAGGCCTCGCTCGAGGCCGCCCGCGCCGCGGCGTCGCGCGCGGTGGTCCGCGCGACCTTTGACGGCGTCATCGCGAAGCGGTTTCACAATCCGGGTGACATCGTGGAGGCCGCTGCCGGCGATCCGGTACTGCGCGTCGTCGATCCGGGCCGTATCGAAGTGGTCGCGTCGATTCCGCTCGGCGACGCCTCGCGCGTGGTCATGGGCGCGTCGGCGCGGCTCGCGCCGGCCCGCGCCGGCGGCGGGGCGGCCGCGCTGAGAGTCGTGTCGCGGCCGACCGCCGTTGAGCCGGGGACCGCCACGGTGCCGATCCGGCTCGCATTCGCGGGACGCGCCGGCCTGGTCGTCGCCACGCCCGTCGAGGTGGACATCGAGGCGGAGCGGCACGAGCACGTCGTGCTGGTGCCGGCGGCGGCGCTCGTGCGCGAGGGCGAGGAGACGGCGGTCTTTGTCGCCGCCGGCGACAAAGCCGAGCGGCGGGCCGTGACGATCGGCCTGACCGACGGGATGCACGTCGAAATCGTCTCGGGCATCAAGGCCGGCGAGAGCGTGATCGTGGACGGCCAGGCGGGGCTGCCCGACGGCGCCGCCATCTCGATCGACGCCGGCGGCGCCCCATGAACGCGGCCTCGGTCGGGTTGGCGCATTCGCGCGCGGCGGTGCTGCTGGCCGCGGCGCTCGTGGCCGGCGGCATCATCGCCGCACAGAACCTGCCGAGCAGCATCTATCCTCCGCTGCAGTTCCCTCGCATCGCCATCGTCGCGCACGCGGGCACGCTGCCCCCGCAGTCGATGTCGCTCATCGTCACTCGGGCGATCGAGCAGGTCGTGATGAGCGTGCCGGGCGTCCGCCGCGTGCGGTCGCGGAGCATCCGCGGCGCCGCGGAGATCTCCGCGCAGTTCGACCCGGCCACCGACATGGTCGTGGCCCTGCAGATGGTCCAGAACCGCGTCGCCGAGATCACCTCCGATCTGCCGCCGAACACCGACCTGCAGATCGAGCGGATGACGCCGGAGATTTTCCCGGTGTTCATCCTGAGCCTCACCGGGGCGCTGCCGACCGCCGAGCTGTACGACGCGGCGAACTTCGTGGTGAAGCCCGCGGTGGCGCGCGTGCCGGGCGCCGGCCGGATCGACGTCCAGGCGAGCGATACCCGCGAAATCGAAGTCATCCTCGAACCCGCGCGGCTCTCGGCCGCCGGCCTGACCGTCGTGGACGTGGCCGACGCGCTCAGGGCGGAGAACACCATCGTGCCGGTCGGCCGCTTCGACCAGTCGGGACTGCAGCACCTGACGCTCGCCTCGGGCCTCTGGAAGGATTCGGGCGAGATCGCGCGGGCGCCGGTGCTCGTGCGGAACGGCGCGACGATTCGCGTCGGCGATCTCGGCACGGTCGCGCCGGGCGCGCCCGATCGCACGCTGCTCGTCACGGGCAACGGCCGCGACGCGGTCGTGATGAGCATCTCGCAGCAGATCGGCACCAACATTCTGCAGCTCAGGACAGGCATCGATACCGCGCTCGGGGCGCTCGCGCGGACGCTGCCGTCCGGCATCCGGTTCAGCCGCGTGTACGACCTGGGAGAATTCGTCGCCGAATCGATCGCGAGCGTGCGCGATGCCATCCTGATTGGCGGGCTGCTGGCGGTCGCCGTGCTGCTCGTCTTTCTCCGCGACTGGCGGCTGACGACCATCGCGGCGATGACGCTGCCGCTGGCCGTCATTCCGACGTTCGTCTTCATGTGGCTCTTCGGCGGCACCATCAACCTGATGTCGATGGGCGGCCTGGCCGTCGCTATCGGCCTGGTCATCGACGATGCGGTGGTCGTGGTGGAAAACATCCATCGGCGCGCCGGAGAGGGCGGCAGCAGCGTCCTCGACGCCGTGTCTCAGCTCATGGCGCCGCTCGTCAGCTCCACGCTGACGACCGTCGTGGTGTTTGCACCGCTGGGCCTGCTCTCGGGCGTGCCCGGGCAGTTCTTCCGCGCGCTGTCGATGAGCCTGACGGTCGCGGTCCTGCTCTCGCTGGCGTGGTCGATCAGCGTGGTGCCGCTGATGGCACGGTGGGGCGTCCGGCATCACCGTCCGGCCGGCGAGCTGCAGAACCGGCTCGAGCGGGGGTACGAGCGCACGCTCGGCGTGATGGTGGCCCGGCCCTGGCTGTCGGTGGCTGCCGCCCTGCTGCTCGCCGGGCTGAGCGTGGCGCTGTTCGGCCGCGTCGGGACCGGGTTCTTTCCCGCCGCCGACGAAGGCGGCTTCGTGGTCGACTACATCACACCCGCCGGGAGCGCGCTGGCGGAGACCGACCGGCAGGTCCGCAAGATCGAGCAGGTCATCGGGCAGACGCCCGAGGTCGCCTCGTATTCGCGGCGGACCGGCTCCGAGCTCGGGCTCTTCGCCACCGCGCAGAACACCGGCGACATTGTCGTCAAGCTGAAGCCGCGCGCCGAGCGGAGCCGCGCGGCCGAGGACGTGATCTCCGAGCTGCGCGGGAAGATCGCGTCGGCGGCGCCGCTCGTGGACGTCGAGTTCGTCCAACTGCTCCAGGACATGCTCGGCGACCTCGAGGGCAATCCGGAACCGATCGAAGTAAAAATCTTCGGCGATGACCCCGATCGTCTCGCGGAGCTGGCGGGCCCGGTCGAAGCGATGATGAACAAGGTCCCTGGCATCGTCGACGTCGTCGGCGTGCAGCAGGGCAACCCGGAGGTGACGTGGAGCGTCGACCCCGTCACCGCGGCACGGTACGGGTTGACGGTCCAGCAGGTGTCCGATCAGCTCGCGGCCAACTGGCTCGGAGACGTGGCCACCGACCTGCGTCTGCCCGATCGGACGGTGCCGGTGCGCGTCCGGCTCCCCGACGCGTTTCGATTCGATCCAGACAGGCTGTCGCAGACGTTTCTCCGCACGCCCGAGCGCAAGCCGATCCCGGTGTCGGAAGTGGCCAGCATGACGCGCGCGAACGGGCAGGCGGAGCTGCGGCGGGAGAACCTCCGTCCGATGGCTGTGGTCAGCGGGCGCCTCGAGGGACGCGATTTGGGCGGCGCCGTCGCCGAGATCCGCGCCAACCTCGACGCGCTCCGGCTGCCGATCGGCTACACGTACGACATCGGCGGCCAGTACCAGGCGCAGACACAGGCCTTTCGCGAGCTGCTGATGGTGTTCGCGCTCGCGGTCGTGCTGGTCTTCACGATCCTCGTCATTCAGTTCCGCGCATTCCTGCCGGCGACGCTCATCCTGCTGGCGGCGCCTCTGTCGCTCGGCGGGGCGCTGCTGCTCCTGATGACAACCGGCGCCGAGCTGAACGTCTCGTCGGCGATGGGGCTCATCCTGCTCGTCGGCCTCGTCGTGAAGAACGGCATCATGCTGCTCGACTTCTCCGAGACGCTGCGCCGGGAGGGCCGGCCATTCGGGACGGCCATCGCGCAGGCGGCCCGCATCCGGTTCAGGCCGATTCTCATGACGACGTTCTGCACGATCTTCGGGCTGCTGCCGCTCGGCCTCGGTATTGGCGCCGGCGCGGAGCTGCAGAAACCGCTCGCGCTGGCGGTGATCGGGGGCCTCATCCTGTCAACGCCCGTCACCCTGCTCGTGGTACCGGGCCTCTATGCGGCAATCCTGGGTCGGAAATGAGAGGTACACATGCGTAAGCTCTTCATGCTTCTCTCGTTCGTGTCCGCGGGCGCGGTCGGGTACGCGGCCGACCCGCCATACCGCCTCGTTCGGGAAATCGCGATCGGCGGGGAAGGCGGGTGGGACTACCTGATCAGCGACCCGGCCGCCCATCGACTCTACGTGTCGCACGCGACGAAGATCGTGGTGGCCGATACGCGGACGGGACAGCTGGTCGGCGAGATTCCCGACACGCAGGGCGTGCACGGCTTTGCCCTCGCGCCCGATCTGGGGCGCGGCTACACGAGCAACGGCCGCGCGAACTCGTCCACGATCATCGATCTGAAAACGCTGAAGCCGCTCGGCACGGTGCCGACCGGCGCGAATCCCGACAGCATCCGGTACCTGCCCGACCGCAAGGAAGTCTGGACCTTCAACCACACCGGCAAGTCGATCACGGCCTTCGAGGCCCTGACCGGCAAGGTCGTCGCGACGATCGATCTCGGCGGCGAGCTCGAGGAGGCCGTTGAAGACGCGCGCGCGAACCGCGTCTTCGTCAATGTCGAGGACAAGGGCGCCCTCGGCGTCGTGGACACGCGCACGCACGCCGTCGTTGCGACGTGGCCGATGGCGGGATGTGAAGGGCCCACCGGACTGACCTTCGACGCCGCCCATCATCTGCTGCTCAGCGCGTGCGACGGGAAGATGGCGGTCGTCGACAGCACAAGCGGAAAGATGGTCACGAGCTTTCCGATTCCGGACGGCGTGGACGGCAACGGCTTCGATCCGGCCACCGGCTACGCCTTCGCCTCGAGCCGCACCGGCGTGCTTGTCGTCGCGCACGAGGATGCGCCGAACAAATTCACCATCGTGCAGCGGGTCATGACCCAGCCGTCGGGCCGGACGATGTGGCTCGAACCGACCACGCATGACGTGTACGTGCCGGTGGCCATGACGACGCCCGGCGCGGGCGGCCGCGCGCAGGTCACGCCGAATACGATGAAAGTGCTGGTGTTCGGGATGGCCGGGAAGCAGCCGTGACCGATGGGCGAGCGCGGCGCGGTGGACTTCTACGAAGAGGCGCGGGGGGCGTTACACGCGGCCGGCGAAGTCCCGCGTCTCCGAGTGCACCTTCACCTTCTCGCCTTCCTTGATGAAGAGCGGCACCCGGATCTCGAGCCCCGTCTCGAGCGTGGCCAGCTTGGTGACACCGCCGCTGGCGGTGTCGCCGCGCACGCCCGGATCGGAGCGCGTCACCCTCAGCTCGACGATCGTCGGAAACTGCGCGCCGATGGGGTTGCCGTTGTACTTCTGAATCTGCACGAGGACGTTGTCGGCCAGCAGGAGTCTGTCGTCACCGAGCACGTCGGGCCGCAATGTCAGTGTCTCGAAGGTGTCCTGGTCCATGAAATGACAGCCGTCGCCGTCGGCGTAAAGGAAGGCGGCCGAGATGACGACAAGGTCGGGCTCCTGGAACTTGTCGCCCGCCTTGAACGTCTTGTCGAAGACGGCACGGGTCAGCAGGTTGCGCATCTTGAGCCGCACAAGCGTCTGGCCGCCGCGGGCGGTCGGCTTCGACACGTCGACGTCAAGGCAGTGGTACGGCGCCCCTTCGTACTCGAAGAACATCTTCCGTTTGATCTCGATCGCTTCAATCAGGCTGGCCATCAGTTGTGTTCCGCCCGACGCTCACTGCGTCCCCGACAGCCGCTCCGGCGAGGCCACGTAGCTCTTTCGCGAGCGGGCGGTCATCCCCACCTGCTTCATGCGGACGGCCAGCTTGTGCTCGCGGCCGTCGAGCAGGGCAGGCGTGAAGCCGAGCGTGTACTGGCTGTGCAGCTCCTGCGCGACGCGCGTGAAGGTCGGCGCGAGGTCGTCGGTCTTTTTCAGTTCGAAGTAGCCGCCGCCCGTTTCGTCGGCCAGCCGCCTCAGGCCGCGGTCGGGCCGCGTGCGCACGCGGCGCTGACCGTTGAAGAACTCCGACTCGAGGCCGATGGCGTAAATCATCACCTCTTCGTCCTTGGCGCGGTCGAGCACGTCGCCCATGCCCACCCGGCTGGCGGTGTCGTCGCCGTCGGTGAAGATGAGCACGACTTTCCGCCCGCCGGCGGTGCGCAGCATCGCGATGCTCTCGTTGATGGCGTCGTAGAGCCGCGTCGGATTGCCGAACTGCAGATCCTTGAGGGCGAAGATCAGGTCGTCGCGATCGCCGGTGAAGCGCCCGCTGAACTGGATCTTGTCGCTGAAGGAGCCGACCTGCCCCTTGTCGTCGCTCAGCATCCGCAGCAGAAACTGCTCGGCGGCCGCCTGCAGCCGATCGAGGTTGGCCGTCATACTGGCGCTGTAATCGAGCATCACGACCGCGGTGAACGGCTGCACGTCGTTCTGGAAGAACGTGATGTCCTGCGGCTTGCCGTTGTCGAGGATCGAGAACTCGTCCTGATCC
>JACQZV010000203.1 GCA_016213695.1 Acidobacteriota bacterium | reverse complement strand
GGCGCGCCGGCGGGCGCGGTCAATCAGGGGCCGTTCGACCCGGCGGCGTGGAAGTACGGGCCGGCGTTCACTCCGCCGGCCGGCGCCAGGATCTGGAATCCCGTGAAGCTCAAGTTGCTGCAGGGCGCCAAGGTGACCGGCGGCACGCTCTTCAGCGCCACCGATCCGGCCACCTACTGCGCGATGGCGAATGCGGGCTACGACTTCATCTGGACCGAGATGCAGCACGGCCCGCGCGACTGGGAGGACGCGGCGCGGATGTGGCGCACCTGCCCCTACGCGAAGGCGGTGCCGGGCGTGCGTGTCGCCTACGCGGACGAGCGCGAGATCCAGCACGCGCTCGATGCCGGCGCGCTCGTCGTGGTCGTGCCGACCATCGATACCGTCGCCGAGGCCGTTGAGGCGCGCAACTGGACGTACTTTCCGCCGCTCGGGCGGCGCAGTCAGGGCGGCGGCCAGGCGTTCGACCCGGCGCTCTGGGGCGGCGTGCCGGGCGGCTACCGCAACACCGCCAACGACAACATCGTGCTCGTCCTCATGATCGAGACGCTCGAAGGCCTGAAGAATGCCGACGAGATTGCCCGGGTGCCTGGCGTCACGGCCGTGTTCGCCGCCAGCGGCGACCTCGGCAACTTCTCCGGCTTTGCGCAGGGCAGCCCCGATTACGAGCGCGCCATCAACATCGTCCACGACGCCGCCGTGAAGGCGGGCGTGCGGCTGTGCGGTCCGCTGGCGTGGCGCGACCGTCCCGACTTCACGTGCTTCCAGGCGGGCACGGAAACCGCGGCGATCGCGCGCGGCGTGGCCGCCGAGCTCGGCCCACTCGCCCATACGCAGGGTAAGCCCGACGTCGGACCGTTTGCCGCCGCATCGAAGCCATGAGGCGTCGCATCGCCGTCTCGGTTGGCGCTGTTCTCGTCGCCGCCGCGGCTGCGGCCCAGTCGCCGCCGCTCGTCGTCGCCAGGCAGGGATATTTCTTCGTCGGCGGGACGTATTTCGAAGCGCAGGACGGCCGGTTCATGTCCGGCCAGATGTACGTGGAGTTCCAGATCCCGGGCAGGCTTACCCGTCCGTACCCGATCGTGATGTTCTCGGGCGGCGGGCAGAGTGGGTTGAACTACTCGGGCACGCCGGATGGGCGCGAGGGCTGGATGCAGTACTTCCTGCGCCAGGGGTACGCGGTCTACGTGCTCGACCAGTCCTCGCGCGCGCGATCGCCCCACCAGACGGAGACCGGTCCGCAGTCGCGCAACGGCGTCGAGTGGGTGCAGCAGCGGTTCACCGCCCCCGAGCGATCGAAGTTGTGGCCGCAGGCGCGGCTCCACACGCAGTGGCCGGGATCGGGGGTCGCGGGGGATCCGGTCTTCGATCAGTTTTACGCCCAGAACTATCCGTCGCTGGCGAGCTTTCCGCGCCAGCAGGAGCTCAATCGCGATGCGGGCGTGGCGCTGCTCGACCGGATTGGTCCGGCCATTCTCCTCACGCACTCGCAGTCGGGCACCTTTGGCTGGCTCGTCGCCGACGCCAGGCCGGCGCTGGTCAAGGCGATCGTCGCGATGGAGCCGTCAGGCCCGCCGGTCCACGACAGCGTGCAGAAAGGCGCACCCGACTGGTTCGAGGACGGCCCGCTCGCCAAGCCTTACGGCCTGACGGCGGCGCCTCTCGCCTACGATCCGCCGGTCACCGATCGCGCGCCGTTGAGCTTCGTGCAACAGAAGACGGCTGACGCGGCGGACCTGGTCCGCTGCTGGGCCCAGGCCGAGCCGGCGCGCGCGCTCGTCAACCTGCAGCCGATCCCGGTGCTCGTGCTCCAGAGCGAAGCGTCGTACCACGCGTCCTACGACCATTGCACCGTGGCGTACCTCCGGCAGGCGCGGGTGTCGGCCGTCCGGTTCATTCGCCTCGCCGGCGTCGGCGTCAAGGGCAACGGTCACATGTTGATGCTCGAGAAGAACAGCCTGGAGATCGCCGGCGTCATCGAGAAGTGGCTGCGGGAGTCCGTCGTGGCGCCCGCGAAACAGACCCGTTGACTCCCCGGTGGGGCCTCGTCGCTATAATCAGCGCTTTCACCAAGGAGGACCCGTGCGTATCGCAACTGCCGTGCTGTCTGGAGTGGGACTCGTCGCGTCGGCTGCGTTCGCGCTCGCCCAGGCTCCCGGGCCGCCGCCCGCACCCGCGTTCGACTACCTCGGCACGCTGCGCGCCGAGACCGGCACCCGCACCGTCGTCGAAAACGGCCCGCAGGGGACCCGCACGGTCGTGCAGATCGTCGGCGGCCGCTTCGAGGGGCCGCGGCTGAA
The DNA here is from genome assembly GCA_016213695.1 of Acidobacteriota bacterium. GTDB lineage: Bacteria > Acidobacteriota > Vicinamibacteria > Vicinamibacterales > UBA2999 > DATCJA01. The sequence goes on along the minus strand of JACQZV010000203.1, from coordinate 4,742 downwards.
GGCGACGGTGCAGGCACCGGCGGGCGACTGGATCACCAACCGCCCTGACGGCAGCTACAAGCTCGACGTGCGCTTCACGCTGCGGACCGACGATGGCGCGCTGATTCTCGTGACGTACAACGGCATCGGGCAGACGACGAGCGCCGGCGCGTCGCTGAGAGCGGCGCCGCTCTTCGAAACCGGCGACTCGCGCTACGCCTGGCTCACCCGGCTGCAGGCGGTGGCCGTCGGCGCGCGCGAGGGCACCGCCGTCAAGTACGAGATCTACGCGCTCAAGTAACCGCCGGCGCCGTCTCGGGCCGTCAGGGGGTGGTGAGGTAACATGCGCGGGCCACGGGGACGGCTCGAGGCGATCTGGATCAAGCGCGTCCGTCGCGGCCCGATGGATGCCGTCGCGCGCGCATCGCTCCACGCCGGCCGGGGGCTGGCCGGCAACGCGGACCAGGGCGGCCGCCGCCAGGTCACGATCATCGATCGGCAGGCGTGGGACGGGGTGATCGAGGCGCTCGGCGGCGAGGTCGATCCCGCGGTGCGCCGCGCCAACCTGCTCGTCAGCGGCGTGCGGCTGGCGGAGAGTCGCGGCCGGGTGCTGCGCGTCGGCGGCTGCCGGTTGCGGATCAACGGCGAAACACGACCGTGCGCGCTCATGGACGAGGCGCGGCCGGGCCTGCGCCGCGCGCTCGACCCGCCGTGGCGCGGCGGCGTCTTCGCCGAAGTGCTGGATGAGGGGCAGATTGAGGTGGGCGCGGCCGTGGAGTGGGCCGACACCGCCGACACAAAGGAGTGACGACATGAAGGCAATACTCATCGTGGCTGGAGGAGTTCTCCTCACACTGGGAGTCGTGGCGGCGCAGCAGGGCGACGTCGCGCCGTCGTGCAAGATGTGCCCCGGCACCTACGTGCCGAACAGCGAGATCCAGGCGTACGTGAAGCGCGGGATCACCAACCAGCTCACCGATCAGCAGGTCCGGCAGGTCGACATCGGGAAGGTCAACGTCGGCATCGCGGTCGTCTACCGGCCGAAGCTCAACAATCCGAACGCGAACGTCGCCGAACACGACCTCGTCAGCGAGGTGTACCACGTCATCGACGGCGCGGCGACGCTCGTGCTCGGCCCCGATCTGGTCGGCAAGGAGCGGCGTCCGGCGACGGAAGCGACCGTGCGGCTGCTGAACGGTCCGGGCAATAACGCCAAGGCGATCCGCAACGGCCTCACCTACGAGCTGAAGGCGGGCGACGCGGTGATCATTCCGGCGGGCACCGGGCACCAGTTCACGAAGATCGACGATCACATCACGTACCTGATGGTGCGCATCGATGCCGACAAGATCACCCCGCACAAGACCGAAGCCGACTCGAAGGCCGATCTGCGCACCGACGGCCGCGCGACCGCTGGCGGGGGCGCCGGCGCCGCCACCAGTCCCGAGCGCGACCGCGGGCGCGGCCGGTAGCGGCGTGGACCGCGGCGATCTCTTCCGCCAGCTGCACCGGGACGGCTGCTTCGTCATCCCGAATCCGTGGGATATCGGGAGCGCGCGGCAGCTCGCCCGACTCGGCTTTCGTGCGCTGGCGACGACGAGCGCGGGATTCGCGTGGTCGCGGGGACGCGCGGATCACGGCGTGTCTGTCGAGGAGGTGCTGGCGCACCTGCGCGAGATCAGCGCGGCCGTGACGGTTCCCGTCAACGCCGATTTCGAAGGCGGCTATGCGGTGGCGCCAGCCGCCGTGGCGGCGAATGTCGCCGCTGCGGCCGCCACCGGCATCGCCGGACTGTCCATCGAGGACTCGTCTGGCGAGTCGTCTGCGCCGCTCTTCGATGTCTCTCTGGCCGTCGAGCGCGTGCGGGCGGCGCGCGAGGCGATCGACCGGGCCGGCACCGGCGTCCTGCTGACCGGACGGTCGGAGGGGTTCATTGTCGGCCGTCCGGATCTGGCCGAGACGATTCGTCGTCTCACCGCGTACGCCGAGGCGGGGGCCGAGTGCCTCTACGCGCCGGGCCTGCGCACCCGGGATCAGATCGCGGCGGTCGTGGGCGCCGTCGCGCCGCTACCGGTCAACGTGCTGGTGACCGGCGACTTCACGGACGTGGCCGAGCTGGCCGCGATCGGCGTGCGCCGCATCAGCGTGGGCGGGGCGCTGGCGCGCGCCGCGTGGACGGGCGTGCTCGAGGCCGCGCGCGAAATCGCCGAGCACGGCACGTTCACCAGTCTCGGCCGCGCCGCGACCCACGCGGAGATCGATCCGCTGTTCCGGGCAGGCTGACGCCTCAGTGCGTGAGCCCGTACAGGACGGTGTTGACGGCGAAGGCGTACCCCTTCGGGCTGAACGCGTAGAAGTACCCGGGATCTTCCCCCTCGCGCTCCCACGCGTCGGCGATGTCGGTGTTGTGCGTCATCAGCACCATCAGGCGTCCTGATGCGTCGGCGACGGCTTTGACTTCCGGCACGGCGCTGTCGGCGCCCTGCTCGGAGGTGCGCCCGCCCGAGCGCAGCCAGAAGCCGATGTTGGGGATCTGCGGGATTTCCGTGACCACGAACTGGGTGCGGAAGACCGCGTGGTCGATCGGCACGTCGAAGATCGGGTACTCGGCGGCCGGCAGCACCTTGCGCAGCTCGCTCACCCAGTGCGCCCACTGATACGAGCCCCAGAAGTCGTCTGCCCAGATCATGCCGCCCTTGAGCAGGTACTCGCGCAGGCGCGCCGCCTCCATGTTGTCGAAAGCCGCACTGCCCGGCGCCGACATGATGACCAGGGGACACTGAAACAGTTCGTCACCGCTGGCCCGCACGAGCAGATGGTTCGGCGACCCCGATCCGTTCCTGCTCACCGGGATCTTCGTCAGCTCCGAGAGCCGGACCATCAGATTGATGTCGGCGTTGGGATAGTCGGTTCTCCAGCTGCCGCCGTAGCCGTTCATGCCGGGCCGATAGACGAGCCGGCAGTAGTGAAAGCGGCCGTCGAAGTCCTTGTCGGTCGCCGTCCGCGCGCCGGAGAACCCCCGCCCGTACTGCGCCTCGACCGCGGCGGCCGCTGCGAGCACGGCCGCGGCTGCAGCGAGCGACACGCGCAGGAGGCGCGACACGCGAAACATGGCCACAGTGTACCGCTACTGGCGGCTGCGTTTTCTTTCGTTTAGGATGGGTGGCCCTTGGCGGCTTCCGTCACCCCACAATCCATCCCGGTCGAAACGCGGTCGGGACTCGGTCCCTGGACCCGTGCCGACCTGCCGGTCCCGCCGGCGCCGCGCGGGCTCGGGTGGCTCGCCGTGGTGGGCCCCGGCGTCATCGTGCTGGGGATGTCGATCGGCAGCGGCGAGTTTCTCCTGGGGCCGGCGACCTTCGTGCGCCACGGCCTGTCGCTGCTCTGGGTCGTCGGCATCGCGGTGCTGCTGCAGGCGATCTTCAACACCGAGGTGATGCGCTACACGCTGGCGACCGGCGAGCCGGTCTTCAGCGGCTTCATGCGCACGCGTCCCTCGTCCACGCTGTGGGCGTGGGTCTACGTCGTCCTGTATTTCCTGCAGGTGGGATGGCCGGCGTGGGCCGGCACGGCGGCGGGCGCGATCTTCTTCCTGTTCACCCGGCGGCTGGCGGTGGCGGCCGACGCGGGGGTGATCTACTACATCGGCTTCGGCACGTTCCTGCTGTGTGTCGCGATGCTGTCGGTCGGCCGCCGCATCGAGCGGACGCTGGAGCTGCTGAACTGGGTGCTCGTCGTGGCGATTCTCGGCAGCTTCCTCGTGCTGGCGGTGCTCTACGTGCCGGCCGGCACGTGGGCCGGCGGCGTCCTCGGGCTGGGCGGCTTCGACCTGGCGCGCGGCACGTTCGAGTTCTTTCCGGTCGGCACCGACCTCTTCCTGCTCGGCGCGCTCGTGGCGTACTCGGGCGCGGGCGGCGTCGCCAACATCGTGCTGTCGAACTGGGCGCGCGACCGCGGGTACGGCATGGGGGAGCGGGCCGGCTACATTCCGGCGGCGGTGGGCGGCGAGCGCGTCGCGCTGGCGCACTGCGGCTTCATCTTTGCCGGCGACGCCGAAGGGATGCGGCGCTGGCGCGGATGGTGGCGCGTGATCAGCGCGGACCAGTGGGGCGTGTTCTTCAGCGGCGCGATCCTCGGCATGATCCTGCCCGCCATCATCTACGTGACGTTCCTGCCGCGCGGCGCCGATATCCAGGGGCTGGGGATCAGCGCGGCGCTGGCACAAGGCATCAGCGGCGCGGCCGGCGCGCTCGTCGGCGGGGTGATCGCGTTTCTCGGCGCGTGGATTCTCTTCAAGACGCAGCTCGATCAGCTCGAAGGGATGACCCGGGCCATCACCGATATGCTCTGGACCGGCAGCGGCCGCGTCCGCCGCTGGCGCGGCGGCGACGTGCGCGCCGTCTACTATTGCGTGCTCGCGATCGCGGTGGTCTGGGGCGTGGTGGCGCTGCGGCTCGCGCAGCCGTTCCTGCTGCTGCAGATCAGCGCCAACATGGCCGGCGTGGTGTTCGTGATCGCGTCGGTGCACCTGCTGTACATCAACACGCGCCTGCTGCCGGAGCACGTCCGGCCGCCGATGTGGCGCCGCGCCGCGCTCGTCGCGATGGCGCTCTTCTACGGCTTTTTCGTCGTCAAGTCGTTCGGGGCGCTGCTCGGCTGAGTGAGCCGGGTCTGATGGCCTATCTTCTCGCGCTCGCGCGGACGAGCGCGGCAGCCGGGCTGTGGCCGCTGCTGGCCTCGCGCGGGCTGTCGATCGCGCTGTT
>JACQZV010000201.1 GCA_016213695.1 Acidobacteriota bacterium | reverse complement strand
CGGGCGTGGCGCCCGAAGCGGCCCTCATCGGGCTCAAGGTCCTCGATGCCGACGGCCAGGGGTACATCAGCGACGTGATCGCGGCCATCGACTACGCCATCGCGATCAGGGACGCCTACAACATCCGCGTTATCAATCTGTCGGTGGCGTCCGGTGTGTTCGAGTCGTACGCGACCGATCCGCTCACGCTGGCGGCGCGGCGCGCGGTCGAGGCCGGCATCGTGGTGGTGGCCGCTGCGGGCAACCTCGGGACCAACGGCCGGGGCGCCACACAGTACGGCGGCATCACGTCGCCGGGGAACGCACCGTGGGTGCTGACGGTTGGCGCGGCGAGCCACGAGGGCACCCGGCCACGCAGCAACGACACGCTCGCGCGGTTCAGCTCGCGCGGTCCGACGTGGATCGACTTCGAGGCCAAGCCGGACCTGGTGGCGCCGGGCGTCGGCACCGAATCGCTGTCCGATCCCCACAGCACCCTCTACTCCTTGTACTCGGACTACCTGCTGGACGGGACGCGCAGTACGCCCTACAAGCCGTACCTGAGCCTCACCGGCACGAGCATGGCGGCGCCGGTTGTCGCGGGCACGGTGGCCCTGATGCTCGAGGCCAATCCGGATCTCACCCCCAACGCAGTGAAAGCGATCCTGGAGTACACCGCCGAAGTTCGCGACGGCGAGTCGTTCCTCGCGCAGGGCGCGGGCCTGCTGAATACGCTCGGCGCCGTTCGGATGGCGCGCTTCTTTGCCCAACCGACACGCGGCGCTCCCGAGCCCGGAGACTCTATCGAGAACGAGCCTGTGACCTGGAGCGAGCACATCATCTGGGGCAACTACCGGGTGGACGGGGGCCTCCTTCTGCCGGGCGCGAGCGCCTGGTCTCTCGCCACGACCTGGGGCGCCGAGGCGACGGGCGCAGGGCAGCCGATCGTATGGGGCGTGAAGAGCGACGAGAACATCGTCTGGAGCACCAAGGGCGATGACAACATCGTCTGGAGTACCAAAGGCGATGACAACATCGTCTGGAGCACCAGCAGCGGCGACAACATCGTCTGGAGCACCAGCAGCGACGACAACATCGTCTGGAGCACCGGCAGCGGCGACAACATCGTCTGGAGCACCGGCAGCGGCGACAACATCGTCTGGAGCACCAGCAGCGACGACAACATCGTCTGGAGCACGGCGCACCAGGACAACATCGTGTGGAGCACCGACTGCGGTGGAGCAAACTGCACCGGCGTCGTCTGGGGCGCGCGCGGCGAGGACGGTTCTATCTGGGGAACGGCTAGCGAGCGCGACAACATCGTCTGGAGCACGAGCAGCGACGACAACATCGTGTGGAGTACCGGCAGCGACGACAACATCGTGTGGAGTACGAGCAGCGACGACAACATCGTGTGGAGTACGGGAGCCGTGGACCAGGTGCTCTGGCCCAGGACGCAGCCCGTCGTAGACCGGCGCCGGCGTGCAGCCGGCGCTCACTGAAGGGACGAGCCATGAGAACGCGCGTTACGATCATCTGGCTGCCTGACGTCGTAGAGTAGGCGGGTCGCGCGACCCGGCGGTGGCGCAACAGGGCGACGAAAGCCGCGCTTTAGTCGCCCTTCGAACGCTTTTCGCCAGGTTCGATCAGCCGCGGCAGGTCGCCGCCCGCGCCTTCGGGAAGCACCCCGAGGTCCCGGTACGTCAGCAGCTTGTCACGGGTGTCGATGATGTCCAGCGTGCGCATCGTGAGCTGTCCGATGCGGTCGCGGGGCGTGAACAGCGACTCCCCCTTCTCCATGGTCAGGCGCTCGGGCTTGTACGTCAGGTTCGGGCTCCTGGTGTCCAGGATCGAATAGTCGTTTCCCCGCCGGAGCTCCAGGACGACCTCGCCGGTGACGGCACTCGCCACCCAGCGCTGCGACGACTCGCGCAGCATCATCGCCTGTGAATCGAACCACCGGCCCTGGTACAGGAGACGACCCAGGCGGCGGCCGTTCTCGCGGTACTGCTCGATGGTGTCCTCGTTATGGATGCCGGTGATGAGGCGCTCGTATGCGATGTAGAGCAGCGCCAGACCCGGCGCCTCGTAGATGCCGCGGCTCTTGGCTTCGATGATCCGGTTCTCGATCTGATCGCTCATCCCGAGGCCGTGCCGCCCGCCGATCCGGTTGGCCTCGAGCATCAGCTGCACCGTATCGCCGAACGTCATTCCGTTCAGCGACGACGGGCGGCCCTGCTCGAAGCCGATCGTCACGGTTTCGGGCCTGATCGCGACCGCTTCGCGCCAGTACGGCACGCCCATGATCGGGTCGACAATCGTGACGCCGGTATCGAGTCGCTCGAGATCCTTGGCCTCATGCGTGGCGCCGAGCATGTTCGAATCGGTCGAGTACGCCTTCTCCGCGCTCATCTTGTAGGGCAGGCCCGCACGGCGCATGTACTCCGACATTTCGGCGCGGCCGCCGAGCTCCTCGATGAACGCGGGGTCGAGCCACGGCTTGTAGATGCGCAGACGGGGATTCGCCAGCAGACCGTAGCGGTAGAACCGCTCGATGTCGTTGCCCTTGAACGTGCTGCCGTCCCCCCAGATATCGACGTCGTCCTCTCTCATCGCGACGACGAGCATGGTGCCCGTGACCGCGCGGCCGATCGGCGTCGTGTTGAAGTAGGGTACTCCGGCCGTGGAGATGTGAAACGCGCCGCACTGCAGCGCGGCCACGCCTTCGGCCACCAGCTGCGCGCGGCAGTCGATCAGACGCGCGCGCTCGGCCCCGTACTGCAGCGCACGACGCGGAATCTCGTCGTAGTCCGGCTCGTCAGGCTGTCCGAGATTGGCGGTATACGCGTACGGGACGGCGCCCCTGGCGCGCATCCAGTGCAGCGCGGCGCTCGTATCGAGTCCGCCGGAAAAGGCGATGCCGACCTTCTGGCCGGCAGGGACGCTCTCAAGGATATTGCCCATCGATTCTCCGGTCTCCACATCATAGCGGGGTCGTGGCGCTGAAGTACACTGCGACGAGTGCCGGTCGTCACGGTCCCGATCGTCGATCTGCAATCAGCCACGCCGCGATCCCGCCTCGTTGCCCTCGACCTGCAGGGGCAGCCGCTTCCGTTCGATCCGGGGCAGGCCGTCATCGTGGGCGCGCACGGCCAGCAGGAGCGCCGCCCGTATTCCATTGCGTGCTCGCCGGCGCGGGCCGCCGAGACCGGCCGGATCGAGCTGTTGATCGCCGCCGATGAGCCCGGATCGCCGGGGTCGAACGTCGCCTCCGCCGCGCGCGGCACGCTCGTCGATGTGGAAGGACCGGTGGGAACCTTCACGCTGCCTCCCCGGCCGGTGGCCGAGTGGCTGCTCTTCGTGGCCGGCGGCGCCGGCATCGCGCCGCTGCGCGCGATGCTCGACCACCTCCTGCGCGGGCAGCCCGCCCATCGCCTCTCGCTGCTTTACAGCGCGCGCCGTGCCGACGAGTTCGCCTTCATCGATGAACTGCGCGCGCATGCCGCGGCGGGCCTGCTCGACCTGCACCAGACGGTCACGAGGGACGAGAGTGCGAGCTGGACCGGGCGCCGGGGCCGCATCGGCCGGGCGCATTTCGAGGCGCTCCTGCACGAGCCGTTGGCAACGCTCTGCTTCGTGTGCGGCCCCGACGCGCTGGTCGGCGAGTCGGTCGCCACGCTTGGCGCGCTCGGCGTGCCGGACGCGCAGATCAGAACGGAACGCTGGGGCAGATGATCGGCAGGGCGACCGCTTACATGCCCGTGACGTGGAAACCCGAATCCACCATCAGCACTTCCCCGGTGATGGCCTTGCCGGCGTCGCTGAGCAGGAAGGCCGCGGCCTCCCCCACCTCGGCCGCCTCGACATTGCGGCGCAACGGGGCGCGGTCGCGGTAGACATTGAGGATCGTGGAGAACCCGCCGATGCCCGCCGCCGCCAGCGTCTTGATCGGTCCCGCGGAGATGGCGTTGACGCGGATATTGCGCGGCCCGAGATCGGCGGCCAGATAGCGCACGGTCGCCTCGAGCGCCGCCTTCGCGACGCCCATCACGTTGTAATTCGGAAAGACACGCGTGCTGCCCAGGTACGTGAGCGTCAGGACGCTCCCGCCGCCGCGTTTCTCCATCAGTGGCGCCGCGGCCCTGGTCAGCGCGATGAGCGAGTACGCCGAAATATCGAGCGCGATGCGGAACCCTTCGCGCGTCGTGTTGACGAAGGGAGCAGTCAGCTCGTCACGCGGCGCGAACGCGGCACCATGGACGAGGAAGTCCAGGCCGCCGAATTCCTGATCGACTCTCGCGAACACCGATTCGATGTCGGCATCCGACGCCACGTCGCACGGCAGCACGAGCGGCGGCTCGGCGAGCCCCTGGGACAGCTCCTGCACGTGTTCTTCGAAGCGGCCCTGGTACGTGAGCGCGAGACGAGCGCCGCGGCCGGCCGCGGCCCGCGCAATCGCCCAGGCAATCGACCGCTTGTTCGCCACACCGACGATGAGCCCGTGTTTGCCCGAGAAATCAGCCACGGTAACGCATTCAGCGGCCGCGCTTGCGGCCGCCTCTGCCGCCGCCCGGGGGACCCTGGCGGTTGCCGCGCGGTCCGCCAGGGTGCGGTCCCTGGCGATTGCCAGACGGCCCCTGGCCCTGATGGCCTGAACCGCCCCCCGGATGCCGTGGCCCCTGCCCGGACCCGTGGAAACGCGACGGGGAGCCGCCCTGGGCGCCCTGCATCGGCCGCTCGTGGCGATGCCCCCGCCTGTGGCCGCCGGGCGCGCGCATGCCAGGGTGTCGAATCGTGAACTCGGGCTCCTTCCGCTCGGACGGCTGCCCATCGCGTGGCAGCGTGGCACGTATCAGGCGCCGGTGAACCGGCCCGTCATCCTCGGCGCGGGCATCGTCGGTCGGTTCATCCTCGGCGTCGGCCGGCTGTGAGGGGGCCGCGCCGAGCGTCTCGGTCGAATCCGGGACGCCCGCATCCGTCTCCGGCGGTTCGTCGTCGGTGGGTCGCAGCCGGAACGTCGCGTCCGCGGCGTCGCCGTCGGGCCCCTCCTTCTTGCGGCGCTGGGGCGGGATCCGTGCCTGCTTGTACTCGTGGTCCGCGTCGCACGTCGTACAGCGCGTCTGCTTCACCTCGTCCTCAATCATCGCGACAATGGCGTGATTGGTGATGCGGCGCTCGCGCGGACAGTAGTCGTCGAGAATGTCACCGAGCCGAAGCCGGCGTTGCTGCATAACCCCAAAAATTCCTTTTCAGAGGCGGGATGTGAGATATGGGGTGAAGGTTCCAAGAGTGTAGCAAAACGCCGCCCTAGCTGCACGAGGCCAGCCAGGCGCGGCACTCGTCGAGCGCCAGCCGAACAGCGTCCGGATTGGTGGACTGCGGCGTGCGGCGGGCCTGTACCGAGGCGAGCGCCGTGGCCGCGAGCGCCACATCATCCCCGAACAGATCGCTCGCGCCGCGCCACTCCTCCCGCGTGAGCGTGCTGAAGTCGCGCCCGTCGGCCAGGAGCTGCCGGACGAGCGCGCCGACCACTTCGTGCGCCCGCCGGAACGGCATGCCGCGCGACACGAGATAGTCGGCCACGTCGGTGGCCAGGAGCAGTCCCGAGGCGGCGCGCTCGGTCCGCGCGGTGTTCACGGTCAGGCGCGAGACAACGGCCTGAGCGGCGCGCAGCGAGACGTCCAGCGTCGCGTCGGCATCAAACACCGCTTCCTTGTCCTCCTGGAGATCCTTGTTGTAGCCGCTCGGCAGCGACTTCATCGTGGCGAGCCACCCGGTGAGCCGGCCGATCGCCCGTCCGGCCTTTCCGCGCACCAGCTCCAGCGGGTCGGGGTTCTTCTTCTGCGGCATCATGCTGCTGCCGGTGGCCGACGCATCGGACAGTTCGAAGAAGGCGTACTCCTCTCCCGTGAAGACGATCAGGTCCTCGGCAAGCCGGCTCAGATGCACCATCGCGAGCGACGCGGCGTACAGGAACGTCGCCACGAAATCACGGTCGGACGAGGCGTCCATGCTGTTGCTGACGACACGCGAGAAGCCGAGGGCCCGCGCCAGCCGCGCCGTGTCCACCGGGTAGCTCGTGCCGGCAATCGCGCCCGAGCCGAGCGTGAGCGCGTCGGCTTCGCCGGCAGCCCCTGCCAGCCGCGCGTGGTCGCGCCGAAGCGCGGCGGCATGCGCGAGGAAGTAATGCGCCACGAGCACCGGCTGCGCGCGGCGCAGATGGGTGTAGGAGGGCATGAGCGCCGGACCGGCCCGTTCCGCCTGGTCCGCGCAGGCCGCCACGAGCGCGGCCACGCCCGCCTGCCGCGCCGGGATCCGGCGACGCAGATAGAGGCGCAGATCGAGCGAGACCTGTTCGTTGCGCGAGCGCCCCGTGTGCAGGCGCCGGCCCGCCTCGCCGACCCGCTCGACCAGCTTGCGCTCGACGAAGCTGTGCACGTCTTCGTCGGGCCCCGACACGAAGCCCGGGTCGCGTCTCCCCTCCTCGAGAATCGCCTGCAGACCCTCCACGATCGCCTGTGTGTCGCCGGGCGACAGCACGCCGGCAGCACCGAGCGCCTCCGCCCAGGCGAGGCTGCCGGTTACGTCGTCCTCGAAGAGCGCGCGATCGAACCCGAATGAGACGCCGAAGTCGAAGGCGGCGGGATCGGGGGTGATGTCGAAGCGTCCGGACCAGAGTGTCATGGGTGTGGAAGCGCGGCCTGAGCCGCGAGGGCGCCGGCAGCGGCGCCGACTCGCCCCTCGACGTCGTTCGAGGTGCGCGGGGGGGCTGACGCACACGGGGCCTGGCACGACGTGATGGTGTGCTTTCCCTTGAGCAGCTCGACCCGGACCACGCCGGTGATCCGGACCTGCACCGCCGCCGTAAACGCGTCGAGCGCCTCGCGCAGCGGGGTGAACCAGCCGCCGTTCCAGATACAGTCGGCGTACGCGGAGCCACACTCCGCCCTGATGCGCGCCAGGCCGGGAGCGGCGGCGACGGTCGCCAGCGCGTCGTGCGCGGTGTGGAGGACGGTGGCGGCGGGAATTTCGTGAATGCGCGGCGGGCCGTCCGGATCCGGGAGCCCGGCCACGCGGCCGATGCCGTGCTGTCCCGCGATGATCGACAGGCTCTCGATGAGCTCTGTCAGCGCGAGCGGCACGCCGTTGATCGCCGTCGGCACGCCTCGCTCGAACGCGATATCGACATGCGCCCCCGCATCGGGCGCGGCCGATAGCGATGTCGTGCAGGCGAAGAGCGATTCCGGGACCGGCGCCGCCCCGTCGGTGTCAATCTCCCGTCCCCACAGGTTGGCGCGCACGGCGCCGGACGGCGGAGCCTCGGCGGGCCCCCGGCCCTCGCCGTCCACCGCCAGCACGCGCAGGCCCGGCTCGAGCGCGCGCACCGCCGCCGCGATCCGGACGCGGTCGGTGCCGGCGCCGCCGTGCGCCACGGTGCGGGCGTCCTCGATCGCCGCCATGTCGACGAGCTTCCTCGCGATGATCGCGTGGGCCAGCGGCAGCGCCATCGGGTCGCCCCCCTCGCGCCGGGCGCCCGCCTGCAGCGCGGGCAGCACGAAGTCGCGGGCGAACTCTTCACGCACGTCCAGCACGTGTGCCCGGACGGCCCCCGCCTCGAGCGCCCGGTCGTGCGCCTCCTCAACGGCTTGGCCCTGGCCGAGATCGAGCGTCAGCGCCACGACCTCGGCGCCATGCCGCACCGCGAGGGTGCGGATGGCTGTCGCGCTGCGGGCAGAACCGGAACAGGCAAAGACCAGGCGTTCGGTCATGAGCGGGAGAGGCTCTCCAGGTGCCTGACCAGCGCGCGGGCGCGACGGGCGTCCTGCGCGATCGCCAGAATCGTATCGTCGCCCGCGATGGTGCCGATGACCTCCGGCAGGCGGGCGGTGTCGAGCGCGACGCCGAGCAGCTGCGCCTGGCCCGGCCCGGTGCGAATGACGACGAGCTGCTGCACGCGATCGACGCGCGTGAGGTAGTCGGCCACGGCCCGGTTCAACCGCGATGTCGCGGCGTTGCCGTTCGGCGCCGCGGGCGCCGGGGCCTGGTACGCGCCGGCGGCGCCCCCTTTGACGAGCCCCAGCTCGCGAATGTCGCGCGACAGGGTCGCCTGCGTGGCGCGGAACCCGGTGCCGCGCAGCAGGCGCCGGAGCTGCTCCTGGCTGCGCACCGGCTGCCGCTGAATCAGATCGAGGACCGCCGACTGGCGTCTGGCTTTCATGACGAAGCAGGCCGCGTTCCGCGAGGCGGACCCGGCGCAATCGAGTCCCTTAGCATACCGCACACATCTTGACTGTTTATACATGTAAATGTATAAGTATTCTTTTCCGCTCATGACCAAGATGGCCGCCGCCGTCCCCGACGCCGCCCGTGCAGCCTCCCCGGCACCGGCCGCGCGCGCCCGCGTCGCCGTGGCGGGCGCCACCGGCTACGCCGGCCAGGAGCTCGTGCGCCTGCTGGCGCGGCATCCGGCAGTCGCGCTCACCGCCGCGATGTCGTCGGGCGCCGCGAGCGCGCCGCGCCCGCTGCCTGGGCTCGCGCGCATCTGGGACGGCGTGGTGACCCCGCTCGACCTCGACCGCGTCGCCGGCAGCGCGGAGATCGCGTTCCTGGCGCTTCCCGAGGCCGCGGCGGCCGAGGTGGGAGCTGCGCTCGTGGACCGCGGCGTTCGCGTCATCGACCTGTCGGGCGCCTTCCGCATCCGCAGCGACGGCGACCGCCACCGGTGGTACCCCGCGACGACGACGCTGCCCGCCGGCGTCGTCTATGCGCTGCCGGAGCGCCATGCCGAGGCTATTCGCGGCGCGAGGCTGGCCTCGTGCCCTGGCTGCTACCCGACCGCCGCGCTCCTGGCGCTCGAACCGCTCGCCGCCGCGGGCCTGCTGGACGGCGCCGTCGTCATCGACGCGAAGTCGGGCATCTCGGGCGCCGGCAAGGCGCCGAGCGACCGGACGCATTTCTGCGAGAACCACGGGAGCGTCGCGGCCTACGCCATTTTTTCGCACCGCCACACGCCCGAGATCGAGCAGGAGCTCGGCATGCCGGTGACGTTTGTCCCCCACCTCGTGCCGCTCGACCGGGGCATTCTCGAGTCGATCTACATTTCGCTCCCGGCGGGCGCCGGCGAGGCGCGGGTGGCCGAGACGCTCCAGCGCGCCTACGCGTCGGCGCCCTTCGTGCGGCTCACGGGCGGCGACCTGCCTGAGATCAAGCACGTCGCCCACACGAACTTCTGCGACATCGGCTGGCGGGTGGACGAGACGCGCCGGCGGGCGGTGCTGGTCGTGGTGCTCGACAACCTGCTGAAGGGCGCCGCAGGCCAGGCGATCCAGAACCTGAACATCATGCTCGGCGTTGACGAGCGCACGGGGTTGCTGTGAAGCCGCGGCTCGTGTTGAAGCTCGGGGGCGAGCTGCTGGAAGCGCCTGCCGATCTGCAGCCGATTGCCGCGGGCATCGCCCGGCTGGCCCGGCGCGCGTGCGTCGTGGTCGTCCACGGCGGCGGCCGCGAAATCGACGCGGCGCTTGCCACCGCCGGCATCCCGAAGCGGCAGGTGGACGGCCTGCGCGTGACGGACGCGCGGACCCTCGACGTGGTCGTCTCGGTGCTGGCCGGCGCGATCAACACGCGGCTCGTGGCTGCGCTGCGCGGCGCCGGCGCCCGTCCGGTCGGCCTGACCGGCGCTGATGCCGCGGTCGTGACGCTGCGCCGGGCCGCGCCGATTGCGAGCGTCGCCGGGCGCACCGTCGACCTGGGGCTCGTCGGGTCGCCGACCGCCAACGGCGCACCGCAGCTGCTGACCGACCTGCTGGCGCGCGGCTACCTGCCGGTCGTCGCCTGCATCGGCGCGACGCGGCGCGGTCAGCTGCTTAATGTCAATGCCGATACGCTCGCGGCGCATCTGGCGGCGGCCCTGCGCGCCTCGCGCCTCGTGATCGCCGGCGGGACCTCCGGCGTGCTCGATGCCGGGGGCCGTACGATCGAACGGCTGAGCGCCAGCGGCGCCGCCCGCCTGATTCGCGCGGGCACGGCCAACAAGGGCATGGTCGCCAAGCTCGAAGCGTGCCGCGCGGCGCTGCGGAAAGGCGTGGGCGACGTGCTGATTGCCAACGGACGACACGTCCCCTTCGACCTGCTGGCGGGGGCACGCGGCCCCCTGGCGGGTTGCACCCAGGTGGTGCGATGACGCTTACCCTCGATGACATTCGGGCGCGCGAGTCGCGGTACGTCCTGCCGACGTACAAGCGGCAGCCCGTGGCGTTCGTGCGCGGCAGCGGCTCGCGGCTGTACGACACCGACGGACGCGAGTATCTCGACTTCATCTCGGGCATCGGCGTGACCTCGCTCGGCCACGCGCATCCCGGCCTCACGGCGGTGATCGCCGAGCAGGCGGCGACGCTGCTCCACACCTCGAATCTCTACTACCACCCGTTTCAGGCGGAGGCGGCGGCGCGGCTCGCGCAGCTCTCGGGCCTGGCGCGGACGTTCTTCTGCAACAGCGGCACCGAGGCGGTGGAGGCCTGCCTCAAGTTCGCGCGGCGCTACTGGTACACCCAGGGCGCCACGTCGCGGACCGAGTTCGTCGCACTCGAAGGCGCGTTCGCGGGCCGCACGTTCGGCTCGCTGTCGGTGACGCACGACGAGCACTATCGCGCGCCGTTCGCGCCGCTGCTCGCAGGCGTGACCTTCGTCGACCCGTCCCGGCCCGACTCGCTGGTGGCGGCAGTCACCGATCGGACGGCGGCCATCATCGCGGAGCCGATTCAGGGCGAAGGCGGGATCCGCCCGCTGACGCCGCAGCTCGTCGCCGCGATCAACGACGTCTGCTCCCGCACCGGCACGCTGTACATCGCCGACGAGGTCCAGACCGGCCTCGGGCGCACCGGCGCTCCGTTCTACTTCCAGGTCCTCGGGCTCAACCCCGACTTGATGTCGCTCGGCAAAGCGCTCGGCGGCGGGTTGCCCGTGGGCGCCGCGCTCCTCTCCGAGCGCGTGTCGCAGACGATTTCGGCGGGCGATCACGGCAGCACGTACGGCGGCAACCTGCTCGGCACGCGTGCCGCCGCGTTCTTCCTGACGCAGTTGATGGATCAGGGGCTCCTCGAGCACGTCCAGCGCGCCGGCGAGCACTTCGAGCGGCGGCTCCGCGCGCTCGCGCTGAAGCACCCGGCCATCACCGGGGTGCGGGGCGCCGGTCTCATGCGGGGCCTGCAGCTCTCCATGGACGCGACGCCGGTCGTGGACGCCGCCCGCGAAGCCGGCCTGCTCGTCAACCGCACCGACGAGAAGGTCGTGCGGCTGCTCCCGCCGCTCACCGTCGAGACGGCCGACATCGATCGGGCCGCCGGCATGCTCGATGCGGTCTTTGCCGCGCACGCCCGGGAGGTGCAGGTGTGAACACGAACCCGGTCGCCCACGTTCCGGCGGCCGTCCCCGTCAGCAGCATGGACGTTCATGGCCTGTCCGAGACGGGCGTCTGCCTGCGCGAGGCGACGGCGGAGGACGCCCCGGCGATCCACGCGCTGGTTGCCGGGCACCTGGCCGAGGGCCACCTGCTCCCACGAGCCCTCGACGAGGTCGCCGCGCACGCGTCACGGTTCCTCGTCGCGACGCACGCCGGTCGCCTGGTGGCGTGCGGCGAGCTGGCGCCGCTCAGCCGCAGCGTCGCCGAGGTCCGCTCGCTCGTGGTCGGGCGCGACGCGCGACGCCTCGGCGTCGGTGCGGACATCATCGAGCGGCTGGTCCGGCGCGCGACGGCGCACGGGTTCGAGAAGCTGTGCGCCTTCACCCACCGGCCGTCGTATTTCGTGCGCCACGGCTTTTCCATCGTGCCGCACGTCTGGCTGGCGGAAAAGATCGTGACCGACTGTCATCGCTGCCCGCTTTTCCGGCGCTGCGGCCAGTACGCCGTGGTTCGGCCGCTTGCGCGTGCGCGCGTGCTGCATGGCTGACGCGGCTGGCTCGACGGCGGCGGCACCTCCCGCGGTGGCCGGCGGCGTCACCGCGCCGCGGGGGTTCCAGGCCGGCTCGGTTCACTGCGGCATCAAGGCGGCCGCATCGGCGCTCGACCTGACAGTGCTCGTCTGCGACGCGCCGGCGAGCGCCGCAGCGCTCTTCACGACCAACCTCGCCCAGGCCGCCCCCGTCACGGTGTCGCGGCACCATGTCGAACGCACGGGCGGCGCCGCGCGCGCCGTCGTCGCCAACAGCGGCTGCGCCAATGCCTGCACGGGCGAAACCGGGCTTCTGCACGCGCGGCGGATGGCGGAAGAAACCGCGGCCGCCCTCGGCTGCGCGCCCGAGCAGGTGCTCGTCGCCAGCACCGGCGTCATCGGCGTTACGCTGCCGATCGATCGCGTCGTATCCGGCATTCGACAGGCAGTCGGCCGCCTGAGCCACAGCGGGGGCGCCGAGGCGGCCCGCGCGATCATGACCACCGACCCGTTTCCCAAGGAGCACGCCGTCCGGATCGACACCGCGCGCGGATCCTTCACGGTGGGCGGCATGGCCAAGGGCTCCGGCATGATCGAGCCGAACATGGCGACCATGCTCGGCTTCCTGACGACCGACGCGCAGGTGCCGCCGGCGCTGCTCCGCACGGCGCTCCAGACGGCCGCACGGGATACGTTCAACGCCATCACGGTGGACGGCGAGTGTTCGACCAACGATTCGCTCGTGGCGCTGGCTTCGGGTGCGAGCGGCGTCTCCATCGACAAGGACACCTACCCTGCGCTGCTCGAGGGACTGCTGGCCGTGTCGCGCGAACTGGCCGTGGCCATCGTTCGCGGCGGCGAGGGCGCCACGAAGCTGATTGCGGTGACGGTCTCCGGCGGCCAATCCGTCGATGACGCACGCCGGGTCGCGCGGACGATTGCCAACTCGCCGCTCGTCAAGACCGCGGTGCACGGCGCCGATCCGAACTGGGGCCGCATCGTGGCGGCCGCCGGCCGGTCGGGTGTGGTGTTCGACATCGGCCGGATGACGGTCCACGTCGGCGGCACCCTCCTGTTCGAACACGGGCTGCCGCACGACGAGGCCGCGCCGCGCGCCGCCGAGCATCTCCAGGGACGGACCGTGCGAATCGACGTCAGCCTTGGGGCGGGCGGGACCGCCTCGGCCACGATCTGGACCTGCGACCTGAGCGCCGAATACGTCCGCATCAACGGCGAGTACCGGACATGAACCCCTCCGCCGCGCCGGCGCGGCCGGCG
>JACQZV010000027.1 GCA_016213695.1 Acidobacteriota bacterium | reverse complement strand
TGGCTGGACACCGCCAGTGGCTGCCCCTCGACGCGCCCGAGGGTGCCACGATCGGCGGCGTCATCGCGACCAACGACAGCGGGCCTCTTCGCCACCGCTACGGCACGCCGCGCGACCTGCTGATCGGCGTGCAGCTGGCGACGACCGACGGGCGGCTCATCAAGGCGGGCGGGAATGTCGTCAAGAACGTCGCGGGATACGACCTCGGGAAGCTGGTGAGCGGTTCGTTCGGCAGCCTGGCCGCCATCGTCAGCGCCACGTTCAAGCTGTTGCCGGCGCCCGCCGCATCACGAACGCTGGTGGCCGGCTTCCGCGATCCGCAGGCGGCTGCCGGGGCGGCCGCGGCGATCGGCAACAGCCAGCTCGAGCCGATGGCGCTGGAGGTGCACGCCTCGGCGGGCCCTCCCTGCGCCTGCCAGCTGCTGGTTCGATTCGCCACCTCACCGGCGGCCACGCTGGCGCAGATCGCGGCGGCACGGGAGATGGTCGCGTCGAACGACATCGCCGTCGCGGCCGGCCCGGACGAGACGACGCTCTGGCGGGATCATGCCGCCCGGGTGTGGGCCGCGCCAGGCGCCGTCGTCAAGCTCACGTGGCTGCCGGCGGCGCTCGCACAGGTGCTGACGGCGATCGCCGATCTGCCGTCGGCGGCCGGCGTTGGAGTCCAGCTTGCCGGCCGCGCCGGCGTCGGCTCCGGCCTCCTGCGGATCGAGGGCGATCCCGCCGCGCAGGCAGCGGCCGTCGGACGGCTCCGCGCGCGCCCGGATCTGGTTCGCCACGTCACAGTGCTGCGCGCCTCGCCCGCGCTCAAGCAGAATGTGGACGTGTGGGGCCCCTCGGGCGTGGCCGGCGCGCTTGCCGGCAGCATCAAGCGCGCCCTGGATCCGGCGGGCATCCTCAACGCCGGGCGAGGGCCGGTATAGCAGATGGACACCCGTCCGGTCTTCGACAACGTCGATCCGCCGTCGCGGACGCTCATCGACGCGTGCGTCCACTGCGGCTTCTGCCTCCCCACGTGCCCCACGTATCTGCTCTGGAACGAGGAGATGGATTCGCCGCGCGGGCGGATCTACCTGATGAAAGCCGCGCTCGAGGACCGGGTCGGCCTGTCGGCCCCGTTCGTGCGGCATTTCGACACCTGCCTCGGGTGCATGGCGTGTGTCAGTGCGTGTCCATCAGGGGTGCAGTACGGGCCGCTCATCGAGCGGACCCGTGCGCAGATCGGGCGGCGACATCGGCGAACCGCCGCGGATCGCCTGTTCCGGGCGTTCCTGTTCGTGCTGCTGCCCTACCCCGGCCGCCTGCGCCTCGCGCTGGCTCCCCTGGCGCTCCTCTCAGGGCTCATCCGGCGGCTCGACCGGACCGGTGCGCTCGCCCTGCTGCCCAGGCGGCTGCGGGCCCTGCTGACGCTCGCGCCGCCGGTGTCATGGTCGGGGCTCACGGCGCGCGTGCCGGAGGAGACCGCCGCGGTCGGCCCGGCCCGTTTGAAGGTCGGGCTGCTGACCGGGTGCGTCCAGCGTCTCGCGTTCCCGCGCGTGAACCAGGCCACGGTCAACGTGCTCGCCGAGGAGGGTTGCACGGTCGTCGCGCCGGGCGGGCAGGGCTGCTGCGGCGCGCTGCCCCTGCACGCGGGCCACATCGAACAGGCGCGCGAGCTCGCCCGCCGCACCATCGAGGTGTTCGAGGCGACGGGTGTCGATCGGATCGCCGTCAACGCCGCGGGCTGCGGGTCGTGCATGAAGGAGTACGGGGAGCTGCTGGCCGACGACCCCGCATGGACCGCACGCGCCCGCGCGTTCAGCGCGCAGGTTCGCGACGTGTCGGAGGTGCTCGTCGAGCTGGGCGACCCGAGAGCGCCGAGGCATCCCTTCACGGCGCGGGTGGCGTACCACGACGCCTGTCATCTGGCGCATGCGCAGGGTGTCCGCGCCCAGCCGCGCGCGCTGCTGGAGGGCATTCCGGGCATCGAGCTGCTCGCGCCGGTGGAATCTGAGATCTGCTGCGGCAGCGCGGGCATCTACAACCTCGTCGAGCCAGAGGCCGCCGCCGAACTGGGCGCCCGCAAGGCGCGTCACATCGCCGCGCTGGCGCCCGACATCATCGCCACCGGCAACCCGGGATGCATGCTGCAGATTGCGGCCGCCGGCCGGCGCCTCGGGCACGAGTGGCGCATCGTGCACCCGATTGAGCTGCTGGACGAGTCGATTCGCGGAACGTAGGCGGGATACAGGCAGAGTACGTGCCGGGTGCCGCGGCGGCTCAGACTCTGGCCGCCGCGGACCCGGCGCTCGATCAGAACGCCAGCCGGATGCCGAGCTGGAAGACCCGCGGCCAGTAGGCGATGTTGCTGTTGAACGACGGCTGGCCGAAGAGCGCGTTGCTCTCGTTTGTCGTGTACGACCCGTAGTTGGCGTGGTTGAACAGGTTGAACACTTCGAACATCCCGTCGAGCCGCAGCGTGCCCGGCAGCGGCACGCGCTGCTGGAGCCGCATGTCGACGCGGTGGATCGGCTGGCCCACGAGCGAGTTGCGCGGAACGATTGACCCGTCCGCCCGCAACCGCTGCTCCGACAAGCTCGCTTCGTTGCGCCGGTCGACGCCCGTGGTGACGGCCCGGCGCTCGCCGGAGCCGTAGAAGTAGATCCCGCTCACCTGGAATCCGCGGGCGACGTCCCAGATGCCGTTCGCAGTGAACCGGTGGCGCTGGTCGCTCTCGGCGTACGTGTAGTCACCACCCATGTCCCTGGAGAGCGCGAAGCCGATCGGCTGGCGCGTGACGAGTCCGTCGCTGCCGATGACCCACTGCTGACGCCGAGGGAACTGGTCCTTGAAGTAGGCCAGCGTGTAGCTGGCCGTCGCCTGCCAGTTGTCGGCGTACCGCTTCGTGAGGCTGAAGTCGGTGCCGTAGTAGTTCGACTCGCCGGCAAGCCACTCGAAGTTGACGATCCCCCAGTCCGGGAACGGGCGGAGATTGACCGCGTTGAACGGATTATTGGCGCCGGTGGCGGGGTTATACGACAGGTTGCCGTTGACGGCGACTTCTTCACGGCGGCCGCCCGTGTAGTTGAAATTCGCCTCGAACGCCATCGCCTGCGCCAGCTGCCGCTGCACGCCGATGCCCGCCTGATGCGCGTACTGCGGCGGCCGGCCCTCGTAGTTGACCTCCTGCGTCAGCGACCGGTACACGCAGCCCGGCGCCGAGTGGTTCACGTCGCATGCCCGTGCCACCGCCTCCAGCCCCGTCGGCTTCGGCCCGCCCCACTCGCCTTCACGGCTGGCGCCGGGGCCAAACCAGTTCGGCACAAAGTCGGCCCGCCCGTCCGGGTTGATCTGGTTCTCGAACCGGGCGCAGTAGTTGGCGTCGGTCGAGCAGAGATACCCCTGCGTCTGCTGCACGCCGTCGTTCGGCTGGAAGGCGAAAAAGACGCCGTAGCCGCCGCGAACCACGGTGCTGTCATCGAGGCGGAAGTTCACGCCGAGCCGCGGCGCCAGATTCGCCATCGGCGGCGTCTGGGTGCCCGACACCCACGGCAGGAACTTCAGATCCTCATTGTTCCCGTTGCTGTCCCAGTCCCACCGGACGCCGAGATTGAGCGTCAGACGGTCACTGGCCCGCCAGTCGTCCTGCACCCAGCCCGACGCGAGGTTGCGGGTGACGTCGTAGGTGTGCTCCGTGCTCGTCAGCGAGTGCTGTACGAACCGCGTGATCGGCAGCAGCGGCTGCAGGTTCCAGGTGGACGCGTCGTTCCACACCGGGAACATCGTCTGCAGGGCCGCGGCCGACGGCGCGTTGCCACCGGTCGCATCGATGCTGCCCATGCAGCGCAGGCACCAGCGGAAATCGTTGAAGAACCGCATGTACTCGCCGCCGATCTTGACATCGTGGCGACCATGGAACTCGTACGAGGTCGTGAAATCGTCGCGGACGTTCGCCGTGTTCTGGATGATGTTCAGCGGGCTCGTGCCGATCGTGAACCCCCGCACGCTCACGAGCACCGTGCCACCCTCGAGCACCGGATGGTACGGCAGCGGCCGCTGCCCCTTCCATGTGGCGACCGCCGAACTGTCGCGCCGCTCGTAGTACGTGGCGCCACCTTTGACCTCGTTGACGGCCCTGTTGCTCAGCACCTG
This sequence comes from Acidobacteriota bacterium, assembly GCA_016213695.1. Taxonomy (GTDB): domain Bacteria; phylum Acidobacteriota; class Vicinamibacteria; order Vicinamibacterales; family UBA2999; genus DATCJA01. Next base: position 34,855 of record JACQZV010000027.1, on the reverse strand, counting down.
CGTGAGACTGCCGGTGTACTGGCTCGTGATGCGGCCGCGCTGCCCCATATTGATCGGGTGGGCCGTGGAGCCGCCCCCCTCATAGAACCACTGGTTGTAGCCCGACACGCGCGCCCACAGGCGCGTCTGGGGCGTGATCTGCCAGTCCACCCGGCCGAGCGGCTTGTGCGCCCGATTGGTGAACGAGAGGTCCATGTTGAACGCCGGGTACGGCGTCGCGTAGACGAAGGTCTTCGGCTCCCGCTCGTACTCGTAGGCGCCGAAGAAATGCAGCTTGTCCTTGACGATCGGACCTCCGAGCGTGCCGCTCGTCTGCTGGTTCGAGTACGGCAGCACGCGGTGCGCGACGAAGTCCTCGGAGTTGAACTGGTCGTTGCGGAAGTAGCCGCCCACGGTTCCGGCGAAGGTATTGGTGCCGGACTTGGTAATCGCGTTCACCACCATGCCGCTCGACCGCCCCTGCGTGGCGTCGAACCGGTTGGCAACCACCTGGAACTCGCCGATTGCGTCACGGCTCCACTGCGGCTGCTCGTTGTCGCCGCCCGAGTGGTAAATCGTCGTCACCTGCTGGCCGTCGACGTTCGTCTGCGAATAGCCCTGGCGGTTCTGCACGTAGCCGCCCGACTCGTTGCGCCGCGCGCCCGGCGTCAGCAGCGCCAGGTCCATCCAGTTGCGGCCGTTGATCGGCAGCTCTGCCATCTGGCGCGGGTCGATGTTGGCGCCGACGGTCGACTCGGTCGTGTCGATGAGGGGCGCCTCGCCGGTGACGGTCACCGTTTCCTGAAGCGTGGCCGGGGCGAGCTCGAGCGTCACGACCGCCTGCTGCCCGAGCAGCAGCTGCACGTTCGTGCGCGTCACGGTCTGGAAGCCCTGCAACTGCGCCGTCACCCGATAGCTGCCGACGCGCACGGGCAGGCGGAAGCTGCCGGTCCCGTCCGTCACCACCTCAAACGTATTGCCCGTCGCTTCATGAACGGCCGTGACCGTGACTCCAGGCAGCACGCCGCCCGTGGTGTCTGTCACCGTGCCGGTCAGCGCAGCCTCCTGCGCCAACCCTGCCGCCGGGTACCCGACGATCAACGCGATCGCGAACAACCAGCAGCCCATACTCGGTCTTCTCATAGCGCCTCCTCAAGTGCCCTAGACCCCAGTGATCGAAACGACCCCACCGACGAGGCCGGCCAACGTATAAGGGCGGAAGAACTGGTGCGTCCAGGCGAGGGAAACATCGTGGCCCGGAACTCTGAATGAATCGTTATCGCGCGGCCACCTTCTGAACGCTGTCCGGCACCGGCATGATGACGTACGGGTTGTAGGTATTGGTTCTCTGAATCGTCAAGTCGAGCACGGACTGGCCGTCGACGGTACGCATGATGCGCGCCGGGAAAAAAATGTCGGCCTTGTAGTCCGCGTCGTTGAGGTCGCCGTAATCGGCGTAGGTGGTGACGTAGGTGCGATCGCGATAGCGCACCTCGACACGCGAGGGACGGTAGCTGGCGTCGAGCGTCAGCTTGACGGGCGTCCCCTCCAGATCGCCCACGACCATGTAGACCGTGTCGTCCGGCTTTCCGCCGGCCAGCGGGAACGTCACGACGGTCGCGCCGCTTTCAACCGTCACCTTGGCTTTCTCGCCGGCCGCCCGCGCCGCCTTCACCACGCCGAAGGGCGTCGTCCAGAGACGGAGAAGCCGCTCGGAGAGGGCCTCCAACGCCGGCGTCGCGCGACCCCAGGCCGGGTCGAGCCCGCCGCCGATCTTGTCGATTTCATTCCACGCGAACATCCCGCTGACGACCTGGATTTCACGCTCGCCGGTCGAGCGCACGTACTCGACGCGCATGCCCGGAAAGTCGTAGGCGAGCTGGCCGTAGACGCTCTTGAGCTGCACGACCGGGCCGATGGTCTTTGCGCCGACGTCCCGCATCGTGCCGCTGCCCCAGAACTCGACCGTCATGAGCGAATCGACCTCGCGGAGCGTGCGGAGCATGCCGAGGTTGTTGGCCATGTTGTAGGAGACCTTCTTCAGATCGGTCTCCTGCGCGCGGGCGGGCGCCGCCCACGTCAGCACGGCCAGCGTGACTCCCACCAGTGCGGCGTACCTTCGCATCCTATCCGCGCTCCTTCGTGACGATATGCCCCAGGTCCCGCTCGACGCACGGCAGGGGCTCTTCGAGCTCCGCCTGTGGATTGGTGTTGAACACCCGCGTCATCGGTGCCGCCGTCCAGGGCCGCAGAAAAATCGAATCGTCGACGGTCGCGCCCCACGTGAGCGTATTGCCCTTGCGCGTGATCCGTTCGACGACGTGCTTGTCCGGACTGGTGATCCAGCCGGGCCAGCCGAGCCACTCGAGGCCGTTGAAGTCAACCGTGTCGATCACGAGCGTGTCGCCTTCCCAGCGTCCGACCGAATGGCCGAACCAGGTGCCGATCCACTGGCTTTCGGGCGGGTGCGGGCGGCCGTCGATATAGATCCGGCGGATGTGCAGCGGATAGAGAAAGATCATCTGTCGGTCGGTCTGCACGATCTCCTGCGGCAGGCCGATGCGGGGCACGCCCTCGGGCATGCACTGAAACTCCGGGTCCGGAGCCTCGAGCGAGTGCCCGTTCACGTCGTTGAACCGCACGCGCTCCCAGTACTGGGGCTTGTACCACGGCCTCGCCTCGCGCGGCACCACGCGCTGTCTGACCCCGGAATCGCGCTCGAAGTCGATCGGGCGTCCAGTCCGGCTGCGGAGGACATTGCTGTAGCTGCCGGTCTTCGGATCGAACGCCGCCGGCAGATTCTCCCCGCGCCGACGCGTCTGCACCCAAATCCCGCTGAAGTCGGGAACGCCGTCGGTCCGCTTGGGTGTCGGCGACGACGCTGCTTCCTTGAGGGCGGCCGCTGACGGCCCTCCCCCAAATCCCTGGGCGGCCACGTCGGTCGACAGCAGCCAGCTGGCCGCAATCACCACACCGATACTGGCAAAGACGAATCGCTGCTTCATGATGCGACGCTCCTCATGTCCGTCGTCGGTCTGACTCGCCGGTCAGCGCGCCGCGGGCGCCGTGCCGGCCGGTCCGCCCTGGCCGCTGGCGTCGCCGAACCAGATCTGGACCTTCCGGCCGTCCGCGAACAGGATCGCCGTGGTGAAGATCCGCTCCCCGCCGTCCTTGGCGGAGAACCCTTCGAACGTGTACGTGTCGCCGATCCGGAACGACGCCGGGCCGCGCAGGAAGCCGGCCTGTCGAAGCGCCGCCGGGCCGACCGTCTCCGCGCCCCACTGCTTCACTTCGCCCTTGTCGTCCTTCACGTCGAACCAGAAGTAGGCATGGGGATTAATCCACTCCATGCGGGACAAGGTGCCTTTCAGCGACAGCGGCTTCTCCGTGTCGAACTGCGCCTGCAGCGCGTGGTGCGCCGACAGCGAAACCCCGCCGAGCAGCAGCGTCCCGAGCACGGCTGCCGCGCCAAACGTGTACTTCATCACCGTTGCCTCCTGGAAATGCGACGACCTCTATCTGGTTACGGGCGACGTTACCGCAACGATACGCTCACGTCAACGTTCCCGCAACCACGCCACAGCCGACTGGCGGGCGCCGACTCGCGTCGCACGACCCCGCGCTACTTCAGCGCGATCGGCGCCGGCCTGGCAAACCGCGACGCCTCGATCGGCGCGTTCGTCCGCACGTCCTTGAGCACGAATACGACCTGGTTGTTCGTCCACGCCTTCACCCAATGGAACGGCCTGCGAACGCCTCCCACTTCCCGGTAATCCGAAAAATCGAACTGCGTCGGCACGGGGCCCACCGCCGTGTCACTCCAGCGGATCAGCCGGACAAGGAGGCCTGACTCGTCAAAAAACAGGTTGACCGGCGGCTGCCCCTGGTTGGTCCCCTGGAGCACGAGGACGGGCTTGTCGTCGATGACGTTCTCGCTGACCTGCCAGCGGCTGAACGCCTTCTGGAGCAGCGTGGGGTTGTTCATCACCATCGCATCAATGCGCGCGCCCGCGAGGTTGCCTCCGGTGTACGTCATCGTGAAATTCGGCACCGCGGCGTCGACTCCTGCGTACCAGAAGTTCCCGCCGTCGAACACCCACGTGTTGTTGCCCTCGCGCCGGTGCACGACGGTCGTCAGCTGGTTCGGGGCCTTGCCGAAGAAATCCACAGGCACCTCGGAGCGCGAGGTATCCCAGCCGGCGTAGGTGCCCGAGGCAGCAAAGCTGGCCGCCGCCGCCCAGCGCTGGGCGCCGCCGATCGCCTGGACGTACTTGCCGAAGATCTGATCGACCCGGTTCGCGTCCTCGGGGATCGCGACGAAATCCATCGTGTCGGGATTGTCGCCCGGCGGCGTGCCGTACTGAATCGAGAGGTTGGGCACACGCTGCGGATTGGACGTGGCGCTGTGGCAGGTATAGCAGGTCACCCGCCGCTCTCCGCGGAAGTAGGTGCGGTTGATGGTGTTCATCATGACCACCATCTGCCGGGCGCGCTGAATCATCGGCGTCTCTTTCGCGAACGCGTCGCGGCTCGCGGTGAGCACTTCGGGCGCGTGACAGCCGGTGCAGTCCTTGGTCGTCGCTGCGGCAAACATGCCCATCGTGTCCATGAACTCGTCCACCGGGATGCCTTTGAGCACCTGGACGTTCTTGAACACGGTCTCCGCCATCGGCGGCGCCTGACCTGCAGCCGCCGGAGGCGCGCCCTGGGCCGCCGCGCCGGCGACCACCACGCCCGCCACGCCGATCAGTACCGCTGCCGCCCCCACGAGCACAACCCGCCGCACTCCCCGCATGCTGACTCCTTCAACTGGTATCGAATGAAAAGGACGGGTTCGAAGTATACAACCTCGTACCCGCAGCGCGCACGCTCCAGCGTGCGCGGCTGGCTCTTTCGCGCAGGCTCGAGCCTGCGCGCTACTCCGTACGCGCGAGACGATTGGCGTCTCCGGCGCGCGGAAACGCAAGCCACGTCTCCGCCCCGCCGCGATCGGTCCGTGCCGTGGAAACCCCGGTCTGCGGCGCGCGCTGCCCGACACCCGGCCGGCTGTAGTCGCACACGCCGCCCGCAAACACCTGACGCAGGCTCGCCAGCTGCGCGTCGGTGAGCGATACCCGGTAGTCCGCACGATCCACGGCCTTGACCTCGCACTTGAGGCGATCGAGCGCCAGCGGCGAGCCGGCGACCAGGCGCGGATTGGCCGCCACGGGGAACATCGCGCGGCACCGGCCCGGATCGGTCACCGGCTCAAGCGCGGCCGTATAGCAGGTGTCGACGAGATTGACCGGCCTGTTGCGCACGACCTTGTCGAGCGCGCTCCGGGCCGGCGCGGAGTCGCGGGCGATGCCGCTCAGCCACTGGTCCATCGCGTCGAGCGTGTACCGCTGCGCCAGCTGGATCGGCGTGCCCGGCGCATAGACCCGGAATACCTGATTGCCCGCGTGCCCGTTGGCGGCGGCGAGGCGCGCGCGGGTGATGTGGCTCGCCACGATATCGTGCACATCGTCGTCGCCGTCGGTATACGGCCGCACGTCGATGATCGGGACCGCGCTCAGGCCGCCGCTCGCGTCGTTGAGACGCCCGGTCTCGTACGCAATCCGCAGCGCCTGCGGATCGGCCACCGTCCGCTCCGGCACGATGCCCCCGTCGATGTCGTGACCACCGACGCGCCGGTTGAGATCGAGGAACTGATCGACGCTGATCGTCCCCTCGTTGAGGGCGCGGAGGCCGTACTGCACGCCCACGTTGTCGAACGGCCGCCGGGCAAAGCCGGTCTGCGGGTCGCGGCCGAAGACGTTCACGAGATTGTCCTGATACGTGCACCGCGCCCCGGTGCGGTTCGTCTTCGGGTCGTAGACCAGACCTGCGGGCAGCGCGTCCGGATCGCAGTTGGTGGCGCGCATGTTCGGATACTGCGTGCCGTTCCGCCCGCAGTAGGCGTAACTGACGTGACCGGCCACGGCCGCCTTCTGCGCATCGGTCCAGGACAGCGCCGACGTGCTGAAGGCGCGATCGAGCAGCTCGCAGTCGTACAGCGGCACCAGGAACGTCATCGTGTCCGCGAAACTCGCGGTCGGAATGATGCCGTCGAGCAGGCCTGGGTAGTTGTTGGCGATCAGGTGCTGCTGCATGGACCCGCCCGACCGCCCGCTGCCGATGGTGTAGCGCGGCGCGCCGAACCGTTCGATGAAGTGCTCCTTCACCATCATCATCGTTTCGGCGGAGATCACGTCGGCGCAGGTCGTGCCGAACACGTTCAGCGATCCGCCCGCGAGCGCGTAACCGCGCGCGATCGCGTAGTCGCCCAGCTGCGACTCTTCGAGGTAGCTCCGGTTGGCGGACAGGCCCCCGATCGACCGTCCCTGGTGATACCCGGCCCGGCATCCGCCGCCGAAGCTGTAAATGAGCCGCCCGTTCCAGCCCGGCGTCGGCGTCCAGGGATCGGGCAACGGCGTGCCCGGCTCGTGCAGGAACGCGATCACGTAGACCGCCCTGTTGATCGTGCCCATCTCGCGGCGGACGATATAGGGCACCGTGCGGCCGTCGCTCGTCACCGTCTCGGCCAGGTCGGCGGGCCGCGGCGCGTTCGGGTCGAAGGGCTTGAACGGATTCGCCGCGTCCCTGCCGTTGCCGCCGCCAGGCCGCGGAGGCGCCGCGTCAACGGCCGCCAGCGCCGCGGCGCTGTTGCCGCCGGGCCGCTCGAGCTGCGCAGTCGCCGCCGCCTTCGTCCGGTAGAAGTACTCGACGCGCGTCTCCACGGTGCAGTCGCCGTCGCGTGCCTTGCCGAAACCGAAAGCCTCCGTCTCGCAGACAAACGGCGTCTGGTGCGGTCCCGCGATGACCGGACCGGCGGCCGGGTGGTTGACGAGCGTCATCTGCACGCGGCGCTGCCCGGGAGCGGCGACCTGAAGCTGATTCGGCTCGTTCGACAACCCGCTCACCAGGCCGAGCAGGATGTGCGGCTGAGAGCCCGGACGGAAGGCGCTGCGGATGTCGCGGCCGTTCAGCGTGACGGCCACACGGTCGGGTGCCGCGGCGCGCGGCACCGCGATCTGGACCAGTACCTCGCCGCCGCTGACCGTGTCCGGCCGCGTGGATACGGTGCGAACGTCGAGTGTCTCAACGCCGGGCGCCTGAGCGGCGACCGGCCGCGGCACGAAGGCGGCCGCGATGCCGAGCGCCGCCATCACCGCCCGACGCGTGGTCACGCGACGGACCATCGATACCGCCAGATCACCGCACATGCGCGCCTCCTTGATGCCGGACACGTTCGTGGTACCCGACTGCCGAACCCGTGTCACTCACGCGGGAAGAGGCCTCGACAGGACGCGGCGAGCACCGCCGGGGCCCGTCGGGACCCGGCGGCAAGACCACAACGCTCTAACGGCTGGACGTCACAACGGGGGGCTGCGCCGGATACTCCTTGGCGAAGCCGTTCCGGCCGTTGGTCACCGTAAAACTCCCGTCGGACCTGGCGGACAGCTTGATGTGATGCCCGGCATCCCCGGCCGTGAAGTTTGCGATGAACTGCTCCGGCGAGTTGACCTCTTTGCTCACGTTGTCGGAGAAGTGCAGCTGCCAGAAATCCTCGAGGCCCGGCGAGCTCTTCACCACCTGGAACGTGCCCGGCACGCCGCCCTTGGTCGGGTTGTTGTTCATGACGGCCACCCTCGGCCGCGCGGAATGCACGAGCGCCTGTGCCCCGGACCACTCGGTACCATGACGGGTCGTGCGGTACACCGAGAAGGTGCCGAGCAGGTTCGCCGGGCAGACCAGCTCGATCTCCTGGTTCCAGGTCAGGTCCGCGAGATCGAGGTACCTGAAGCGCCCGTACTCGACGACCACGCCGACGCTCTCGAAGTTGTTCGGCGTCGGGTCCTGCGTCTTGCGCTGCGGGTTCGCACAGAGCGGATTCGCGCTGCGCCGGACCCCCGGCACCGGAGCCGTGATCAGGTCGCCGGCGGACGAGACGACGTGGACCTCGAGGCCCGCCACCGGAATCTTCATTCCGGGCTTCGCCACGACCACGTGGGCGTTCTGGCGGATCGGCACGTACGACAGATAGCCGGCTTCGCGATTCCCGTTCTGCTCGGGTACGAACGCGCCCGGATCCAGCACGCGCCGGATGGGCACCTTGTCGGCGAGCGCCGCCACGCCGCCGACGTGGTCGCCGTGGTAGTGGCTCACCACCATCTGATCGATCCATTCCACGGCGGCATCCTTCATCGCGGCGACGATCCGTTCGGCATCACGCCCGGGCGGATTGAGATTCCCTGCGTCGAGCAGCAGCGTTTCTTTCGTGCCGAGGATGCCCTTGGAGGGCGAGACGATGAGCACCGACTGCCCGCCGTCGGTGTCGATGAAGTAGATATCGGTCGTGGCCTGCCCCTGCGTCGAGACGACGCCGGTCGCCAGCGACCCGATTGCCATACACGCGAGCACCATCCTGCGCATGAGTTCCTCCTACCGACTGGCTCTGGTCTGCCGGCTGGGCGTCGCCCGGAACTGGAGACGCACCACCTTGTTGGTCCTGTTGTACGGCGCCCAGACCGTGACCGGGTCGGTGCGGTTATCGATCTGCACGTGGCGAATCTCGGTGCCGCGCGTCGGCAGCCGGTACTCCGTGAACCGCTCCGTCCTGGGATCGAACTTCGTGAGCGCGTCGTGGCTCATCGTGTTGATCCAGACCACACCATTCTTGTCCACGCCGATCGCGTACGGCGAAGCGTAGGGCGTAGGAATCGGGTACTCCTTCACCTGGTTGGTCCGGGTGTCGACGCGCGCGATGCGGTCCGAGGTGTACAGCGCGACCCAGACCAGGTTGTTGTTGGGATCGGCCGCGAGCCGGCGGGGCGCCTTCTGCCCAGGAGGCGCGCTGTTCTGGCCGCCGCGCACCGTCCGCATCCGCTGGCGATCCAGGTCGGTCGCTTCCGGCAACGACAGCAGCTCGAATTCGAGCGCCGTCACTTTTCCGGTTCGGCTGTCGACTTTCAAGAGACGGTCGAGACCGGGGTTGGTCACCCACGCGTTGTCGTCCTTGTCCACCGTGATGCCGTAGGTGCCCCACCCGCCGCACTCGGCGCCGCAGAAACCCTCGCGGGCAGGCGGCCCCTCGTAATACGTGTACCGCCCCGATGCGGCGTCGAGCGTGATGGCGCCGTTGGTCGACGTCGCCGAGGGATTGCCCTTCGAGTCGACGTCGAGCGTTCCGCCGACGGCCGCCTTCATCCCGGCGGGCCGCGGGAAGTTCTTCATCTCGCCCGTCCGCGGATTCAGCATCGAGAAGTTGCCGTCGCGGCCGGCCGCCCAGACCTTGCCCAGGTGATCGACGACGATGCGGTGGGTCGGGATCGTCTTGCCGTTCGATCCCTTGAGTGCGTAGTCGGTCACCTTGCCGGTGCGCGGGTCGAGCTTCGCGAACGTGCGCTGCGGCACCTCGTCGTCGGCCATCCAGACGTTGCCCTCGGCGTCGGGCCACGCGTCGTGAGCGGCCCGGCCGATGAACCGCGACGGCGTCCCCATCGACCAGTCGCTCCCGTTGTCGAAATGGAGCGGCAGGTCCGTGCGCGGGAGATCGAACTCGGTGATGACGACCTGGGTCGCCTCGCCGGTCGGCCGCGGGAGCAGCTTGAGGTCGCCGAGTTCGGTGGCCCCGCGCGCGCGACCGAGATACTCGGCCAGCTCGTCACGATAGGCGGCGATCATCCGGTTGCCGGGATCCTTCTCCGTGGGCCGCATGGCCGGAACCGGCTCGCCGGTACTCGGAAAGACGGTCATCAGATCGACGAGCACGCCCCATCCGCGCGCGTCCCACCGGTTCTGGAGCGGATAGCTGGCCGTGTGGCACCCCGTGCAGTTGTTCTTGAAGACGTGCACCATGCGCCGATCGGCGGGCGTGCGCTGGGGCAGGCTCTGGAGGTATTCCACGCCCGACATCTGCTTCACGATCCGGCCGATGTCCGTGATCGGCGCGAGCGTGAAGCTGCGGTCCGCCCGTGCGCCGGCGAGCGCGAACTCGGCGCGGCCGGCCTCGAATCCGACCGCCTGCGCCCACACCTTGTACTGCCCGGCGTCGAGCGACGGGAACAGGTAGGCCCCCTGCCGATCGGTGAACACCGACGTGGTGAAGCTCCGGTCGGCGGCGCGCGCGGAGACGAGCACGCCCTCCATCGGGGCGCCGTCGGCCGACGTGACGACGCCCTGGATCGCCGCCGGGCCACGGCCGGACTGCGCCGCCGGCGTCGTCCCGATCGCGGTCGCGACCAGTACTGTCGAGAGCGCGAAGGACAGGGACTTCCAGTTGGACATTGCTGGCCTCGCTCTCCTCAGAGCGTCTTGATGTACGCGATCAACTCTTCGAATTCCGCTGGTGTGAAGGTGTGCTGGAACCCCGGCATCCTCGGCGAGCCGCGCTGAATCTGCTCTCGAATCAGCTTCTCGCGGTCGGCCGACGCGTTCTTCAGCACACCAGCCAGACGCGGGCCCATGGGCGCGTAGGTATCGTCCTTGACGATCCGCCCCATGTGACAGAGCGAGCAGCGCTGGTAGAACCACGCCTCGCCACGCATGGCGGCGGCGCTCGTCGAGGCCGGCTTCGGCGGCGGCGATTGGGTCGCGACGGCAGGCGCCGTCATGGCGCCGACCGTCCCGACCAGCACTGCCGCCGCTGCCGTGCAGCGCCACGCACCGGTGCTCAACCTCATAGAGCCGGTCCCCCGGCCTCCCCGTCCGCTCTAGAACGCAAAGCGGAGCCCAAGCTGCGCCATGCGCGCCTGATACGCCACGTTCGGGTTGAACGACGGCTGCCCGTACTGCCGGTTGCTCTCCGTCGTGGTGTACGAACCGTAGTTCGCATGGTTGAACAGGTTGAACACTTCGAGCATCCCATCGATGTTCGCGCGCCCCAGCAGGGCAAACCGCTTCTGCAGGCGTACGTCGACGCGGTGAATGGTCTTGCCCTCGACGCCGTTGCGTGGCGTCGCGCCGCCGCCCACGTTCGCCGGACGGGCTCTTGCGCCGATGGCCGGCGCGCCGAGGCCAGGATTGTTGCTCGTGCCCGTGCCACCCGTATTGAGCGCATCACCGCCATACAAGGTGGCGAAGCGCTGACCGGAGCCGAAGAAATACAGGCCGCTCAACTGGAACCCGTACCCCATCTGCCAGATGCCGTTCAGGACGGCACGATGACGCTGGTCGGTCGCGGCCAGGCCGTACTCTCCGGCGAGCGGCGACTGCAGCGCGAACGGCACCGGACTCATCACGCCGCTCCAGGGGTTCGGAACACCGTCGCGGAACGCCGAGAGGCTGTAGGTGGCCGAGGCCTGCCAGCGATTGCTCATCCGCTTCGTGAACGACGTCTCGAGGCCGTGATAGTTGCTCCAGCCCTCGAAGATGTCCATCAGCACCGCGCCCCACTCCGGATACGGCCGGCGGCTGATGTCAGTGAACGGGTAGTTCAGCCCTGTCGCCGGATCGAAGCTGAGGTTGATGTTGTAGTTCGTGACCCGATCCCTGCGCGAGCCGCTGTACGAATAGTCCACGGTCACGCCCATCGTGTCGCCGATCTGCCGCTGCACGCCGACCGATGCCTGATAGGCCCACGGCGTCTCGGCGTTCGGCGGGGCAATCGTCTGGCCGAGCGCGCGGCGGATGCAGCCCGGCTTGAAGTTCACGTTGCAGAACGCCTGCTCCAGGTCCTCCGCCCTCGGCAGCGGCCCGTTCCACGGGTTGACCGCAAAGTCGGCTCGGCCGTCGTAGAGCGCCGACAGGACGCGCTGCGTGTTGGCAAACCGGATCGGGTGCGCCACCTGGTTGATGAGCCACGCGTAGTACTTGCCGCCTCCGCCGCGAATCACCGTCCGGTCGTTCAGGCTGTAGGCGAAGCCGAGGCGCGGCACGAAGTTGTTGGTGTCGAGCGGGCGGTTCGCCGGCAGGAACGGGTCGACGCCGAGCTCGTTGGCGAACGTGTCGGTCTCGACGTCGTAGCGAACGCCGAGATTCAACGTCAGCCGCGACGTCGGGTGCCAGTCGTCCTGGAACCAGACGCCGAAGATGTTCCTCGGGCTGTCGATGGTACAGGGGCCGAACGAGGTACGGAACTCGCGCGAGACGGGTGACAGCGCCGCCAGATTCCACGTGCTCGGGTCGTTCCACACCGGGAACAGCTGCTCGATGTTGGCCGGCACCGGCCCGTTGTCGGCGATCAGGTTGCCGCGCAGGAAGTTACACCAGTCGTGCCACATCGCGTACTTCAGGTACTCGCCGCCCACACGCATATCGTGCCGCCCGCGCAGATCCGCGGAGACCGTCAGGTCGTCGCGCAGCGTGTAGACATCCTGGCCGATAAACTGCGGGAAGTTCGTCCCGCCGCCGATGTTGAAGCCGCGCAGGTTGATCACGGGCGGATATTCACGCTGGTTCGCCACCGGGTTCCGCGCGTTGGCGAGCCCCGTCGGGTTCTTCCACGCGACGTTCGGCTCCATCCGCCACCGGTTCGCCGCCCAGCCGACCTTTGTTTCGTTGAACGCGCGGTTGCCCAGCACGCGGGTGAGGGTGCCCTGCGCCGCCTCGGCGTACTTGTCGAAGCTGATGCCGTTGGCCGGATGGTTCGTCGCGCCGCCGATCGTATTCTGCGTGCCGTCGATCGGCTGGAAATCGCGCCAGAGATAGCTGGAGAGGGTGAGGCGCGTATCAGTGGAGAGCTGGCTGTCCAGACGCAGGCTCGGCTTGTGCTGCGTGCGCGTGGACGTCAGGTCGATGTTGAAACTCGGATACGGCGTGTTGTGGGTCACCGTCGAGGGCTCGCGCTCGTACTCGTAGTTGAAGAAGAAATGGAGGCGGTCCCGTCGAAGCGGACCGCCGGCCGTCGTGCTGACCTGCTGGTTCGAGTACGGCAGCACCCGGTGCTGGATGAAATCTGCCGCATTGAGGCTGTCGTGCCGGAAGTACCCCGACAGGGAGCCCGACGGGGTGTTCGTACCCGACTTGGTGATCACGTTCACCTGCGCGCCGGACGATCGGCCCTGCGTCGCGTCGAAGCGGTTGGAGATGAACTGGAACTCCGCAATCGCATCCCGGCCGAAGCTCGGCTGGCGGTTCGACCCGCCACAGCAGTTGTTCGTCACCTGCATGCCGTCGACGTTGAGCTGCACGCTGCCAAGTCCGGTGGTGACCGGTACGCCGCCGGCGTCCGTGTGGTTGGCGCGGTTGCCCGGTGCGAGCAGCGTCAGATCCAGAAAGTTGCGGCCGTTGACCGGGAGCTGCTCCATCTGTCGGGAATCGATGTTGCCGCCAAGCTGCGAGGATGAGACGTTGACGAGCGGCGCTTCGCCCGTGACCGTCACGGTTTCCGCCACCGAGGAGGGCTTCATCTCGAGATTCAGCGTGACCTGCTGGCCCACCAGAACCTCGAGGCCGGTCCGCTCCAGCGTCGCGAAGCCCGCCAGCTCGGCGACGATCCGGTAGGTGCCGATGCGCACCGGCACGCGAAACACGCCCCGCTCGTCGGTGAACGCCTCGAAATTCGTCCCGGTGGCTTCATGGACCGCCCGCACGGCGACCCCCGGGAGCACGCCTCCCGTCGAATCCTTCACCGTGCCGCCAATCACCGCCTCCTGAGCCATCCCGACGCCGCCGAGCGCCAGGAATGCGACCACGAACGCCGCTACGACGACACGTCCACGTCCCATCGGTCCTCTCCTTCCACAAGTGTTCCCCTGGACCACGTTCAATCGCACGACCATGTGGCCCCTATTTGTCGACAACGCCGGTGACCGTCGGAGTCTTGTTCCCCTCCCACACCGCGTTCTCCCACTGCTCTTCCACCTTCTGGCGGCGCATGTCGACGCGCAGCGTCCAGGGGCGGCTGTAGACCTTCGAATCGTCAATGGTCGCCAGGTAGACGATGTGATCCGGCGCCGCGAGCGTCCAGCGTTCCACCACGTGGAACGCATCGGAATGGAAGCCGCCGACGATCTGCAGCCACGTCTGGTCGTTGTTGTTGGAGACGTCGACAACCAGCGTGTTCCCCTCCCAGCGCCCGCGCGAGTCACCCATCCACAGCTTGATGTCCTTGCCGACATGCGGACGGCCGTCAATCGGAATCACGCGGTAGGTGTGGTGGTAGTCGTAGGTCAGCAACACCATCCCCGGGAACTGGTGAATCTGGAAGGTGCCCTGGTAATTGATCCGCGGTATCCCTTCCTGGAGTCCGCGGCTGACAGGATCGAGGTACTCGATCTTCGACGGCTTCCGATGTTCCTCGTGGAGGAACGCCGCATACTTCGCCGCCCACGGCTGGTACGGGATCTTTCCATCAATGGGATCGACGATCGGGCGGCCGACCATCGGGCGCTGACCGCTGATCGCGGTGTGCTCGGCGCGCTCGAGCTCGGGGTCCTCGATGCTGTAGGTGATGATGTCGCTCGCCTGCGCCCACTGCCCCGCGATGTTGGGCTGCCCGTCGGGCGTGCGCGCCGGCTTGAAGGTCGGATCCTCCTTCGGCGGATTTCTCGGATCGATCCAGCCGGGCGGAGGCGCCGCCTTCGGCGGGGGCGGCGCCTGCTGCGCCGACAGGCGCTCCACGGCGGCTGACACCAGCGTTGCGGTCAGCGCCAGGACCGTCAGAGTCCGGACGAAGAATCTGGGCATAGGTGCGTTCTCCGATTACTCCGATTACCGCGACTGCGGCACCGGCGGATGAAACTCGCGGTCGAACGCGAAACAGTCGTATTCGAGCAGCTGAACGTTCTTCTCTTTATGGCGGTAGAAAATCATGCTCATGCGCCACGGCCGGGTGAACACCTTCGGGTCCTCGACCGTCACGTCGTAGCTGAGGTGGTCGGCATCGAGCGGCGTGAGGCGCTCCACGAGGTGCAGTGCGTCGCTGTGGAAGTTGCCGGCCCGATCAAGCCACGTCTCCTCGTTGAAATCGACCACATCGACGACCAGCGTGTCGCCTTCCCACCGGCCGCGTGAGTCGCCCATCCACCAGTCGATATGGCCCTGCGGGTGCGGTGTGCCGTTCGTGTAGATGTAGCGTATCGCATGGACGTACTCGAACAGCATGGTGAGCTGCTGCGGCGCCTGAAAGATCTGAAACGGATGCGGCATATACATGATCCGCGGCACGCCGGGGAGATAACACTTCGTCTCGGGATCAGCGGTGGCGCGGCTCGTGTAGTTCTGGCGCTTCTTCTCCAGCGCCTCTGGCGTGTACGGGATGTCGTTGCCCTCGACCACACCCACGCCGGCGGGAACGCCTTTCTGGGCGGAGTGGTCCTGAAGATCCCACGCGGCGCTGTTCATCACCTGCCAGACGCCCGACAGGTCAGGCCGGCCGTCGGCGCCACGGGGAATCGCCGCGCCGCTCTGGCCAGGCGCCGCGTGTGGCACGAACAAGATGACCGCCGCCACCGCGATCATTCGACAAACGAGCCGAGCCTTCATCCAGGGCCTCCCTGACACGCCGCGGGCACACACTATTATGAGAGCGCCCCTCAAGAGCGGAAGCGACGATCCGACGCGATATCGCGAGGGTATCGCGAGGATATTAGGAGTGTCGAATTCGCAGTGTCAAGCCAACACGGGCTCCCGTGCGGAGCTGCTGCGGGGATTTTCACGCGGCTTCGCGGGCCGTCCGGAACTCTTCGAGCAGGCGTGCCACGCTGCCGGCGACCGAACGCAGCGTCGGCACCCATCCGAGGTCGCGCGCGCGCGGGCTCCGCACGATCTGATTCATCGCCAGCGCGTCCGCGTACGGGCCCATCTTCGACCGCGCCTCGTCGAGCGGCACATGCCGCACGTCGGGCGCCGTCTTCGCGTGCCTGGCCACGGCGTCGACGATGTCGCCGACGCGTTCATCAGCCTCATCGTTTGCGTGATAAATGCCTGATGCGTCAGGACTTACTGCGATCTTGACGAACAGGTCCGCCAGGTCGCGATCGTAGACGCACGCCCATCGATTGCGCCCGTCGCCAACGACCCGCACGAGCCCGTTGGCCGCGTCCTTCAGCAGGTCGCCGATGATGCCTCTGGCACCGCCGCCATACACGATGCCTGGACGCACGACCGCGGTGCGCACCATCCGGCCGCGTCCCGCGTCGAGCACGATCTTCTCGTGCTCGGCGCGCCACGCGACGAGCGGCGTCGGCCGCACCGGCGCATCCTCGCCCGCGGCGCCCGCGGTGTTCCCCAGAACCCACACGTCCGACGTGTACACGAAACCGACCGGCTGACCCTTGGCGGCGTGGCGAATCGCCGCGCCGAGCAGCGCGTCGATCGCCTGTCGATCGACATCGGGTCCGCGCTTGGATGGTTCGAGCGCCGCGTGCACGATCGTCTCGCACACTTCCGCGGCCGCCGCGTACGACTTCGGCGCCGACAACTCGCCCACGATCGGATGCACGCCGCGCAGACTGAGCCGGTTCGCTTTCTCCGGATCGCGAACCAGCGCGGTGACCGTGTGGCCGCCGCGCAGCAACGCGTCGAGCACAGCCGAGCCGACGTATCCGGTGGCCCCCGTCAGGAAGATGCGCATGAAGTGCCACATTGTAGTCGTTGTTGGCCTCACGACGTTATCGGTGATATGCCCCATCGATATTGGAGTCCATAATCCAGGAGTGCAGCGCGACACGCTGATCGATTTCTTCCGCGACGTCACCACGTCGCGCGACGAGTTCCTCGTCTACGACGACGGATACCGGCGGCGACGCTACACGTACGAACAGGTCGGACGCGCCGCACGTGGATTCGCCGCACGGCTGGCGGCCGCGGGGCTGCGGAAGGACGACACGGTCGTCTTCTGGGGCGAGAACCGGCCCGAATGGGTGGCCTGCTACTGGGGCTGCCTCATCTCCGGCCTCGTCGTGGTCCCGATCGACTACCGGTCCTCTCCCGATTTCGTCGCGAAGGTGCGCGGGATCGTCGGCGCGCGCCTGACGCTGATCGGCGACGACGTGAAGACGCCCGGGTTCGAGACCGCGGGCGAGGTCTGGCCGTTCGCGGAGTTCGACTGGAACGCCGACGGCCCGATGCCCGCGGTCACCGCGTCACGCGACGATGTGACCCAGATCGTGTTTACCTCGGGTGCCACCGCCGAACCGAAGGGGGTCGTCATCCGCCACCGGAACATCCTGGCGAACATCGTGCCGGTCGAGCGCGAGATCGCCCGCTACCGGCGGTACGCGCGTCCGGTTCATCCGATCCGATTCCTGAACCTGCTGCCGCTCAGCCACCTGTTCGGCCAGGCCATGGCCACCAGCGTGCCGCCGATGCTCCGCGGGACGGTCGTCTTCACCCGCAGCCTCAACCCGCATGACGTCATCGGCCTGATTCGCGCCCGGCGCGTCTCCGTGCTGGTGTGCGTGCCGAAAATCCTGGACGTCCTGCGAGAGCACGTCATCCGCGCGATTCCGGAATCGGCGCAGGCCCCGCCGCCCGGCACGTCGATTCCGGCGCGCTGGTGGCGGTACCGGCGCGTGCATTCGGCGTTCGGATTGAAATTCTGGGCGTTTGTCGTCGGCGCCGCGCCGCTGGCGCCCGAACTCGAAGAGTTCTGGCGGCGCATGGGGTTCGTTGTCATCCAGGGCTACGGGCTCACCGAGACGGCGCCGATTGTCACCCTCAACCACCCGTTCAGGCGGCGTAAGGAAGGGTCGGTCGGCACGCCGATCGCCGGCGTCGAGGTCCAGATCGCCGGCGACGGGGAGATTCTCGTACGCGGCGAGAACGTCACGAGCGGCTATTACCGCCCGCAGGCTGAAGCCCCGGGCCCGCAGCCGGTGATCGATGCCGACGGCTGGCTGCATACGGGCGATATCGGGGAGCGCGACGCCGAGGGGCGGCTGTATATCCGGGGACGCAAGAAGGAAATGATCGTGACGCCCGAAGGACTGAACGTCTTCCCCGAGGACGTCGAGCGCGCGCTGACCGGGGTGCCGGGCGTCCGCGACGCCGCCGTCGTCGGCGTCGCGGCCGGTGGGGAGGAGCGCGTGCACGCCGTCCTCGTGCTGGACCCGGGCATCGACGCGAGCGGCGTCGTCCGGGAGGCGAACGCGAGGCTGCAGGACCATCAGCGGATCCGCGGGACGTCGGTGTGGCCGGACGGAGACCTGCCGCGCACGGAGGGCACACGCAAGCTGCGGCGGGGCGCAATTCGCGCGTGGGTGGCGTCAGGCGGGCAACCGCTCGAACCGGCCGGGGGCGACACGGTGGAGTCGCTGATCGCGCGCTTCACCCGCGGCCGAGACGTCAGCGGCGCCACGACGCTCGACGAGCTCGGATTGACGTCTCTCGATCGGGTCGAGCTGATGGTGGCGCTCGAAGATCGGTTTCAGACCCGCGTCGATGAAGCGCGGTTCGCCGACGCCCGCAGTGTGGACGACCTGCGCCGGCTGATGACGGCCGACCTCGCGCACGAGGAGGCCGAGCCGCCCGGCGACTTCCCGACGTGGAACCGCTCGTGGCCGGTCCGCACCGTCCGGCGGCTGTCGCAGGCGATCTGGATTCTGCCGCTCGCCAGGCTCGTCGCGTGGATGCGCGTCGACGGGCTCGAGCACCTCGAAGGCATCGACGGACCCGTCGTCTTCGCGTCCAACCACCAGAGCCACCTGGACGTGCCGGTCATCCTGGCGGCCCTGCCCGGACGCTGGCGCGCGCGAGTCGCGCCGGCGATGCTCAAGGAATTCTTCGCGGCGCACTTTCACCCCGGCGGTCACACCTGGCGCCAGCGGTTCACCAATTCGCTCAACTATTACTTCGCCTGCTTCTACTTCAACGGGTTCCCGATTCCGCAGCGCGAGGCGGGCGCGCGGCACACGCTGCGCTACATGGGTGATCTGGTGAGCGGCGGCTGGTCGATCCTGCTCTTCCCGGAAGGCGTGCGCGGCCGGACGGGCGTCATCCAGACATTCCGCGGCGGTATCGGGATGATCGGTTCGCGTCTCGACGTGCCGGTGGTGCCCGTGCGCCTCGATGGCGTGGACGGCGTGCTCCATCAGTCGTGGCGCATGGTCCGGCCCGGCCGGGTGCGCGTGGCATTCGGGGCGCCGCTGCGGCTGCGCGGCGAGAACTACGCCGCGCTCGCCACGCAGGTGGAAGCGCAGGTGCGTGCGCTGGCGCCAACCAACACGATCCGTTGACATTGCGCGCCAGCAGTCAGTGTGGCACACTCATTGCTACGATTGCGTGAAAGGATGAGCTATTGAGCAAAGACGATCTGATTGACATGCAAGGGACGGTCGTCGCCGTACATTCGGGCGGGTTATACCGCGTGCAGTGCGATGCGGGCCACGAAGTGCTGGCCCAGTTGAGCGGCCGCATGCGGCGTTTTCGCATCAAGGTTGTTCCCGGCGATCGCGTGACCGTCGGCGTCTCTCCCTACGATCCGGTTCGGGGCATCATCACCTTCCGCGCACGATAAAGCAGCACAGTCTTGAAACCAGGTTCCACACAATCCACACAGAAGCACGCCGGCCGCGGCGGCCCCCATCGGCGCGCGCGGCGTCCGCATGCGCGTCCCCATCCAATCGAGGGACACGCGGACGCGCGGGCCCCGGAGCCGCTGCCCTACGACGCGGTCGCGTTCGACCCCGCCCCGCTGAGCTTCGAGGATCTCGGACTCGACGCGCGCCTCCTGAGCGGCATCAAGGATCTGGGGTGGCGCGAGACGCGCCCGGTCCAGAGCGGCGTGATTCCGCACGCAACGGCCGGCACCGACGTCATCGCGTGCGCCGAAACGGGCACCGGCAAGACCGCGGCGTTTCTCGTGCCCATCCTGCAGCGGTTCCTGCACGAGCCGCAGTCGGAGCCGCCCGTGACGCGGGCGCTCGTGCTCGCCCCGACGCGCGAGCTGGCCGTGCAGATTGAAGATCAGGTGCAGGGACTGACGTACCACACGACGCTGTCGAGCATCGCGGTGTACGGCGGCGTCCCCATGGACCCGCAGGAGCGGGCGCTCCGCGCCGGGGTCGACATCGTCGTCGCCACGCCGGGCCGGCTGATGGACCACATGCGGCATGAGTCGACCAACTTCGCGGGTCTCGAGGTGCTCGTGCTCGACGAGGCCGACCGCATGCTGGACATGGGGTTCTGGCCCGACGTGCAGCGCATCCTGTCGGCGCTCCCGCCGGCGCGGCAGACGCTGCTCTTCTCGGCGACGATGCCGGCCGAGGTGCTGAAACTGACGCGGGAGTTCCTGCGCCACCCCACGTTCGTGCAGGTGGGCCGCCACGGCGGGCCGGCGCAGACGATCTCGCACGCCATCCAGACCGTGTCGAAGGGCGAGAAGGTGGAGTGGCTGGCGCGCTGGCTGCGCCATGACGCCGAGGGCCCGGTGCTCGTATTCTGCCGCACGAAGGTGGGCGCCGATCGCGTCGCATCCAAGCTGAGCGCACTCGGCATCCGCGCGGCCGTCGTCCACGCCGATCGCACGCAGCAGCAGCGCATGTCGGCGGTGGAAGGCTTCAGGTCCGGGACGTACCCGGTGCTCGTCGCGACCGACGTCGCCGCCCGCGGCCTCGACATCGACGGCATCGCGCACGTGGTCAACTTCGAAGTACCCGACACGCCCGAGGCGTACGTGCACCGCGTGGGCCGCACCGGCCGATCCGAGTCCACGGGCCGCGCGCTGACGCTGGTCGCCCCCGAAGAACTGCGCGCCCTGCGCGCGCTGGAGAAAGCCGTTGGAGTCCAACTCCAATAACACCGCCGGCGCGGCGCCCGCCACGTCCGACGCGCCCGAATCGGCGGCGTTCGTCCGGTTCCGTTCGTGTCGCTGGATGCAGGCGGCGGAACAGGGCACCGCGGCGTTCTGCACGCATCGCGAGGTCAAACCGTACGCGGGCACCGCGGGATTTGATGCCGGGGCGTGGTGTCCGGACTGCCAGTATTACAAGCTGCGCCGCGCGCCGCGCAAGCGCCCCGACGAGGGCTATCCGTACTAATCGGAAAATTCTTTCGCCAGATCCACCCACTCGCCTTTCGGGGCGAGCTGCTGGTAGGCGCGCCAGTGCGCGCGCGCCGCGCGCGACTGCCCGCTCTTTTCGAGCGTCACGGCCAGATAGAAGTGGGCGTCCGCGTATGCCGGATTGAGCCTGAGCGCGTCGCGGTAGCAGAGCTGCGCCTCGGTGTAACGGCCGAGGTCGTGAAAGATATTACCGAGGTTGAAGTGGGCCTCGAAGACGTCGGCCTCGAGCGCGATCGCACGCTCGTAGAGCGCCTGGGCCTCGGCGATCTCGTCGCGTGCGTAGTGGATGTTCGCCAGGTTGATCAGCGCCGGCACGAGGTACGGGTCGATTTCGAGGGCGCGGCGGTAGGCGGTTGCGGCCGCGTCCGGGTCCGACGGATCGCCGGCATCGAGCGACGACGCCATCAGAAAATACTGTTCCGCGGACGAGGTGGCCGCGACCGGCTGCGGCTCCATCAGCGCGGCCAGCGGCGGCGCCTCGCGCCGCCTGAGCCGCAGCACCTTCGCCGGCTGAGCCTCGATCCGGAAGTCGAGCGTCAGCTGCCCCGACCGCGACGCCAGGAGATTGCGCACGACCGCGCGGAACGTCGCGCCATCCGCCACCGCCTCGTCGGTCTGCCGGATGACCGTCAGATCGGCGAACGAGAAGAACTCCTCGCCGTTGCCGCGGCGCTCGGGACGAATGAGCCCCCACTTCTGCATGTAGCGCAGATAATCCTCGCGCCGGTGGGCGTACCGCTCGATCAGCTGGCGGCGCGAGGTGAACGCGGATCCCGTGGTCGTCACAGCGCGTTCACTATAATCTAGGGACGTGTCTGTCCGGGCGTCGCGATCGTCCCCGCCGGCGCTCTTGCTGGCCGGCGACGTTGGCGGCACGAAGACCTTGCTCGGGCTCTTCGAGCGCGCTGATCGACGGCCGCGCCCGCTCGCGGTTCTGAGTTATCCCACCGCGGCGTTTCCCAGCTTCACGGACATGCTCCAGGCGTTCGTGCGCGACGTCGGCCGATCGCCCGTGGTCGACGCCGCCGCCGTGGGCGTCGCCGGGCCGGTCGTTGACGACCGGGCGCAGCTCACCAACGTCGCGTGGACGATCAGCGCCGAAGAGGTGGCCCGGTGCTCCGGCGCGGCCAGGACGCGGCTGCTGAATGATGTGGAGGCGATGGCCTCGAGCGCCGACGTGCTCGCGCCCGACGAAGTGGCCCTGCTCCAGCCCGGCGTCCCCCGCGAGGACGGCAACGCCGTCGTCATCGCCGCCGGGACGGGCCTCGGCCAGGCCTATCTCCACCGCGTCGGCGGGCGGCTCCGGCCGGTCGCGTCCGAGGGCGGCCACGCCGACTTCGCGCCGCGGACCGACCGGCAGATCGCATTGCTGCGGATGCTGCGCGCCGACTACGGACGCGCCGAAGTCGAGCACGTGCTCAGCGGACCCGGCCTGCTGAATCTGCATCGCTTCACGCACGACGGCCAGGCGTGCGCCGGCGGCGGCGACACCTCGCCGGCCGGACGGGCGGCCGCCGTCTCCGATGCCGCGCTGGCCGCGCGCTGCCCCGCGTGCGTCGAGGCGCTCTCGATCTTCGTGGACGTCTACGGCGCGGAGGCGGGCAATCTGGCGCTGCGCGGGGTCGCCACGTCCGGGGTCTACGTCGGAGGCGGCATCGCGCCGAAGATCCTGCGCGCGCTCGAGGACGGGCGCTTCATGGAGGCGTTCCGCGCCAAAGGGGACATGTCCGGGCTGATGGCGCGCATGCCCGTGAAGGTGATCCTCAACCCCGAGGCCGGTGTGCTCGGGGCGGCCGTGCAGGCGCAGGAGCTGCTGGGGTCGCTCTAACGGCTCATCCGCTCCAGCGCCCGCACGCCGGAGCGCATCGCGATCCAGGACGTCGCCAGGCTCAGCCCCACGGCCGATCCGAAGCTCGCAATCATCAGCGCCTCGCGAAGCGCCGACAGCCGGAAGCCGCGCAGCCGGCTGAACAGCCACATCGACGAGGGCCACCCGAGCAGCACGATCATCACGATGATGTACAGGACCGCCAGCACCATGAAGGCGACGCCGCCGAAGGACCCCGCCGCCTGGGTGGGATCGGCGTCGAACCGCGGATAGCGCGCGCCCAGGCCGACCGCCAGGCCCACCAGCGCGATCGTCATGAACGCGATCGCCACCGCCGCCACCACCTTGAGGAACGGATCCACGCCCATCAGTTCATTGGCGGTGATGGTGAGCGCCTCGATGAACACCAGCAGCGGGACGAGGCCGGTCCAGAACTTCGACCAGAGGAAGTCGCGCAGCGAAATCGGCGACGATCGCACGATCCAGAATGCCGGCCCTTCCGCCGACACCGCGGGAAAGACAAACCGCACGGCGACCGTCGCCACGACGAACCCGGCCATCGCAAGGTTGACGAGCGCGTAGACGTTCTTGAGAAAGCCGCTCATGTACGGAATCCGCTCGAGGTCGAGGGCGCGGAAGTTGTACAGGTACAGGAGCACGAGCGCGACGAGCGGCAGGAGCTGGAGCCACTGGCTCACGTCGCGCAGGAAGACCTTGACGTCCTTGACGAAGAGCTGGCGCCGCACCATGGACAGCGGCAGCGCGCGAGCGAGCGCGTCGATGGGGCGCAGCCGGCTGACGCGCGCCTTCGCGGCCTCCTGCGATCGGCTGTAGCCGGCGAAGTGCCACCGGCGGTCGGCCGCGCCGAGCAGCACCGTGCACGCCAGGGCGGTCGTCCAGAGCGCGGCGCCGTGGAGCAGGTCGCGTCCGCCCTGCAGCTCGGCAAAGAGCGACTCCCCCGCCCAGAACGACGGCAGCAGCGGCATCACCGGCGACTGCAGCGTGGCGAAGAAATCGGCGATGTCGGGCAGCGATTCAACGCGCAGCAGCCGCTCCGGCTGGATGAAGCGCAGGACGAGCACGAGCGCCGCCGCGAACAGCAGGCTCACGAGCATCAGCACGTCGCGCGCGCGGCGCGCCGGCAGCACGTTGACGAGCAGCAGCGTCGCCGCCGCGCCCATCGCCACCGGAATCGTCGCAAACGGCACGACCGTCAGGACCGCCGCCGCATAGAAGGCGGGCGGCGCGCACCGCGCCGCACCGACGCCGAGCAGGACCGGCGCCAGGAACATCACGACCATCCACGACGCCTGGCCCACGGTCCGGGTGAAGCGCGACAGGAACAGCCGGCCCCGCGGGATCGGTGCCGCCATCAGCAGCCGCAGGTCCTCGGCCAGAAAGAACGTGGACAGGGCCGCGACGACGCCGCTGAACGCGAGAAAGGCCAGAAACGTGAGGAACAGCCAGGAGAGGCCGAGCCGCAGCAGGTAGTCGCCGAACTCTTCGAAGGCGGCCAGCTGCGTCGTCAGCCAGTACGCGCCGAAGAACAGCGCGCCGCACACCACGAGGCCGATCGCGCCGAAGAACCCGGCGCGCAGCAGGTCGCCGCGCTCGCCCCGGCGCGCGCGATTGCGCATCGACCGGAGCTGCGGCGTGAGAAGGAACGGAAACAGCCGGGTCATCACAGGACCTCGTCGATTTCCTGCAGCCCGCTGCCGCCGGTCAGCCGGAGAAACACCGCCGTCAGATGTTCGTCCTGCCCGCCGGCAAGCCGGCGGACGTCGTCCACGGTGCCCTGGGCCACGATCCGCCCGCGGTGGATGATGCTGATGCGGTGGCTCATCTCCTCGGCCACTTCGAGGGTGTGCGTGCTCATGAGAATCGAGACGCCGCGTTCGCTCATCCGCCGGAACACGTCCTTGATGAGCCGGGCGCCTCGTGGATCGAGGCCCACCATCGGCTCGTCGACGACGACGGCGCGGGGGCGGTGCAGAAACGCGGCGCCCATGACCAGCCGCTGCTTCATGCCGTGGGACAGGCTCTCGACCAGTTCGTCTTCCCACTTGCTCAACTCGAACAACTCGAGCATCTCGCGCACGCGGTCGGCGATGCCGGCCCCGTCGACGCCGAAGAGGCCGCCGTGAAAGCGAAGGAACTCCCCCGCCGTGAGCTTCTCGTACAGGTACGGCCGATCGGGGATGAACCCCAGCGAGGACTTGGCGGCCTCGGGATCGCCCGCCACGTCGTGCCCGTTGACGACCACCCGCCCCGAAGTCGGCTGCAGCAGCCCGGCAATGATCCGCAGCGTCGTCGTCTTGCCGGCGCCGTTCGGGCCGAGGAACCCGTGAATCTCCCCCGGCGCGACAGTCAGCGTCACGCCGTCCACGGCGGTAAACGCGCCGTAGGTCTTGACGAGGTGTTCGATGGCGATCATTGGTCGTCGCACCGGCAGCGCCCGGCGCGGGGCGCGCCCGGCGCCGGCAGCGGCAGCTGCGCCTGCTCGCGGCCGACCAGAATCGGCGTGGACCGCGGATCGAGCTCCATGTCGAGGACGGTCATGCGCAGATGGCCGATGAGCGGCAGGATCGTCGCCTGCTGGTCGAGGCCTCCCCGCACCAGCCGCAGGTGCGTGCCGTCTGCCGGAAACTGATTCAGCGTGGGATCGACCGGCAGCCACAACCCGCGGCCGCCGCCCTCGTCCAGGTACACCTCGGGCCACGCGTGGTAATAGAAGGCGCCCTGCGCGCCGCGCACGTAGACGAGGCCAACAGCGATCCGCGCGGGAATCCCGGCCGCGCGCGCCATGGCGACGTAGAGCGCGGTGTGTTCGTTGCAGTCGCCGACGCGGGTCCGCAGGACGTCGAGCGCGGACGGCAGGCTCACGGTGGGCTTCTTGTCGAGCAGTGCGTTGACGTAGCGGGTCAGCCGCTCCGCCCGGGCCCTGGCGCCCGTGACGCCGCGCACGGCGCGGTCGGCCTCGGCGATAATCTCCGGCGCGTCGCTCTCGATGAGCGGCTCGGGCCGCAGAAACCGCGCCGCGTCCGGGTCGGCCGGTCCGGGCTGAAGCGTCTGCGGATCGCGGATCTCGATCACGGTGCCGTCGACGCGCTGCCCCACGCCGTCGAGATCGGTGCGAGGCAGCTCCGCGCCCTCGATGCGCAGCCGCAGCCGGC
Organism: Acidobacteriota bacterium; assembly: GCA_016213695.1. Classification (GTDB taxonomy): domain Bacteria; phylum Acidobacteriota; class Vicinamibacteria; order Vicinamibacterales; family UBA2999; genus DATCJA01. The sequence continues at coordinate 8,910 of JACQZV010000027.1, read as the reverse complement.
GCACGTCGCGCGGCTCGTCGATCCGCTGGCGCATGACCGGCACCACGGCCGACATGCGCAGCAGATCCTGCTGCATGCGCCCGGGAATCGCCAGGCCCCGCGCCTGCTCGGGCGATTCCCGCACCGTCATGAGCCCGAGCGGACTCTCCTCGCGAACGACGTCGCCCGTGTCGGTCACCCAGGACGTCGTCTGCAGGCCGTGATAGGCCATGTCGACGCGGAACGCCGGGATGACGCCGTCACGCGTGCGGACGACTTCGCGCCCGCCGACGCGCACGTCGATCGACGTGTTGGTCATCGTGGCCGGGTCGAAGATCGTCAGCCGGCGCGACGTGCCGGCTGCCATGCCGCCGCTCGCCAGCATCCGCGAGAGGTTGAGGCTCATGACGGGCACCTCGGCGAGCCGGCGCTCCTCGCTGCGCGTCCTGCCGCCCGAGGTGATCGCGATCGTCAGCCGGTGCGCGCCGGTCGCCGCCGTCCCCGGCGGATCGATCGCGCCGCGGACCGCAATCGGGCCGGTGCCGGGATCGAGCGAGAACGTAAACGATCGCAGCGCGAAGTACTCGTCCACCGACGCGGTGGTCCGGATCGTCGTCGTCGAGGTGGCGCCGAGCAGCGTGAGCTGCAGGCGCGCGTCTTCCTGCAGCTCGAACCCGTCGGCCGTCCGGATCGTCTGGCCCACGGTGAAGCCGATCTTCTCGCCGCGGTAGTACACGCCGTGCCAGGTGGCCGTCGGACCGTACCGCGCGAGATCGGTCGCGAGATTGGCCGGGGCGGCCTGCAGATAGGCCCGGTCCACGAGTACGGCCATGCAGCCGGCCCAGGCGACGAGCACCAGGACGGGAAAGGGACGAAGCAGGCGCATGCGGATCGTGTATCGGTCCGACGGGAGACCCCCTGCAGCCGACGCAACCTACGACAAATCAAGGGCTTACCTTGACTTGCCGCAACGGGGCGCGGTACGCTGGGGCGCTCCTGGCAGCCGAGGCTCCAGCCCGTGGTGATCACGCTCAACGGCGAACCGCACGAACTGGACGGGCCGCTGTCGGTGACCGACTTGTTGACCAGGCTGTCGATCGATCCACGCCGCGTGGCCGTCGAGCATAATTTCACGATCCTCAAGCGCCACCTGTTCGCCGACAGCCGGATCAACGACGGCGACCGCATCGAGATCGTCAATTTCGTCGGCGGGGGATGAGGGATCATCGGCAGTGGGCAGTGGGCAGTGGGCAGTGGGTGAACGCGTATGACCGATACTCCCCTGATCATCGCGGGACGCACGTTCCGATCGCGGCTCATCGTCGGCAGCGGCAAGTACCCGTCGCACGCGGTGATGAGACAGGCGATCGCGGCGTCCGGCGCCGACATGGTCACCGTGGCGGTCAGGCGCGTCAACGTCTCGGACCGATCGCGCGAGTCGCTGCTCGACTATCTCGACACCGATCACATCGCGATCCTGCCGAACACGGCCGGCTGTTATACAGCCGACGAGGCGATCCGCACGGCGCACCTGGCCCGCGAAGCCGGCCTGTCGAACTGGATCAAGCTCGAAGTGATCGGCGACGAGCGGACGCTCTTTCCCGACAATGAAGCGCTCGTCGAGGCGACTCGCGCCCTGGTGCGCGACGGCTTCGTCGTGCTGCCGTACACGAGCGACGACATCGTCGTCTGCCGCAAGCTGGTGGACGCCGGCGCGGCGGCGGTCATGCCGCTCGGCGCGCCGATCGGATCGGGCCTCGGCATCCAGAACGTCAACAGCCTGCGGATCATCCGGGAGTTCGTCCGGGTGCCGCTCATCGTGGATGCCGGCGTCGGGACGGCCTCGGACGCGGCCCTGGCGATGGAGCTCGGCGCTGACGGCGTCCTGATGCAGACGGCGATCGCCGGAGCCGAGAAGCCGGTCGCGATGGCCGAGGCGATGAAGTACGCCGTCGCGGCGGGACGCCTGGCCTACGTGTCGGGGCGGATCCCGCAGAAGATGTACGCCACCGCCAGCAGCCCGGTCGAAGGGATGGTCGGCCGCTAGGCCCCGGGGCCCCCTGACGATGACCGACCCGCTGCCGCCCGGGCCGGCGCCAATTCCTCCGCCCGATCGTTATCAGATCGAACGGATCAACAGTCTCTACGACGTCTTCGCGCCCGCCGCACCCGCAAGCTGGCGCGGACGACTCGCCGACCGGCTGCGCGCGATCCTCGCCCGTGTTCTCTTCCGGCAGCGGGAGTTCAACGCCGCGGTCGCCGACCATATCAACCGCAACGACGTCGTCGCGATCGCAGCGCATCATGCGAGCGCGACGACGGTGGCCTGGGTCCACGACACCGTCCGGTTCGCGCTCGACCGGGTTGAATCGCAGATCGACGAGATGCGCCGGCACCAGGAGGCGCTGGCGGCGTGGGAACGCCGGAGTCATGACGCGGTGACATCGCTCGCCGGTACCCACGAAGAACTGCGCGCCGCCGTCGGCGTGCTGCAGCGGGCCACCCAGACGCTCAAGCGCGAGATGATGCGCCTGGCCGAGGCCGGGCCGGGGCCGCCGGCGGACGCGGCGCCCGTTGCGGCCCCGGCACCGGCGCAGATGAGCGGTCTCGACAGCCATACGTACGTCGGCTTCGAGGATCAGTTCCGCGGTTCCCCCGAGGACATCCGCGCCCGGGTGGCGGAGTATCTGCCGCTCTTCCACGGCTCACAGGACGTCCTGGATATCGGCTGCGGGCGCGGGGAGTTCCTCGCGCTGCTCCGCGACCAGGGCGTCACCTCGCGCGGCGTCGATCTCAACGGGGCAATGGTGGACGTCTGCCGCGAGCAGGGTCTCGACGCCGAGCAGGCCGACGCGCTCGCGTATCTGAGGGCGCAGCCGGACGGGTCGCTCGGCGGCATCTTCGCCGCGCAGGTGGTCGAACACCTCGAGCCCCGGTATCTGACGGCCCTGCTCGATACCGCGTTCGACAAGCTGCGCCCCGGCGCGCCGATCGTGCTGGAGACGATCAATCCGGCGTGCTGGTTCGCTTTTTTCGAGAGCTACATCCGCGACATCACGCACGTCAGGCCGCTCCACCCCGACACGCTGAAGTACCTGATGATCGCGAACGGCTTTCAGCACGTCGACATCCGGTACCGGTCGCCGTATCCCGAGCACGAAAAGCTCCAGCCGCTCGCCCCGCACGCCTCGCTGGGCGCTGCGGTGGACACGCTCAACGCCAACGTCGAGCGCCTCAACCGCCTGCTCTTCACCTGGCTCGACTACGCAGCGATCGGACGACGCGCGTGAGGGTGGCCCGGAGGGCGCTGCGGCTCCCGGTGGGTGCGATGCTCGCGTGGTGGGTCCTGCTGGCCGTCCTCGCGCCCGAAGTCAGCCGGCTGGCCGCGCTGGCCGCCGTCATGATTGCGGCCGCCACCCTGTGGCGCCCGGCGATAGGCCTCGCCTTCACGGCCGGCCTGGTACCGGCTGGGGCCCTGCTTGCCCCGGCGCCTGCGCGGGCACCGGAGATGTTCGCGTGCGCGTTCCTCGCCGCCTGGCTGCTCGCAGTCTGGCGCCCGATCGCGCCGCCGCGTGACGCGAGAGGCAGCGGCGTCGTCCTGCCGGCCCTCCTGTACGGCGCCGCGCTCGCCGCCTCCTGGCTCATGCTGACGCTCAGCAGCGCCTCCGGCGTGGCGCTGGCGGCGCTGCCGCAGTTCCTGTTTCGCGCCGTGGCCCCCGATTACCTGATCTTCTCGAGCCCGGAGCCGCAGACGTGGACGCTGCTGCAGGCCGCCACCGGCCTGGCCCTGCTGCTGGCCGCGATGGCCACCTCGCGCGCCGACCCGCGGTTCGCGCGCGTGCTGGCGTGGACGCTGGCCGCGTCGATGGGCGTGCTCGCCGCCGCGACACTCGGGGATGTGGCGCGGCAGTGGGCGGCGGCCGGCTACGGCGGGTGGTTCCTGCAGCGCTACGTGGCGGGCGAGCGCTTCAGCCTCCACCTGGCCGACCTGAATGCCGCCGGCTCTCTGTACGTGCTGGGCGGAGCCGTCGCGGCCGGCATCGCGGTGTTCGACCGGGCACGGCGCGGCCCGGCGGTCGCCCTGCTCGTCCTGATCGGTCCCGCGCTCTGGCTTACCGGCTCACGAACCTCCTTTGCCGCCGCCGTCGCCGGCCTGCTCATCCTCGCGGTCGCCCAGCGGCGCCGGCCGCTGTCGCGCCCGCAGATGGGGGCCGCCGTGGCGTCGCTCTCCATCCTCATGCTCGCTGGTGCGGCGACCGTGGACTGGCAATCCGGCGTCCGCGGCAGCGCCGCGCGGTCGGCCAGCCTGCGCTCGCAGTTCATGCAGACGAGCGTGCGCATGTACGGGTCGGCGCCGGTGTTCGGCGTGGGGATCGGCCAGTACTTCGATCGGTCCGCCGACTTCATGCCGGCGGACCTGCGTGCGACCTACGGCAACGAAAACGCGCACAACTACTTCGTGCAGCAGCTCGCCGAGCTCGGCATCGGCGGCGGCGCGCTGTTCCTCTGGCTCGCCGTGTCGCTCGTGGCCGCCGGCTGGTCCGCCGCCCGCGCGTCCCAGGACCCGGTGTCGCTGGGTCTCTTCGCGGCGACCAGCGCCTATCTGGCGACCTGCCTCACGGGGCATCCGCTGCTCGTGCCGGAGGCCGCACTCCCCTTCTGGATCGCATCCGGCGCACTGACCGCCGGGGGCGATGGGCATCCCCGGTGGACCCGGGCGCGCGCGCTGATCGCAGCCGCGACGTGCGTCCTGCTGGCGGCAGGGCTCGCGCGGGCGGCGACCACCTATGTGCGGGCCGGCGCGGCGCCGCCGGACTACGGCTTTCACGGCCGGGAGACAGCGTCCGACGGTACCACGTACCGCTGGATGACCCGCCACGCCGTCACCTACGTGCCGGGCGGAGCCGGCTTCGTCCGGCTGCGCCTGCGCGCGCCCGACATGACGATGACGCGGCCGCTCATCCTGGAAACGGCGATCGCCGGCGCTCTCGTCGATCGGAGGGAAATACCGCCGGGGCGGTGGGTAAGCTACGACATACCGGGCCGCGCCGCCTCGACCGCGCCGTTCCGGCGCGTGGACTTGCGGGCGAACGAATGGTGGATGCAGGAGGTACCGCTCGGCAGGCGGCAGGCGCGGCGTCCGATCGCGGTGATGGTGGCGGAGGTCCGCTGGATCCCGCTCGCCGACGTCCGCTGACCCCGGTCCCCCCGATCGACTCAGAGCCGGTGGATGTGCGTCGCCTCGATCCCCTTCAGCGCATTGCGCGTGTCGACAATCAGCGGGAACCGCCTGACCATCTCCGCGTAGTCGAACGCCCGGTGGTTGGTGCAGATCACCGCGCAGTCGATCCCGTCGCCCGCCTCCGCTTCGGGGATCGAACGGAGATCGATGTCGCCGTGCCGGAGGGTGGGGACGAAGGGATCCGTATAGCTGAGCCGGGCGCCCCGCCGGTGCAGCAGCTCGAGCACATCGAGCGCCGGCGACTCGCGCATGTCGCTCACGTCCTTCTTGTAGGCCACCCCGAACAGATGGATCGTCGAGCCGTTGATGGCCTTCTTCATCGTATTGAGCGCTTCCCCGATCCGCTCGACGACGTAGGTGGGCATCGATCCGTTCACCTGGCCGGCCAGTTCGATGAACCGGCATTCGAAGCCGCTCTGCCTGGCCTTCCATGACAGGTAGAACGGGTCGATCGGAATACAGTGGCCGCCCAGGCCCGGGCCGGGATAGAAGGGCATGAACCCGAACGGCTTGGTGCTCGCGGCGTCGATGACCTCCCAGACGTCGATGTTCATGCGGTACGACATGAGCGCGAGCTCGTTCACGAGGCCGATGTTCACGGCACGGAACGTGTTCTCGAGCAGCTTGACCATCTCGGCCACCTGGGTGGAGCTGACGGGCACCACCGTCTCGATGATCGCGCGGTAGAGAGCGGCCGCCAGCTCGGTGCTCGCCGCATTGACGCCGCCGACGACCTTCGGAATCGTGCGCGTGCTGTACGCCCGGTTACCGGGGTCGACGCGCTCGGGTGAGAACGCCAGGTAGAAGTCCACGCCCGCCCTCAACCCGTGCTCTTCGAGGGCCGGCTGGACGACTTCGTCGGTGGTGCCGGGATACGTGGTGGACTCCAGGATGACGAGCTGCTCCGACCTGAGCTGCGCTTTCACGGCGTCAACCGCCTGCACGACGTACGACAGGTCGGGATCCTTCGTCTTCCGCAGGGGCGTGGGCACGCAGATGTCGATGGCGTCCATGTCCCGGAGGCGCGACATGTCGGTGGTGGCGCGAAGGCGGCCCGCGCGGACGGTGGAGGCGACCTCGTCGCTGCTGACGTCGAGGATGTAGCTGCGGCCGGCGCCGATCGCGTCGACCTTCGACGCATCGACGTCGAAGCCGGTCACGTCGAAGCCGCTGCGTGCGAACTCGACCGCGAGCGGCAGGCCGACATACCCGAGGCCGATGATGCCGACGCGGGCCGAGCGGTCGCGAATCTTGTCTGCGAGGCTCACGCGGGATCCCCCGCGCGGCTAGCGGGCGGCGCCGACACCCGCCTGCCTGCCCGACAGCCGCGCCACGTCGGCGTCGACCATCATCGCGATGAGCTGCTCAAACTTCACCTGCGGCTCCCAGCCGAGGACGCGGTGCGCCTTGCTCGAGTCGCCGATGAGGTGGTCGACTTCCGCGGGCCTCAGGAACGCCGGGTCGACGCGGACGTGCGTCTTCCAATCGAGCCCCGCGTAGCCGAACGCGGCCTCGACCAGCTGCCTGACCGAATGCGAGACGCCGGTGGCAATCACGTAATCGTCGGCCTGCTCCTGCTGCAGCATCAGCCACATGGCGCGGACGTAGTCGCCGGCGAATCCCCAGTCCCGGCACGCGTCGAGATTACCGAGGCCGAGGTGGTCGGCCAGGCCGAGCTTGATGCGCGCCACGCCCTCGCTCACCTTGCGCGTGACGAACTCGATGCCGCGCCGCGGCGACTCGTGGTTGAACAGGATGCCCGAGACGGCGAAGATCCCGTAGCTCTCGCGATAGTTGACGGTGATGTAGTGGCCGAACACCTTGGAGACGCCGTAGGGGCTGCGCGGATAGAACGGCGTCAATTCCGTCTGGGGCACCTCACGGACGCGGCCGTACATCTCGCTGGACGAGGCCTGGTAGAGCCGGATGCCCGTGTCGACGTGGCGGATGGCCTCGAGCACGCGCGTGACGCCCTGCGCGTTGAACTCGCCCGTCAGCATCGGCTGGTCCCACGACGCGGGCACAAACGACATGGCGGCCAGGTTGTAGAACTCGTGCGGCCGGACGTCCTGGATGACGCGCACGAGCGACAGCTGGTCGAGCAGGTCGGCGGGCCGCAGCGTGACGCGGTCCAGCAGGTGCTCGATGCGCCACATGTTCGAGGCGCTCAGGCGCCGCACGATGCCCGTCACCTCGTAGCCCTTGTCGAGCAGCAGTTCGGCGAGGTACGAACCGTCCTGCCCGGTGATCCCCGTGATGATTGCGCGCTTAGCCATCAACGCCGTCTATTGTATCGTGCCGTCCGACGCGCTCCCGCGACGCCAGCCATCGGCCGAGCGCGTCGCGCCACGTCGGCATCGGAAACCCGGCGGCCGCCAGCTTGCCGGTGGCGAGCGCACAGAAGCGCGGCCGCGACGCCTTCAGCGCGCTCGCGGCCGTCGTGATCGGCTCCAGGCGGGGCGCCACGCCGAGCAGGCGCGCCGCTTCCTCCGCCACCTCGTACCACGTCGCCTGACCCGCATTGACGCAGTGGTAGAGACCCGGCGTCGCGTCGACGTCGATCAGGTGCCGGGTCGCGGCCGCGACGTCCTCGACGTACGAGGGCGACACGACGCGATCGGTGAAGACGCGCGCCACGCGCCCCGCCTCCAGGGCGCCGACGATCATATCGAGCGACCCGGCACGCCCCGTCCACCCGCGGGCGGCGCCGAACAGACTCTCCACGCGCAGCACAAACCCGCGGGGCGCCTCGAGCGCGAACCACTCCCCGAGCAGCTTGCTGAGACCGTAGGCGCTGCGCGGCGATGTCCTGGCCTCCTCGGGATACGGCTCGGTGGCCTCGCCGTCGAAGACAAAGTCGGAGCCATAGTGCACGAAGGCCGCCCCGGCGTCCTCGGCGGCCCGGGCGAGGATGCGAACCGCGAAGGCATTGATCGCGAACGCCTCCGCGGGGTATTCCTCAGCCTGGTCGACGTGGTTGTAGGCGACGCAGTTGACAATGACGTCGGGCCGCGCCTCCGACACCGCCCGCATCACGGCGGCGGCGTCGGCCACATCGAGCGACGCGCGCGCAGGCGCGACGACCTGGCAGTCGCCGAACGCCTCGACAATCGAGGCGCCGAGGCGCCCGGCGGCGCCGGTCACGAAGACCTTCACAGCGGACCGCAAACTCCGTATCGTACTATCAGACGTCTCTCTCCCGATTCCTATGGATTCCTCACACATCGACGCCGCGGTGATCGGCGCCGGAGTCATCGGGCTCGCGGCGGCACACGCCATCGCGGCGCGCGGGCACAGCGTCTGCGTGCTCGAGCGCGAGCCGCGGCCGGGCATGGGCACCAGCACGCACAACAGCCAGGTCATTCACGCGGGCCTCTACTATCCGCCCGGCACGTTGAAGGCGCGGTGCTGCGTCGAAGGGGCCCGCCGGCTCTACGAGTTCTGCCGCACGCACGGCGTCCCGCACGCCCGCTGCGGCAAGGTGGTCGTCGTCCAGCACGAGGACGAGGCGGGCGCGCTCGAGGCGCTGCGCGCGCGCGGCGAGGCGAACGGCGCCGCGGGCCTGCGCCTGGTCGACGCGGCGTTCATCCGCGCGCGCGAGCCCCACATCCGGGCGCGCGCGGGCCTCTACTCCCCCGATACCGGTATCGTCGACGCGGAAGCGCTCGTCCGGACGCTCGCGCAGCTCT
>JACQZV010000034.1 GCA_016213695.1 Acidobacteriota bacterium | reverse complement strand
CTTCCGCGGCGCCGGCGGGGCGCCGGCCAAGACCGGCGCCGCGGCCTTCGCGTCCGGCGGCGCCGCTCCTGTCTCGCCCGGCTGGCCGATGGTGCCGACCACCGTGTTGACGGCGACCGTCTCGCCTTCCTTGACCGTGATTTCGGTCAGGACGCCGGCCGCCGGGGCGGGAATCTCGGCATCGACCTTGTCCGTCGTGATCTCCAGCAGCGGCTCGTCACGATCGACCTGATCGCCGACCTTCTTGATCCACCGGACGATCGTCCCTTCGGCGATCGACTCCCCCATCTGGGGCATCACGACGGGCGTTGGCATGCTGAGCTCAGTCTTTGGTCTTTGGTCTTTGGTCTTTGGTCTTTGGTCTCTGGTCCCGGTGGTCTCTGGTTATCACCAGAGACAAAGGACGAAAGACCAAAGACCTACAAATGTATCGCGGCGCCGTGCACGGCGTGGGCCGCTTCGCCGAAGGCTTCCGAGAACGTCGGATGAGCATGCATCGTCCGGACCAGCTCTTCGACGGTGCACTCGAGCCGAAGCGCCAGCACCGCTTCCGCGATGAGCTCGGTCGACCTCGGCCCAATCATGTGGACGCCCAACACCTCATCGTACCGCGTCTCGGCCACGATCTTCACGAACCCGTCGGTCTCGCCAGCCATCTTGGCGCGGCCCAGCACGCCAAAGGGGAACGACCCGACGCGCACGCTGTACCCCCGGGCCGTCGCTTCGGCCTCGGTCAGGCCGACGCTGCCGATTTCCGGATCGCAGTAGGTGCAGCTCGGCACGTGGTCGTAGTTGATGGGCTGCACCTCCCTGCCCGCCAGACGCTCCGCCACGATGACACCCTCGGCGGATGAGACGTGCGCGAGCTGCGGATGCGCGACGCCGTCGAGGGCGATCACGTCGCCGACGGCGGCGATTCCCGGCACCGACGTCCGGTACAGCGAATCCACCGCGATGTAGCCCTTGTCCAGCCGGACGCCGAGCTCCTCGATGCCGAGCCCCGAGGTGACCGGCCCGCGGCCGGTGGCGACGAGCAGGACGTCGGCGCCGAGCGTCTGCGTCCCTCCATCGGGAGTCTCCGCGTGGATCTCGACGCCCTTCGGCGTGGCAGCCGCCTTCCTCACGCGGGTCCCCGTCAGCGACGTGATGCCCCGCCGGCGGAAGGCTTTCTCGAGCTCGGCCGAGATCGCCTCGTCTTCGGCCGGCACGAGCCGCGGCAGCAGCTCGATGATCGTGACGGCGCTGCCGAAGCGCCGGTAAATCGACGCAAACTCCACGCCGACCGCACCGCTCCCGAGGATGACGAGCGACGCCGGCGGCTCGGGCAGATGGATCGCCTGGTCGCTCGTGATGATCCGCGTGCCGTCGATCTCGACGCCCGGCACGCTGCGCGGCGCGGAGCCGGTGGCAATGATGATGTCCGCCGCCTGGAGCGTCTGCGTCTCGCCGTCGATGATCTCGACCCTGCCGTCGCCCGCCAGGCGCGCTGTCCCTTTGATCCAGGTGATCTTGTTCTTCTTGAACAGGAACTCGATCCCCTTCGTCAGGCCGGCCACGATCTTGTCCTTGCGCGCGTGCACCCTGCGCATGTCGATGGCGGGCGCGGCGGGCGCCATCGTCACGCCCCATTCCTGCGCGTTCTGGATGATCGCGAGCGCGTGCGCGTGCTCCAGCAGCGCTTTGGTCGGAATGCAGCCCCAGATGAGGCACGTGCCGCCCAGCGATTTCTGTCTCTCGACGACGGCGACCGTCTTGCCGAGCTGGGCGGCGCGGATGGCGGCGACATACCCGCCGGTCCCGGCGCCGATGACGACCAGGTCGTACACCCCCCGACCTTATCGGACGCAATTCGGAAGTGTCAAGGAGCGCGCTATACTCGCGGCGACTTCCATGGCCGAGCGCACGAAGACCATTCTCGTCGTCGACGATGACGAAGGCATGCGGGATACGCTGACCGCGCTGCTCAAGCGGGACTATCGCGTGCTCCGCGCGGCGACCGGCGAAACGGCGCTGCAGCTGATGGAGAAGGAAGACGTCGACCTGATGCTGCTCGACGTCCGGCTGCCCGGTATCAGCGGCTTCGAGGTCCTCAAGATCACGAAGGAGAACTACCCGTACGTCGAGGTGATCGTCATTTCGGTCGTCAAGGAGCTCGACGTCGCGATCGAGGCGATGCGCCACGGCGCCTATCACTTCGTCTCGAAGGACTTCGATCTGGAGGGCCTCCGCACGCTGGTGGCCAACGCGAGCGAGCGCCAGGACCTCAACCGCCACGTGATTCGGCTGCGGGCCGAGGTCGCCGAGCAGGTCGACCGCGAGTTCATCGTCGGTCCGAGCCGGGCCACCCGGGACGTGATCGACATGGCCCGGAAGGTGGCCAAACTGTCGGCCACCGTGCTGATCCTCGGCGAGAGCGGCACCGGCAAGGAGCTGCTCGCGCGGATGATCCATCGTGAGTCGGGCGCGCCGGAGGCGCCGTTTGTCGCGGTCAACCTCGCGGCGATCCCCAGGGAGCTGGTCGAGAGCGCGCTCTTCGGGCACGAGAAGGGCGCCTTCACCGGCGCCATCCGCCAACAGCTCGGGAAGTTCGAGCTCGCCACGGGCGGGACGCTGTTCCTCGATGAAGTGGGCGACCTGCGCTACGAGCTGCAGGCCAAGCTGCTCCGGGCCATTCAGGAGGGGGAAATCGAGCGCGTCGGCGGCACGCACCCCATCAAAACCGACTTCCGGCTGATTGCCGCGACCAACACCGACCTCGAGAACGCCGTGAAGGAAGGCACCTTCCGCGAAGACCTCTACTACCGCCTGAATGTCATCCCGCTCAAAATGCCGCCGCTGCGCGACCGCATCGAGGATCTCGGGGACCTCGTCCGGTTCTTCCTGCGCCGGTACGACGTCAAGTTCCGCAAGAACATCCAGGGGATTGCGGATTCGACGCTGCGCATCCTCGGCGGCTACTGGTGGCCGGGTAACATCCGGGAGCTCGAAAACCTGATCGAGCGGCTGGTCGCGGTGTCCGACAAGGAGTGGATCACCGACGAAGACCTCCCGTACGAGCTCCACGTGGCCCAGCTCGACGCCCAGGGGCCCGCCACCGAGAACCTGCTCGAACGGGCCGTCTCGACCTTCGAGCGCAACTTCATCATCCGGGCGCTCGAAAAAGGCGGGTGGAACGTCACGGCCACGGCGCGCACGCTCGGCATTCCGCTCAGCACGCTCAAGTTCAAGATGGATCGGCTGGACATCAGGGATCTGGCCCGCAAGATTCGCGGCAACTGACGCCGGCCAGACAAACGCCTGTACGGGCGGCCAACAATTTGGCCGCCCGCCAACCCTGCTCGCTTTACGGGCAAAGACCCACTGAAACGCGCGGCGCCCGCAGCGTGGAGCGTTTGTGCGGGCTCCCCACACGTCAACCGGTTGGCCGTATGTGCGGTGTGCGGCCGGATGCGAGTTGCTTGCCGTTTCGGCGTTTCTCTTCGCAATTTCTTTTGATCGGCTAGCGAAGCTGTGCACGGCCGAGCCGGCACACGCGTTGCTCAGGACAGTCCGCGAGCCGCAACGAACGCTGTTGGTGCGGCCACTCACTTCTTCGCAGGGACTGGACGCGTATGCAGGCCTCGAGATTCAACGTGCAGGTGCCGCTGCCCGACCGGGACGAAGTGTTCCTCATGAACACCTTTTCCGACTCGCAGCTGCTTGCCTCCTCCGACGTCACCGGCCTGCTGGAGCGCATTTCCCGCGGCGAGTCGGCCCGCACTACGGACGAGCGCGAGACGATCGAGGCGCTCGTCGAGAACGGGTTTCTGGTGGAGAGCCGGGAGCAGGAGAACACGTCGCTCGACGGCTACTTCCAGACGCTGCGCGAGGACACCGAGCAGCTGCGCGTCACGGTGCTGACGACGCTGCAGTGCAACTTCGCCTGCGACTACTGCTTCCAGGGCGATCACGGCGACTACAACAAGTTCGCGGAGAAGATGTCGCTCGAGACGGCGGCGGAGGTTGCCGCGTGGATCGAGACGCGGCTCGACGAACTGCGCCCGGAGAAGTTCGTGCTCACGCTGTTCGGCGGCGAGCCGCTGCTCAACCTGCCGGTGGCGTACTTCCTGGCTGAGCGGTGCCACGCGCTGTGCGCGGAACGGGGCATCCCCCAAGGCATCAGCCTCATCACGAACGGGCTGCTGCTCACGCCCGAAGTGGTCGATCGTCTGGTGCCCTGCGGTCTCCACGGCGTCAAGATCACGCTGGATGGCGATCGGGATACACACAACCGCATGCGCCCGCTGCGCGGCCGTCAGGGAACGTTCGACCGCATCATCGAGAACGTCCGGCAAGTGGCCGACAAGGTGCCGATCACGATCGGCGGCAACTTTGACGAGTCGTCTGTGGACAGCTATCCGGCGCTGCTCGACTTTCTGCGCGAGCAGGAGTTCGCCGACAAGATCGCCAAGGTCAACTTCAAGCCGATCATTAAGTCGTTCGAACAGGCTGCAGCCCCGAAGGGCGTCATCCCGCTGACGGTCGTGGGCGGCAACGACAAGCCGCTCGGCGGCACCTGCATGACGAGCGCGGGCGCCGGCGCGCTCACCGGATCGAGCGTCTGCGACTCGTGCCACTTCGTTGACGAGAAGATGTCGTTCCTCCGCAGCGAGACGCGCAAGCGCGGCTTCCCCACGCCCGACGGTGTCCACATGGGCCCGTGCGAGATTCACCGGCGCCACGCCCACACCATCGGTCCCGACGGCTCGCTCTACGCGTGCCCGGGGTTCACCGGGTCGAAGTCGGAGTCGACCGGCCACATCGACGGCCGGCAGGAGAGCCGGCGGGCGGCCGCCGCGGAGCGGTTCGAGCGCCTGAGTCCCAGGAAAGACGAGTGCGGAGATTGTTCGTTCGTTCCCGTGTGCGGCGGCGGGTGTTCCGTGGCCGCGCACACCGAGCTTGCCGACATGCATCAGCCGTCATGTCACAAGGGTGCGTTCGAGTCAGCCGTCGTCGGCCTGGCGGAGCGCGCCGCATTGGAGGTGGCTTCGAGCCATCCATGAATCGGCCATTCACCAGAAACGGAGTACACTCATGAAGATCACCGTCATCAAGAAGGCAACCACCGAGCGGAAACCGCAGAACTATTGCCCATGGGTCGTGGAGGGCGACGCGCCTCAGGACAAGAAGTAGCAGAGAGCCCGTTCAGGGCTTCAGTCTCCGGCCGTCTGCGTAGACGCCGCGCCACCTTGCGGTTGTGGTGCGGCGTTGTTTTTTGCATCGCCTGCTCGGCTTGTGGGCGGCCCGACGTTGCGAATTCTCCTTCTCAAAGAGTCCTGACCGTCGGTTTTCCTGAAGCTGCTGTCCCGGGAACCGAAGTTGGACTGGCGCAGCTCATCAATGTCCTCACGCTCGAAGGTCTGACTCAGACCTCCTTGAGTGTCGATGGACGGGCCCTCCCTCGACTGGCAGAAAGCTGGAACTGGGAAGATGAGGGTCGCCGGCTGCGGTTGCAGCTTCGGTCTGGTGTCACGTTCCACGACGGCACCGCGTTCACCTCCACCGTCGCCGCTGAAGCGCTGAACCGTGCAATTGCACGTGCGTCAACGCGCGCGCTTTACCCTTCGGTGGCCGACGTCACATCGGTTCGGCCGGAGGGTGATCTCCAGTTGGTCCTCGATCTCTCCAGGCCGTCGGCGTTTCTGCCAGAGGACCTCGACCTGCCGCTCAGCATCGGCCCGAACAACGTCGGCACCGGAGCGTTCCGCCGGGTCGCGAGGGCAACGGGCGTGGAGCTCGAACGTTTCGATCGCTACTACGCTGGGGCACCGAAGATCGAACGGATCGTGATTCGCCCGTCGGACAACCTCCGGACGTCGTGGTCACGCCTTCTGCGCGGCGAGGTGGACATGGTGACCGATGTCCCTCCCGAAGCGGTGGAGTTCATCCAGAACGACGACATTCAGGTCATCTCATTCGCGCGCAGCTTTCAATTCCTCATTGCGTTCAATTCACAATCTCCGGTTTTCCGTTCAGCGGCGGTTCGACGGGCGCTGAACGCGGCGGTGAATCGGGAGGCGCTGATCGCGAGGGTCCTGCAGGGCCACGGAGAGGCAGCCAGCGGCCCCTTGTGGCCGAGACACTGGGCTTACGACGGGTCGGCCCAGCCCTTCAGGTTCGATCCGGGAGGGGCGGAAGCCTCGCTCGAGCTGGCCGGATTGCACCTCCCGGCGACGGCCCGCGGAACGCCGGGGCCCCCGGCGCGGCTGCGCTTTACGTGCCTCCTGCCGGCCGACTTCACGCTGCTGGAGCGCATCGGCCTCGATGTGCAGAAGCAGCTGTACGACGTCGGAGTCGACATGATGTTCGAGGTCGTGCCCATCCAGGACTACGACGCACGCATCCGGGAGGGACGGTTCCAGGCCGTACTGGTGGACATGATCAGCGGCCCCACCTTTGCCAGGCCCCATGTGTTCTGGGGGGCTCCCCGCCGAGACGGGCTGCACGCGTTCGGCTACGACAACGCCGAGGCCGCAAGATTGTTCGACGTGCTTCGCACGTCCATCAACGAGGGCGCCGTCCGCTCGGCCGTGAGCCGGCTCCAGCGCGTCCTCCTCGAGGATCCCCCGGCGCTGTTTCTGGCCTGGAATCAGCGCGCCCGCGCCGTGCGGCGGCATTTCCGGGTGCCCACGTCGGATCGTGATCCTCTGTTCACCATCTGGCAATGGACCGAGAATACCGATAGCCAGTCGGTTTCGACTAAGTGAAACGGATTTCCACGCGGTTCGCCCTCCTGCTTGCCGCGGCGGCTGTCGTGCCGCTGCTCGGCTACGGCGCCGTGTCGCTGCTGTCGCTGCGCACCGGGGCCCAGCAGGCCGTCATCGACGGCAACCTGAACGTCGCCCGCCAGGTGGCCGAGCAGATCGAGCTGTACGTGAACGGCAGCGTCAACATCCTGAAGGCCGTGGCCGCCGACCTCCAGCAGACCGGACTCGAGCGGTGGCAGCAGGATCGCATCCTCAAGAACTTCGTCCTGCAGTTCACCGAGTTCAAGGAGCTCACGCTGCTCGATGAGAACGGCCGGCCCATCGTCTCGAGCCGGCTCGGGACGCCGACGGTCGCGGTCCCCGGATCCGAGGGCGTCAACCTCAACGGCACGCTGATTTCACGCTTCTCGGTGGACGACGACCTGCTGCCCACCGCGGTGATCGCGGTCCGCCTGGTCGATCGCGGCGGCGGCGGGTGGCTGGTCGGCCGCCTCAACCTCGAGGCGATGTGGCGGATGGTCGATCGGATTCGGGTCGGCCGGAACGGCTACGCGCTCGTCGTGACCAACGAGGGCCAGTTGCTCGCGCACGGCAATCCGGCGGCCAAGTCGCTCGTGGCACGCGGTGACAACCTGAGCGCGCATCCGCTCGTGTCGCGCATCGCGACGGCGCTCCCCGGCCAGCAGGTCACGTTCGCCGAATACGGCGACGAGCGGGGCCCGATGGTGGGCGTCGCCGCGCGCCTGCCGTCGCTCCGCTGGACGGTGATTGTCGAGCAGCCTCGCGTCGAGGCCTTCGCCATTCCGATCCGCGTCCAGGGACAGCTGGCCATCGCCATCGTCGTCGCCCTGATGGTCATGCTCGGCGTCGGCTACGTCTGGGGCCATCGTTTCATCGACCCGATCCTGGCGCTGACGCGCAGCACCCGCGCGCTGGCCGAGGGCAGGCTGGACGAGCGCGTGACGGTGGCCACCCACGACGAACTCGGGCAGCTGGGCGTCTCCTTCAACAACATGGCCGACAGGCTCGTCGAGCTGCAGGAGGACGTCCGGAAGAAGGAACGGCAGGCGATGTTCGGCCGCATTTCGATCGGCCTGGTCCACGACCTCTCGCACCCGATTCAGAACATCGGGAACAGCTGCAAGCTCATCGTGAAGATGTTCGACGACGTGGAGTACCGGGAGAATTTCAAGCGGACGATCGAGCGCGAGCTCGCGCAGGTGAAGCGCGTCCTCGACGACCTGCGCAACGTCGCACGACCGATGCCGCTGCAGCGGTTCCCGATCGACGTCAACAAGGGGCTCGCCGACCTCGTGGAATCGATGCAGACGACCGCGGACAACGCCGGCCTGCAGATCGACACCGAGTTCGTGCTCGGTCCCCTCTATATCGAAGGCGACCTGTTCGCCCTCAACCGCGTCTACCGCAATCTGATCATGAATTCGCTGCAGGCCACGCCGCCGCGCGGCCGCATCGTCGTGCGGACGTCGCAGGAGCACGGCCAGGCGATGGTGCAGATCGAGGATACGGGCTACGGGATCCCGAAGGAGCGGCTCGACACGATTTTCGAAGACTTCGTGACGACCAAGCGGCGCGGCCTCGGTCTCGGCCTCGCCATCTCGAAAAAGATCGTGGAGCAGCTCGGCGGCACGATCACGGTGTCGAGCGAGGTGGGCGTCGGCAGCACGTTCACGCTGCGGTTCCCGCTCACCGAGGCTCGCCCGTCGCGGCTGGCCGCCGTGTGATCGCACCCCGGGGCGCAAAGAGTCAAAGGGCAGGACGGCTGCCCTTCGACCTTCGCAGGTTACTTCTTCGGCAGGACCGCGTCCTTCAGCTGCTTGGCGATGCGGGCCTTGACGACCGTCTTCGCGGGAATCTTGATGGCTTCGCCGGTGGCCGGGTTGCGACCCATCCGTGCCTTCCGCTTCTGCACCACCAGCTTGACCATGCCCGGCAGCACGAATTCGCCCGCGCGCTTGAGCTCCTTCTCGGAGAGGCTCGTGAGCTCGTCGAAGAACTCGCGTGCCTGCGTCCGCTTCACCTCGAACCGGTCGGCGAAGTGTGAAAAGAGCTCGGACTTGCCCATTCTCCGGGCCTCAGCCATTACGTCCCCCTTGCGCTGATGCGCGCCAACTCTCGGCCGCGTCGCAGTCGCGCGCGCTCACACTGCGACGGAAACCTGCGGCAAAAACCGCCGTAATGCTATCCCGCGCGTGTGAGGGTGTCAACGAAACGCGCTGTAGAACCCGGCGAGTTCCGGCCAAAATGCTAGAATTTTCGCGTTGTGTCAAGCGCGAAGCCGATTGAGACCTTTCCGAATCCCCGTCCGGGCCGCGACTACGAAATCGTGATCGCCTGTCCCGAGTTCACCTCCCTCTGCCCGAAGACCGGCCTGCCCGACTTCGGCGACATCCGGATCACCTACGTCCCGGGCGACCGCTGCCTCGAGCTGAAGTCGCTGAAGTACTACATGATCGACTTCCGCAACCGCGGCATCTTCTATGAAGCCGTGACGAACCAGATCCTCGACGACCTCGTCGCCGCCTGCCAGCCGCGCCGGATGACGATCGTCAGTGACTTCTCAGTGCGCGGAGGGATGAAGACGGTGGTGACGGCGACGTACCCGTAGATCAAGGCACAAGCTGGAAGCCGGAGCGATCCTGTGGCGCATCGCATCCCGATCGAAGGCACCCTCGACCTCCACACGTTCGCGCCCCGCGACATCCCGTCTGTGGTGGACGAGTACGTCAACGCCGCCCACGAGGCGGGGCTGCGTGAAGTCCGCCTCATCCACGGGCGAGGCAAGGGCATCCAGCGGGGCATCGTCCAGCAGGCGCTCGAGCGCCACCCGCGCGTCGAAGCGTTCTGGGACGCCGCCGAGTCTCACCTGGGCGCCACGGTTGCCCGGTTGAAGAGCACAAACTGACGCGCCGGCGTCGCCCCAGGCGGGCAAATTTCGCGTACCTTCCACGAGCCACGGAGGCACGGAGACACGGAGATGGGGTCTTTTTCCTCGATTTTCTCCGCGACTCCGGACCCCGGTGGCCCGTGACAGGTCGCGGAACGTGACGTGCACGGCCGTGCCACGTGGCGACGCGCGTTCCGCAGGTCCGGCGCGGGGAGATCGTTCGAATCCGGGGAGAGCGCTGGCGCATCGCCGGACAGGCAGGCTGCGGCGACGCCGCCATCGTGGACGCCATCGGGTGCGACGCCACCAACCGCGCGCAGCACGCGCGGTTTGTCCTTCCGTGTGAACCGTTCGACCGTCTCAACGCTCCCACGGCCCCTCGACTGGTCGGCGCGGCGCGGTGGCGCCACGTCGCCCGGCGGACGCTGGCCGACGCGCTGCCGTCGTGGTGGTCCCTGCGGTCCGCCGCGCGCGCGAACCTGACCCTGATCCCGTTTCAGCTCGAACCGGCGCTCGCGCTCGTGCGGGGCGCCGCCTGCCGCTTCCTCATCGCCGATGCGGTGGGCCTCGGCAAAACCGTCGAGGCGGGGCTGATGATTGCCGAAACGCTCCAGCGCGTCCCGGATGCGAGGGCGCTCGTCGTCTCGCCGGCCGGTCTGCGCGAGCAGTGGCAGGACGAGCTGAGCCATCGGTTCGGTCTCGACGCGGACATCTTCGATGCGGCGGGCCTCGCCCGTGCGTCCGCCCGGCTGCCCGCCGGCATGAACCCGTGGGCGCTCGCGCCGCTCGTCATCACGTCGGTCGACTACATCAAGCGGCCCGAAGTGATCCGCTCGCTCGAAACGATCACGTGGGACGTGGTCGTCCTGGACGAGGCGCATCACCTGGCCGGCCGTTCCGATCGCGCGGGGGCGGCGAACCTGCTGGGCGATCGCGCCCGGGCGCTCGTGCTCCTCACCGCCACGCCGCACTCGGGCGATGACGAGGCGTTCGCGCGGCTGTGCGGCCTCGGGAATCCGGGCGGGCGCGACGCGCTGGCCGTGTTCAGGCGCACGCGCGCCGACGCCGGCCTCGCCGGCAGCCGGCGCGCGTCCCTGCTGCGCATCCGGCCGACACCGCAGGAGGCCGCCATGCACGCCGCCCTGATGGCGTACGCGCGGGCGATCTGGGCCGCCGCGGCGGACGCGACGCATGCCGGGGCCCGGCTCGCCGCATCCGTGCTGACGCGCCGCGCGTGCAGCAGCGCCGGCTCGCTCGCCCGCTCGATCGAGCGCCGGCTCGCGCTGCTCGGCGACGACCAGGCGCCGACCGGCGCCCAGGGCGACCTGCCGTTTGACGAAGCGGACAGCGACGACGAGCCGGGCCGTCTCCTGCGCGCGCCTGGGCTGCGCGACCGCGGAGACGAATGCGGCCGCCTCGCGCGGCTGCTCGCGCTGGCACGGGAGGCGGCAGCCTCCGAGAGCAAGCTTGCCGCACTGCGCCGGCTGCTCTCGAGAATCGACGAACCGGCCATCGTCTTCACGGAGTACCGCGACACGCTGCAGCGAATCGCCGAGACGCTGCCGGACGTCGAGCTGGTGCAACTGCACGGCGGGCTCACGTCTCGCGAGCGCGCCGACGCCGTGCGCCGCTTCACGCGCGGCTCGGCGCGCGTGCTGCTCGCGACCGACGCGGGCAGCGAAGGTCTGAACCTCCACCAGCGGTGCCGGCTGGCCGTTAACCTCGAACTGCCGTGGACCCCGCTCCGGGTCGAGCAGCGCGTCGGACGCGTCGATCGCATCGGCCAGCCGCGCCGCGTGCACGCGGTCCACTTTGTCGCGGCCGGCACCTGTGAGGAGCGCACGCTCGCCGGGCTGCTCCGGCGCGCCGGCAGGGCGTCGGGCGCCATGACCCTGCTCGCGCGGCTCCCCGACGAACCGCAAGTGGCGGACGCGATTCTCGGCCGGCGCCCCGACGCGCTCCTGCCGGGCGAGGCTCCCGCCCTGCCGGACGGCCTCGTCACGCCGGACCTGCGCCGGGAAGCGATCGAGGAAGCGCGGCGCATGACGCAGGCGCGGGCGCTCGCCGCCGCCGGCTCCGATGCGACCGACCCGGCGCGCCCGGTCATCTCCTGCGTCCACCGGCGCCGGTACATCACGACGCCGCGTTGCCTCTGGGTGTACAGGGTCGCTCTCGTCACTGCCGCCGGGCGTCTCATGTGCGACGCGCTCGTGCCGTTTGGCGCCCGCATCGGGGGACGGCCGTTCCGATCGGCAGACACCATTCGCGGGCTCCTCGATCCGGGCCTCGCCGCGCTGCAGGCCCCGCTGGCATCCGGTCGCGATCGCCTGCTGGCCGACGTGCGGCAGACGCTCGGGCCGGCGCTCCGGCGCTGGATCGAGCGTGAGTCCGATCTGGCCGCCGCCCTGCGCGGCCGGCACGCGCGCCTGTCGGCCGGGCTGCTCCAGCGCGGCCTGTTCGACGCGCGCGACGAGCGGCTCGAGGCGGCGCAGGCCTCGCTGCTCGCCGAGGCACTGTCGCGTTCGGCCGATCGGCTGCGCGATCTGGAACAGGCCGCCGACCTTCGGATCGACTCGTGCGAGCTGGCCTTCGGGGTGCTGCTCGTATGACGACCATCTTCGCCTCTCAGGTCTCCGTGACTCCGCGGCTCTGTGGCTTGTGGCGATGAACGCGGCAATGCGCGGGCATCTCATCAGCGCCACGTTCGCGGCGTCCGGGCTGCGCGGGCTCCCCGGCGCGGCGGCGCCATCGCCCGCCGTGGCGGCGGCACTGGAAGCGTGGAGCGAGCGGCGCGAATCGGCGCTCGGTCCGGCCTCGAGCGTCCGCGCCATCACGGACGCCGCCGTCGTGCCGCTGCTGACGCTGGCAGGCTTTCAGGTCCTGCGCCGCGTCGATCGGCCCGCGCGCGTGGTGCTGCATGCGGCCGCCTCTCCCTCTGTCGTGGTGCCCGTCGCCGTCGTCGGCTGGAGCGAGCCGCTCGACGGTGTCTGGCGCGATGTCGTGCGCGACGGCATCGAAGCCGACGCCCGCTGGTGCCTCTGCTGCAGCGGCACCGCGCTGCGGATCGTGGACGCGCACCACACGTGGAGCCGCCGGTACCTGGAGTTCGACCTGGCGCTGCTGCCGCGCGATGAGGACGCGCGATCGCTGTTCTGGGCGGTCGTCCGCGCCGAAGCGATGGCGCGCCGGCCGCCGCTCGTCGAAACGGCCGCGGAGCTGTCCGCGCGGCAGGGCGCGGAGGTCTGCGACGCGCTCGGCCGCGGCGTCCTCGACGCGGTCACGGCGCTGTTCGGCGCGCTGGCCGTGCGCCACGCGCGCCGTGGCGCCCACGTGCTGTTCGACCAGTCGCTCACCGTGCTGTACCGCGTGCTCTTTCTCCTCTTCGCGGAAGCACGGGGCCTGGTGCCGGTCTGGCACCCGGTCTACCGCGAGCGGTACACCATCGGCGCGATTGTCTCGGCGCTGCTGGCCCGGCGGCCGTGCCGCGGGCTCTGGCACGCGGTCCTCGCGATCTCGCGGCTCGCGCACGCAGGATGCCGCGCCGGCGAACTGCGCGTGACCGCCTTCAACGGACGCCTGTTCTCTCCCGCGTACTCGTCGGCATTCGACCAGACCCGCATCAGTGACGACGTGATGCGCAGAGCGGTGATGGCGGTCGGCACCACGGCTGCGGCAGGCGGCGGGCTCGAACGCATTGGCTATGCCGATCTGGACGTGGAACAGCTCGGGGCCGTCTACGAGCGGGTGCTCGAGTACGAGCCGGCGCCCGGCGGGCCGGCGGTGATGACCCGGACGCGCGACACACGCCAGTCCACCGGCACGTTCTACACGCCGCGATCGGTGACGGCGTTTCTCGTGAGGCAGACGCTCGAGCCGCTCGTGCACGGCCGCGGCGCAGACGGGATTCTGCAGCTGCGCGTGCTCGATCCGGCGATGGGCAGCGGTGCGTTCCTCGTTGGGGCGTGCCGCTACCTCGCCGCCGCCGCGGAACAGGCCCTCATCCACGACGGGCGCTGGCACGCTGGGGACGTCACGGCCGCCGACCGCGCGGCGCTCCGCCGCGAGATCGCCCAGCGGTGCCTCTTCGGCGCCGACATCAACCCGATGGCCGTGCAGCTGGCGCGGCTGTCGTTGTGGCTGGCCACGCTCGCCTCCGACAAGCCGCTCACCTTCCTCGATCACCACCTGGTCGCCGGCGACAGCCTGATCGGCGCCGGCATCGACGACGTGCGGCGGCAGCCGCCGGGGGGGCCTCGCCGGCGCAACCGGCCGGCGCCGCTGCCGCTCCTCGGCGAGCGCGACGTCACACCCGTACTCGAACAGGCGGTCCGGGCCCGGCTCCGGCTCGCGCACGAGCGCGACGACTCGGCGGCAATCGTGGCCGACAAGGAGCGGCGACTGAGGGCCCTCCATGCGCCGCACTCGCCGCTCGGCCGCTGGTCGCGCGTGCTCGATCTCTGGTGCGCCGGCTGGTTCTGGGACGACGGCGCGCCTCCTTCGACCGGCGCCTTCGGCGAGCTGTGCGACGCCCTGCTGCGCGGACGCACGACGCTGCCGGACCGCGCGGCCGCGTCGCTGCTCGACCGCGCGGCCGCGCTGGCCGCGCGGCACCGCTTCCTGCACTGGCCGCTGGCGTTTCCCGAAGTGTTCTGCGACGAGCGGGGCGATCCTCTGGCGGCCGCCGGCTTCGACGCCGTCGTCGGCAATCCGCCGTGGGACATGGTGCGCGGCGACAGCGGCGACCCGGACCGGCGCGCCGGGCGCCGGGCGGACGCGCAGCGCGTCACCGCCTTCGTGCGCGAGGCCGGCGTCTACCGCGTCGACGCGCGATCGCACGTCAATCGCTATCAGCTGTTCGTCGAGCGCGCTCTGCAGCTGACGCGCGCCGGCGGGCGCATCGGGCTCGTCGTGCCGGCGGGGCTCGTCGCCGACACCGGCGCCGCGCCGCTGCGCCGCCACCTGTTCGACCCCGCGGACGTCGATTCGGTGACCGGTCTCGACAACCGCGGCGGCTTTTTCGCGGTCCATCGGAGCCTGCGTTTCGTCCTGCTGACGGCGACCACGGGCCGGCCCACCTCGCGCATCGCCTGCCGGTTCGGCGTCGCGCGCGAGGACGACCTCGAGACCGGCGACCGCCCGGCCATCGCGATCACTCGGCAGCTGCTGGGCCGGCTGTCGGGCGACGACGACCTGGGCATCCCGGACATGGCCGGCGCGGGCGATCTGCGGATCGTCGAACACATCAGCGCGCGCGTTCCGTGGCTCGGTGCCGCCGGCGGCTGGAATGTCCGGTTTGGGCGCGAGCTCAACGCGACCGACGACCGCCGCTGGTTCAGGCTCCGCAGCGGGCAGGCGTCGGCGCGTCCGGTGCTCGAGGGGAAGCAGATCGAGCCGTTCCGCACGGCGGTGGAACGCTCGCAGTACGAGCTGGTCGAGGGCGCGCAGACGCGCGGGGTGCCGCGGCGCCCGCGACTCGCCTACCGCGACATCGCGAGCGCGACGACCCGGCTCACGCTGATTGCCGCCATCGTCCCGGCGCGCGCCGTGACGACCCATACGCTCTTCTGCCTCAGGACCGCCCTCCCGCTCGATGCGCAGCAGGTGCTGTGCGCGCTGCTCAACAGCTTCGTCGCCAACTACCTGATCAGAATGCGCGTGAACACCCATGTCACCGTGTCGCTCGTCTCGCGGCTGCCGGTGCCGATCGTCGACGCGAGACACGCCGCGTTCGGCCGGCTCGCGCAGCTTTCGCGCGCGCTGGCGGACGGCCACGAGCCCGCCGAGGCCATGACGGAGTACCCGGAGCTGCAGGCGCTGGTGGCGAGGCTCTATGGGCTGCAGGAGGCGGATGTCGAACACATCCTCGGCACGTTTCCGTTGATCCCGGCCGACGTGAAGGGACACACCGTGCGGATATTCCGCGGTCTTCACTGATCACGGGCCACCGAGACACGGAGACACGGAGGAAGACAATGCTGTACGGCGACGACGTGGACCTCACCGACCGGATCATTGCCTGCGGCATTGAGGTCCACAGACATTTCGGCCCCGGACTCTCTGAATCCGTCTATGAGTCCGCGCTGTGCATCGAACTCGAAGCCGCTCGCCTCGCGTTTAGTCGACAGGTCGGAATCCCGCTCTACTACAAGGGAACGCTGATCTCCGAACATCGACCCGATCTCGTCGTCGCCAGCCGTGTCATCGTTGAGGGGAAGAGTGTCGAAAGACTCGACCGAATCCATCTGGCGCAGGTGTTGACGTACCTGCGGGTAAGCGGGCTGCGGACAGGGCTGCTTCTCAACTTTAATAGTGCCATGCTCAAACAGGGCATCCGCCGAGTGCGTCTGTGAGACACAGAGATCTCCGTGGCTCCCTGTCTCCGTGGCCTGCGGGAAGCGTGAGCAGTGCCCTGAGATACGATACGCGGAGGCGATCCGGCCGACCTGCCGCTGGTGAGTAGATGACCCGAACCTCGTGTGCCCTCCTCGCGCTGCTGGCGCTGGCGACCGCGTCCTCCGCGCAGACGCCCGCCGCGATCCCGGCTCCACCCGACGTGGCGGCGCCCCCCGCCGACGCCGCGAAGACCGCATCGGGGCTCGTGTCACGCATCGTGACGCCCGGGTCGGGCTCCGAGAAGCCGACCGACACCGACGTTGTCACCGTGCAGTACACGGGCTGGACGGCCGAAGGAACAATGTTCGACAGCTCGCGGGCCCGGAGCGCGCCGTCGATGTTCCCGCTGAACCGCGTGATGGCCGGATGGCGTGAGTGCGTGCAGTTGATGTCGGTCGGCGAGACGAGGCGCTGCTGGCTCCCGCCGGCGCTCGCCTACCGCGGGCAGGCGGGACGGCCGACCGGAACGGTCGTCTTCGACATCGAGCTCGTCGACACACGCCGCTCGCCGACGATCCCGCCGCCCGACGTGGCGGCGCCGCCCTCCGACGCGACGCGCACCGTGTCGGGCCTGCTCTACAAGACACTGAAGGACGGCACCGGCGTGCGGCGGCCGGGTCCGCGCGATCGCGTGCTGGTGCATTACACCGGCTGGACGACCGACGGCAAGATGTTCGACAGCACGGTGGCGAAGGGCATGCCGGCGACGCTCGACCTGAACGATGTGATCCGGGGCTGGACCGAGGGGCTGCAGCTGATGGTCGAGGGCGACAGGATGCGCTTCTGGATCCCGCAGGACCTCGCCTACAAGGGCGAAGCGGGCGCGCCCCGCGGGATGCTCGTCTTCGAGATCGACCTGATCAAGATCCAGTAAGCGTCGCGGCGACAAGCCACGGAGTCACTGAGACACGGAGCATGGTGTACCGGTCGCACCGATGATCGCCGGCTTCCGTCGTCGTCGATGAACGCTTGTTTCCTGTCAGTCCAACGATCGGCGCTCAGCCGCGAGCCGGCTTCGGGCGCTTCGATTGTGGTCGGCGCGCCTTCCGGTTCGTCGGCTGCAGCGCCTTGTTAGACTGCCGTGGCTGGTTCGGCAACTCGTCACCTGGCATCGGCGGAACGTTGGGCACGCGAGCCAGGATCCGGTCGAACTGTGCGCGGCTGCCGCGGCGCCCCCGAGCCTCCAGATATTCAACCGTCAGTAGGGCGGCCGTTTTCTCAGCAACGGCAGTTGCGATGAATTGATTGATCGACACCTCGTCGCGCTCGGACAGTTCACGAATCTTGTGGTGCAGTGATGCCGGGAGGCGAAGACTGAGCGTACTCATAGGCTTCTCCACATTTTCGCAAGAAACGCCGCCGGTGTCAGCGCCTGCGGCTTGAACTTCTTCGCACCGACGAAATCACGCACATTGTGCGTGACGATAGCCTCACAATTGGCTGCGACCGCAAGTTCCAGGACGAACTCATCCTGCGGATCGGGCAAACTCGGCCGCCAGAGAAAATGGATGTCCTGACGGTGGCCCACGCGACACAAGAAGTCCACGACTCCAACGGCGGCCTCGCGCGAAAGATTCAACTCGGCCGCATGTCGCACGAGCACGGCCTCGTATTCCAGGACCAGGGGAACCGACACGGCAATCTCGAACTGACCGTCTCGAAGCAACTCCAGAAGGCGGAAGGACGCTCCCCGCCTGGACCGCAGCGCCGCGACGAGAACGCTGCTATCAAGTACAACCAGCATTCTCGTAACGGTATCATATTCGATACCAAGTTAAGACGCTCGTTCGGGCAGTCTGACGTTGGCGATGACCCGCGCCGAGCAGGATGCGCGAGCAACCTGCCGGCGTCGGCGTCCATCGCCGTGTTATGCCTCTGATTCGTCGGGGCGTATCATAGCTCCATGGACCTACAGTTCATGGCCGTATTTCGCCAAGTACCCGAAGGGTACATAGGTTTCGTCGAGGAGTTGCCCGGCGCCAACACGCAAGGTGCGACCCTCGCGGAAGCGCGCGCAAATCTCCAGGAAGCGGTCGCAATGGTATTGGAAGCCAACCGAGAGTTGGCTCAGCAAGCAACCGGCGGAGGACCGGTTATCCGCGAGCCCTTGAAGGTCAGTGCGTGAAACGGCGCGCGCCGGTGCGCCACCTTGAACAGCATGGTTGTCGCTTGCTCCGCGAAGGTGGCAACCATTCCATTTTCGCCAGTCCCTCCGGCCGAACATCGACGGTTCCACGGCACAGCGAAATCAACGACGACCTTGCCAAGGAGATCTGCAAGGACCTCGGCATTCCACCACCGTAGCGTCTTGTCACCACAGGCCGATCCAAGTTCCGATTTGAATTCGCCGTTCCTTCCAGAGGCATAACGTCATATAAGTAGTTGGCGCCAATTACTGGTCAGCCGCCCGATCCGCCTGCCTGAGCGCTGGGAACCACTCACTACTCGCGGGCATTATTCCCGTCATTCGACCCTGCGGCAACCCCTTCTGCCAGAGCGATGCGCCTGACCGTTAACCGGAGTGGCACTGTCTCAGTTTGAATAGCCCCGGAAATTAGGGGCCGTTCCGCAGCACCCGCGATCTGAGGTGCCAGTCGCTTACCCCGGCACCCCAGCGATGCTTACGAGGGAAGAGATCAGCGATCTCGCATCCGAGCGCATCCGCGAGCAGGATGATGGTGCCGAGCGTCGGATTCCCGCCCTTCTCAATTTTGATCAGCCCGTGGCGCGTCATCGCCGCGCGGTCGGCCAGCGTTTGCTTGGACAGCCCCGCGCGAATGCGAGCGGCCCGCAGTTCTGCCGCGAACGCCTTAAGGCCAGGACGAATGCGGAGCATGGGGGGTGTCATGGCCTACGCCGCTTTCTTATCGACCACGTCCAGTAGGCCGACGATTCCCTCAACCGACCACGGACGCTGCGCCAGGCCAGCCACCATTGCAGGCGTCCCGCCGAGCGCCCGCTGCACGCGGGAGAAGTTGTAGTGGACGTAGTGCAGCGCAAGCGCGTGAAGGTGGTTCTCGACCTTCTTAGAGTGGCCGTTCGTCAGGCGCGTGAAGCGGCGCATCGACATACGCATCTGCAAGTTCTGGCGTTCGATGTACGACGTTGAAATGTGTTCATGCGCCGGGTCGCCCGACACAATCTGAACCTTTTGATTGATGCAGACTGGGGGCGCGTATCGTCGCTCGGCGTTCGGATCGCTCCCGTACACTTTTATCAATCGCGCATAGTCGATCTCCGTGCCAAACGCCGCGTCCGTTGCTTCCAGATACGCATGGAGGCCATCGGTTGTCAGCTGGACGCGGGTTGAAATCCGAGACGCGAGATCGTGCATGAACGGATACGCGGTTTGCGCATCGCGCCGTCCGACGTGCCACGACAGCACCAGCTTTGAATCGGCGTCCTGGCCTACCCACGTCCAGAGATCGCCAAAGCCAAGTACGCCCTTGTATTCGTCCGGCACGTTTTCCTTGCGGGCATAGCAGAAGGACCAAATTTCATCGGCCTGCACGCGCTTCGCTGGCACGTTACGAACGGTCGAATCATGGAACGTCTCGCACGCGGTGCCGAGATCAACGAGCAATTTCGTCACGGTGTTGATGGACACGCCAACCATACGGCTGGTGCTCCGCAGGCTGCTGCCCTCTACGAGCGCCTTAACGATCTGGACCCGCTTGGCCATGTGCAGCTTGTTCATGAGAGTGATTATGCGTGAGCGGTCACGCATAAGTCAAGCACAAAGAGTGATCCGATCAAACATCTAGGCGAAAGTGCTTGATCTCTGAACGGGCTGAGTTGTAGGATTGAGAAAGTGGGAAACGGGCCTATCCAGGGCCAACCAGAGAGGCCCGTCCCCATGGAGCAGAAAGAGGGTAGCCCTATGAAAGCCTAAGGCTCCCTGCGGGGGCGAAGCAGCTTGACGCTTCGCTCTCGCAGCGGGCGCCCTTTTCTTTGCCCAGTATACCAAAAGGCTAGGATAGCGGAGGCGAAAGTGGCTGAGACTATTGATTACACGCGAGTGATACGGGATCTGGAGGCGAAGAAGGCGCGCCTGGACGCCGAGTTTGACGCGGCGATTCACGCGATCCGCCAAATCGTGACCATCGGAGGGGCGAGCAACGCCCAGTCGAGCCTGTTTGGCCTAGCCGCTGGCAGCCAGCCAGCTTCGCCGCCGCAGCGCTACGCCAGTGGTTCGATGGTCGATGTAGCGATCAAGCACCTGAACAGTGTCGGAGGCGGTCCAGTGCCCAACATGGAGCTGGCTCGCGCTCTTGACGAGGGCGGGTTCCCTCACAAGTCGAAGAACTTTCCCAACACTCTGAATTCCATTCTTCACAGACGAGCCAAGACTGTTGGCGATGTTCGGAAGGTTGATCGAGGGTGGGCGATAGTAAGGAACAGGGGCGAAGCGCTCGGAGCATAGCCAATGCCGCTCGTCGTCTACTTTGATGAGGTCGGTAATCCAACCTTGGACGATTCCGATAAAGACTTTCCCGTGTTCGCCATCTCGATGTTCATCTGCCATACCGACGATTACGTCCACGAGATCGTCCCGAATATTAATGCGCTGAAATTCAAGTACTTCCGCCACGAAGCGGTCGTCCTGCACTCGCGCGACATTCGCAAGTCTCTAGGCGATTTCAGCATTCTTCGAGATCCAAGCGTCCGCGCCGAATTCATGACCGATTTGAGCGATGTAATGGCGAGCAGCACATACAGACTGCTAGCCGTCGCTATTCGCAAGGATCGGCTAATCCGCAGGTACGTTTATCCAGAGAATCCGTACGATCTGGCGTTGCTCTTTGTAATGGAGCGGCTGGTTTCTGTGCTGGAAGGTCACGGACAGACCGAAGTGACGATCATCGCTGAGCGACGTGGCCGGAATGAGGATCGTGATCTTCACGCTGCATTTCAGCGGATCATTACGCGAGGGACTGGCTATGTGGAGTTGCCGCGCTTTCAGAGGATCGCTTGGAATCTCAGATTCCTACCGAAAACGATGAATACAATCGGAACGCAAATGGCTGACCTCGCCGCCTACCCTATCGCGCGGCGCGTGCTCGATCCAACGAAGCCTAATGGGCCATACGACATCGTGCGCCCAAAACTCGCGCGGCAACTGAAGATCTTCCCCTAAAAAACGAAAGGCCCCGGTTGCCCAGGGCCAATCGCCGACCGGGTATGCCCAGTCCGAAAGCGACCTTCAGATTAGATGCGTTTACCTGTTACAGTCAAGTGCTTGATCTGCTGGATCGTGTTGTACAACAATCACTTAGCCCATCTAGATCGCGCGGCCTTGCGAGCACTTTCGCTACGTTCCTTCTGGCTCATCTTGGCCGCTCTTGCCTTACCGCCCTTTAATCCGCCACGCCGCCCTAAGGCAACAGCCAACGGATCCTTGCCGTCGTCCGCGTCCTTGAACATCTGCTTGAGCACATTCGCCGCACTGCGGTTCGGGTCGGCTATTTCCTTGCGTGACCGCTTTGGCATAGCCGGAGTATCGCACGGATCGGGGGTGCTAGACTCCAGCGATGCCCACTCCGACGAAGGCAGTAATCGCCCGTGAATGGTTGTGGTTTGTCGCCTCGCTTCTGGTGGCGATAGCGTGGTTCTGGTGGGCGGAACAGCTCATCGAGCCCATTCTTGTGCTCTTGTTGGCACTGGCGATCTATGTGGCTGGCGGATTTGTGCGGCTCACGTGGTGGGCGGTTAAAAACAGCCTGCGGTCAAACTGAGACACTACCACCGGAGTTGACACCGAGCACGGTGCTTCGTGTCGCGCATCGCGAAGTCCCTGCTGAAATCGATGGAACGCTCGCAGTTCGGCGAGTTCCTTCTCAAGGCCCAGTTGGTACGACCGGCGGCGGCTCCGTACTTGGTGCGCTGGGTGCGGCGGTTCCTGTCGCGCCCGGCCTCGGACGAGCCCTTGGCGGATCAAGTGCGGGGGTTCTGCGAGGAACTGGAGCGGGAGGGCGGGTTCGAGGACTGGCAGGTGCGTCAGGCAGACCAGCACGGTCGTCGATGAACAGGGGAGGACGAGTCCGTTGGCGGCGCTGGAGCAGTTGCGGGTGCGGGTGAGGACTCGCCACTATTCCTATCGAACGGAGTGTACCTACTCGGACTGGGCGCGCCGGTTCCTCCACTATGCCGCAGAACAGCAAGCGGTTCCCCATCCTCGCGTGGAGTCGGAGTACGCCCGCGCAGTCGCAGCCGTTCCATGCGCCGTCGCTCCGCCCGGCTCAAGTGGAATAACTGAGTTTCTCCGTGCCTCTGTGTCTCCGTGGCTTGTGGAATCGGCCTGGGAATCGGAAGCTGGCGGTTATTCTTCCGCCATGTACCCGTACCGGTAGTCGCGCGGCGGCGCGAACGTTTCCTTGATGGTGCGCGCGCTCGTCCACCGCATCAGGTTCAGCTTCGACCCGGCCTTGTCGTTGGTGCCCGACCCGCGCGCCCCGCCGAACGGCTGCTGGCCGACGACGGCGCCGGTCGGCTTGTCGTTGATGTAGAAATTGCCGGCGGCGTAGCGCAGCGCCGACATCGCCTGGCGAACAGCCGTCCGGTCGCGGCTGAAGACCGCGCCGGTCAGGCCGTACGGCGACGTCTCGTCCACGAGGCGCAGCGTCTCCTCCCACCGGTCGTCCGGATAGACGTACGCGGCGACCACCGGTCCGAACACCTCTTCGCACAACAGGCGATACCCGGGATCCGCTGTCTCCACGAGCGTCGGTTCGATGAAGTAGCCCTGCTCGTCGCGGGCGCCCCCGCCCTGCACGATCGTGGCGTTCCGCCGCGCATCCTCGAGATAGCCGCTGATCCTGGCGAACGCCTGACGGTCGATGACGGCACCGACAAACGTCCTGAAGTCGCGGACGTCGCCCATCGGCATCTCGCGCATCATCGCCACGACCCGGTCGCGCACGTCGGGCCAGAGCGACCGCGGAATGTAGACGCGGCTCGCGGCCGAGCACTTCTGCCCCTGGTACTCGAAGGCGCCCCGGGCGATCGCCACCGCCAGCTCCTGCGCGTCGGCTGACGAGTGGGCCACGATGAAATCCTTGCCGCCCGTCTCGCCGACCAGCCGGGGGTAGTTCCTGTACCGGGCGATGTTGTCGCCGACCGTCTTCCACATGCCCTGGAAGACGGGCGTGCTGCCGGTGAAGTGAATGCCCGCAAGCGCCGGCGAGTCGAGGACCGCACCCGAGATCTGCACGGCGTCGCCGGGGACGAAGTTGATGACACCGGGAGGCAGCCCCGCGGCCTCGAGCAGACGCATGATGTAGTACCCGCTCAGCACGGCGGTGGAGGCCGGCTTCCAGACCACCGTGTTGCCCATGAGCGCCGGCGCCGTCGGCAGGTTGCCGCCGATCGACGTGAAATTGAACGGCGTCACGGCGTAAACGAAGCCCTCGAGCGGCCGGTACTCCATCCGGTTCCACATGGCGTGGCTGCTGACCGGCTGCTCGCGGTACAGCTCCTGCGCGGAGTGCGGATTGAAGCGCCAGAAATCGATGAGTTCAGCGGCGGCGTCGATCTCCGCCTGGAACACCGTCTTCGACTGACCGAGCATCGTCGCCGCGTTCAGCGTGGCGCGCCACGTGGTCGTCAGGAGCTCCGCCGCGCGGAGGAACACGGCGGCGCGGTCCTCGAGCGGCCACGCCGACCAGTCCCGGTGGGCCCTGGCCGCCGCCGCCGTCGCCTGCTCGACGTGCGCGGGTTCGGCCCTGTGCCAGTCGGCCAGCACGTGGCGATGGTCGTGCGGCATCACCGCCTGCGACGTCTTACCCGTTCGAATGTCGCGGCCGTCGACGATGAGCGGAATGTCGATCCGCTCGGACGCCATCGACGCCAGGCGCGCCTTCAGCTCGGCGCGCTCCGGCGAGCCGGGCAGGTAGTTGAGATTGGGTTCGTTGACGGGAGGTGGAACGCGGGAATCAGCCACGCATCGATTCTACGGCCGTTCGGCGTGCGTCATGGCCGGCCGCTCTCGAGATTGAACAGCATGGTGGGCGTATTCCGCTCGCCCTCGTGACACGCCTCTTCCATCAGCTGGTAGCTCCTGGCCGCCTCCCCGCGCACGGCGCGCCCGAGCGTCAGCGCCATGGTGAACGGCCTCGTGTACACCTGTGGGTCGTCGAACGTGGCCTCGTAGCGGATCGTGTCGGCGTCGAGGGGCGTGAAGCGCTCGCGGATGTGCACCCCGTCGCTGTGGAAGTCGCCGACGATGTCGAACCTGGTCCGGTCGTTCTTGCTGGTCACGTCGACGACGAGCGTGTTCCCCTCCCAGCGGCCGCGCGAATCGCCCATCCAGAGCTTGATGTGCTCCGACAGATGCGGCCGCCCGTCGAGCGGAATGATGCGATAGGCGTGATTGAACTCCTGCAGGACCACGACGTAGCCGGGCGTCTGCAGGATCTGGAACGTCCCCTGATAGAAGATGCGGGGAATGCCGCTGACAAAGCAGCGCGTATGCGGATCCACGTGCTCCCACCTCGTCGGGTTGAGATGGTGGTCGAAGACATCCTGCTGCCGGGCGCGCGCCCACGGCTGGTACGGCACTTTGCCGTCGGCGGGATCGACGATCAGGCTCCGATCGTCGGTCGCGTTGCCGCTCAGCATCACATGCGTCGGATCGGCGGGGCCCTCGATGTTGTAGGTGGCCAGGCGTCTCCCCTGATTCGCCCAGAACCCCTGCAGGTCGGGCTGGCCGTCCGGTGTGCGGGGCGGGGTCCAGGCGGAGACCGGCTTCGTCGTCTGCCCCGAGCCGGAAGCCGGGACGAGCACCGCGGCCGCGACCGCCGCCGCAGCGGCGAGATGGAAGAACCGACCGCTCATCCGCACCCTCCTCGCCACGACGTTATACACCTGCGCGCCACCGGGCGCCAGGCGTGCGGCGACGTCAGCTCAGCCCGGACTCCTCGGTGGCGAGCGGCGGCGCGGGATCGATGTCGACCGCGATGCTGCGCCACTTCTGCTGCCTGAACCGCGCCACGCTCAACGTGCAGCGCGCCACGTGGCCGCTCAGGATCGCCGCCCAGATGTGGGCGGGCTGCAGGGTCGAGGTGGCCTGGAAGAACGAGCAGAGGCCCAGCGGGATCACGATCTGCGAAAAGATCGAAATGTAGAGCGGGCTTCGCGTGTCGCCGGTCCCCTGGAGCGCGCCCGTGTAGCAGAGCGCGACGGTGATGAAGAAGCCCGACACGCTGAGGTACCGCAGCAGCTGCGCGGCGATATCGATGACGCGCACGTCGGTCATGCCGAAGATGGCGAGCAGGTAGCGCGGCACCAGCAGGAACATCGCGCCGACCACCGCTGCGACGCCGAGGCCGATGTGCGAGGCCACCCTCACGCCCGCCAGCGCGCGATCGGGATGGCCGGCGCCGAGGTTCTGCCCTGCCACGGTCGACGAGGCGCCCATCAGCCCCACCGACGTCCAGGTAATCAGCGAGAACAGCTCCGTGTAGCCGACGGCGAACGCCGCCTGCGCCTCGGCGCTCTGCGCGAGCGAGCCGATGAAGCGCAGCAGCAGGACGCCCGCGATGTTCATCGCGATCCCCTGCACGCCGGTCGGCAGGCCGAACCGGAAGAGCGACCGGATGATCGTGAAATCGGGCCGGCGATCCATCCCGCGCCCGAAGTGAATGACGGACGCCGGCCGCATCAGCCGCCAGATGCCCCAGGCCGACACGAGCGTGCTGCTCGCGACCGTGCCGTAGGCCGCGCCGAGCGTGCCGATCGCCGGAATCAGCACGACGTTGAACGCGATGGTCAGCACCGTCATCGCGATGCCGAGCCGGAGCGGCGTGTGCGGATCGCCCGCGGCGCGGAAGGCGCCGCTCAGCATGAAGAACATCATCATGCCGATGAAGCCGACGAACATCGTGCGGAGAAACGGCAGCGCCTGGGCGTGCACGGCCGGCTCCGCGCGGACCAGATCGAGCAGCGCGGGGGCCGCGATCCACCCCACCGCGCCGAGCACGACCGCGAGCCCCGCGGCCGTCAGAAACGCCTGGTAGACGACGCGGTTGACCTTGTCGGGCTGGTTGGCGCCGGCGAAGCGGGCGACGAGCACGCCCATCCCCGTGAACACGGAGACGGCAAACACGATCACGACGATGATGATCTGCCAGCTGACGCCGACGGCGGCGTTCCCGGTGTAGCCGACGAAGTGGCCCACCATCGCGTGATCGATGATGCCCTGCAGTCCGGCAATCACGTTCTGCAGCATCGTCGGCCAGGCGAGGCGCCAGACGGCGGGACCGATGGAACCTTCGACGATCGAGCGATCGAACGTCTTGCGTGCCGGCGGGGAACTGGCCATTGAACCCGGAATGAATCCGGGGGCAGTCTACTACGTCCCCCCGGTGTTGCGCGCGCGCGAGAAACATGGTGAAGTCAGACGTTCATCGCCATGCAGACCGACACCGCTGCCGCGCCGTCACGGCGCATCAAAGAGCTCGAGACCGTGGTGGTCGACGTCGTCGTCGAGACGCCTGACACGGCGACGCTCGTGCTGTTCGCCGGCAACGACCGCCTCGAGTACAAAGCGGGACATTTTCTGACGATCGACCCGCACCAGTTCGTGGCGCTCAGCCAGGTGACGGCCTTCCTGGAACACCTCAAAGGCAAGCCGGAGCCGCCGCGCGCCTACTCGATGTGCTCCTCGCCGGACGAGCGGTATCTCGCCGTCACGGTGAAGGAGGAGCTCTTCATTCCGAACGTGACGAAATATCCGCCGCTGCTCTCGCCGCTGCTCGTGCAGCAGGCGATGCGCGGCACGCGGCTGGTCGTCACCGGCTTCACCGGACCCTATACCCTGCCGCCCGACGTCACCTCGAAGACCGATCACCTCGTCCACGTCGTGGCCGGATCGGGGAGCGTGCCGAACCTCTCGATCCTGAAGTTCGCCCTCGCGAACATTCCGTCGCTGCGCCACACGTTCATCTATTCGAACAAGACGTGGAGCGACGTGATCTACCGGAATGCGCTGGCCGAGCTGACCCGGCAGCACCCGGATCGCCTCACGGTCGTGCACACGCTGACGCGCGAGACTGACGCGTCGATCTACGGACCGTCGGTCAGGAAGGGACGGATTGGTGAGGCGCTGCTGCGCGAGCTGATCCCGCGGCCGTCCGAATGCCTGGTGTACCTGTGCGGGCCGGGCATTTCAAAGTGGGACCGGGAGGCGGCGAAAGAGGCGGGCGCCGAGCCGCAGCCGCGGTTCATCGAGACGACGCTGGCCAATCTCCGCGCCGTCGGCGTGCCCGACGCGCGGATCAAGCGCGAGTCGTACGGCTAGACGTCGAGTTCCTGCGCCTCTTCCGCCCGCTCCATGATGAAGCGGAAGCGCGCAGACGCATCCTTCCCCATCAGCTCGTTGATCACGCGGTCGGTCTGAATCTGATCGACAACCTCCACGCGCAGCAGCCGGCGCGTCTTCGGGTTGAGCGTCGTCTCCCAGAGCACCTTCGGCATCATCTCGCCGAGCCCCTTGAAGCGCGTGATCTCGGGATGGCCGCGCCCGTTGCCGTGCTGGTTCAGGATCCGGTCGCGATGCGCGTCGTCCAGCGCCCAGAACGTGTCCTTGCCGATGTCGATCCGGTAGAGCGGCGGCTGCGCCAGGAAGACCTTGCCGCTCGTCATGAGCTGCGGCAGGTGGCGGTAGAGAAACGTCAGCAGCAGCGTCGCGATGTGGTGGCCGTCGGAATCGGCGTCGGCCAGGATGATCACCTTGCCGTAGCGCAGCCGGCCGAGGTCGAAGCTCTTCCCCATTCCGCACCCGAGCGCGGTGACGAGATCGGCGAGTTCCTTGTTCTCGAGCACCTTGGCGAGCGACAGCCCCTCGGTGTTCATCACCTTGCCGCGCAGCGGCAGGATGGCCTGGCGGCCGCGGTCGCGCCCCTGCTTGGCCGACCCGCCCGCCGAATCGCCTTCGACGACGAACAGCTCGCTGTCGTCGCGGCCGGCGCCCGTGCAGTCGCTGAGCTTGCCGGGCAGGTTCAGCCGGCCCGACGTGGCCGACTTGCGCGTCACCTCCGCCTGCGCCGCGCGGCTCGCCTCGCGCGCGCGCGCGGCGAGGATGATGCGCGCCACAATCGCCTCGGCGACGCTGCGGTTGTGATTGAGCCAGTGCTCGAGCGCCGGGCGCACCGCGGAATCGACCGCGGAGGTCAGCTCGGGATTGTTGAGGCGGTCCTTGGTCTGCCCCTGGAACTGCGGCTCCTGGATGAACACGCTCAGCACGCCGGTCAGCCCTTCGCGGATGTCCTCGGCCGCCAGCGTCACGCCCTTGGGCGAGAGGGTGTGCGTCTCGATGTAGTTCCGGACCGCCTTCCCGAACCCGGCGCGCAGTCCGGTTTCGTGCGTGCCCCCCGAACCCGTGGGGATGCCGTTGACGTAGCTCCGGATGTGCTCGTCGGTCGCCTCGGTCCACTGGAGCACGAGATCGAGGCGCGGATCGCCCTCGCGGTTCAGCGCGAACGCCATGTCGTGAACCGGCCTGGCGCCCCGCTCCCCGAGGATCTTCTTCAGGTAGTCGCCCAGGCCTTCCTCGTGCTGAAAGACCTCCTTGGTGCGTGCGACCTCGTTGTCGAAGGTGACGCGGACGCCCTTGTGGATGTAGCTGACGATTTCGAGGCGCTCGCGGATCGTCGCGGACTCGAATTCCACTTTCGGAAAGATCGTCGGGTCGGGATGGAAGTACACGGTGGTGCCCGTCCCGCGGGCCGGCCCGGCCTTCTTCAGCGCACCGACCGGCTTGCCGCGGCGGAACGCCAGCTCCCAGAGCACGCCGTCCCGTTTGACGCTGGCGCGCAGTTCGGTCGACAGCGCGTTGACGACGCTGGCGCCGACGCCGTGCAGGCCGCCGGCCGTCTTGTACGAGCCGTGCTCGAACTTGCCGCCGGCGTGGAGCATCGTGAAAATCACCTCGAGCGCGCTCTTCTTCGTCGTCGGATGCATGTCGACCGGAATGCCGCGGCCGTCATCCGAGATCGTGATCGAGCTGCCGTCGGCGTGGAGCGTCACGACGATGTTCGAGGCGAAGCCGTTCATCGCCTCGTCAACCGCGTTGTCGAGGATTTCCCAGACGAGGTGATGGAGGCCGGTCGTGCCGACCCCGCCGATGTACATGCCCGGCCGCTTGCGGACCGGGTCGAGGCCTTCGAGAACGGTGATGTCTTTGGCGGTGTAGTTACTCACGGCCGTCGGCGGCGGCGTCTTTGGCGGTGACCGTCCGGCGGGCGCGCGGCCTGGCCGCCTTCGCCCCGCCCGCACGCGCCGCCGGTTTTCCGGCGGTCTTGCGCTTGCGGCCGCCGCGCTTGGCCGGCTCGGCCGGCGGCGTCTCGGTCTCCTCGACCGGCTGCGCGTCGACGACTGGCGCGTCCTCCACCGGCTCGGCAGAGTCCGCGTCCAAGTCCGGCTGAAGCCGGACACTGCGTACGTCAACAGCCGATTCAGCCGCTTCAGCCGATTCCGTCACTTCGACAGCCTCAGCGACAGATGAACGACCGAGCCTCGGACCGGGGAACGCGCGAATGGCGCCGTGGCGGTCGCGTTCGACGCGCAGCACGCCGTCCTTGCCCGCCGCGCGCAGCAGATCGACAACCGACGCGTAGCCGTAGTTGCGCTCGTCGAACCCGTCGATCGCCGTCCGGAGAAACTGCTTGGCCTGGCGCACGTACAGCGGCCAGCGCGGCTGCGGCGACGCCTCGCCGAACGCCTTCTGCACGGCGCGAATGCCGTCCTGCAGCGTCATCGGCGAGGGCGGCAGCGTCTCCTCGTCGCCGTCGGTCTCGACGGGAGCGGCCGGCTCCGGCGCGGCGGCGCCGGGCTCCGGCACAGGTCCCGCGCCGTCCTCGCGCGACTCGACGAGGATGTTGCGGCCGGCGTGGCGCAGCGTGACCGCGCCCGACTCGGCGATCTTTTCCATGAAGTCGCGGAAGCTGCCGGCGCCGTATTCGCGCTCCGAGAAGGTCGAATCGAGCTGCAGCAGCGTGCTCTTGAGCAGGCCGAGCTGCGGCGTCACCTCGCGGTCCGACAGCACCTTCAGCGCGCGGCGCACGAGCGGCAGCGCGTCGGCGACCGGGGTCGCCGCCGTGCCGGTGGACGGCCTGACGCCGCGCGTCGCGTGGCGGGGACCGCCGCGGGTGCCGGCGAGATTCTCGTACGCGATGAACTCGTGGCAGTTCTTCTGCATCGTCACGCTGGTGAACTGGCGGCCGCCGACCACGAGCACCTTGCGGCCGTACTGCTTCAGCTTCTCCACGAGCGAGATGAAGTCGCTGTCGCCGCCGACGATGACGAACATGTTGATGTGATTGTGCGTGAAGGCCAGCTCGAGTGCGTCGAGCGCCATCGTGATGTCGGCGCCGTTCTTGTCGCCGCCGGGGGTGACGTTGCGCTGCACCATGCGGATGGCGTGCTGCGTCATCGAGCGGCTGTAG
This sequence comes from Acidobacteriota bacterium, assembly GCA_016213695.1. Classification (GTDB taxonomy): domain Bacteria; phylum Acidobacteriota; class Vicinamibacteria; order Vicinamibacterales; family UBA2999; genus DATCJA01. Next base: position 20,904 of record JACQZV010000034.1, on the reverse strand, counting down.
TCGGCCGACCGCTTCCAGTCGCTGTAGGCGATCTTGGTGACGATTTCGCCGCGCTCCTTGATGGCGTCGAGGACGAGGCCGATGTCGAATTGTCCGCCGATCGTGTTCTTGACGCCGATCTCGACGTTGTCGAAGTCGATGAAGACGGCGATACGGGTACTAGGGTTGTCTGGTGTGATGTTCATTGATTCGCGCGGCAGCGGCGCCGCGGCCTGAAATGCGTGAAATGCTCCGGGCGGTCGTGATGGAGGGCCTCCTCAGAGTATAACAGGAGACGGGGTGTCCACCTCCGGCGGAATAATCCGCACGAACTGCCCGCGCTGCAGCAGCTCGCGCCCCTTGCCGCCGCGCCCGGTGACGTCGTACTTCGCCGTGCTGATCGTCTGCTCCCCGCCGCGGCTGGTTTCCACGCGCAGCAGGTCGCGCTCGCCGGTGGAGGCGACGAACCCGAGCACGCGATCCGTCTTGCCGGTCAGTTTGATCAGAATGACGCCCTTGCCGGGGCCGGACAGGAAATTGACTTCATCGGCGCGGCACAGGATCGCCCGCGCCTCCTGCGTGGCGGCGATGACAATCTCCTCCCCCGTGAGGCGCGCGACACCCACCACCTCGACCCCCTGGGACGGGCGCGCGTACCGCCGGCCCGCACGGGTGCTGGCCTCGACGAACGGCTCGAAGCTGAAGCGCAGGCTGTACCCGTCGCTCGTGACCGCGAGCGCGTGCACCGGCGGCGGGTCGCCTTCTTTCCGCGCGGCGATGGTGCCGATCACCCGCGGGTCGAGGCTGTAGGCCGCAATCACCCGCTCGCCGTCCCGCAGCTTGAAGAACTTCTGCACCGGCTCGCCGTAGCCGGTGGAGGCGGGCACGTCGATGATCCGCGAGGTGTAGGCGGCGCCGAAGTTCGTGAACAGCGCGATCGTGGCGCGCGTGCTGCCGGGCAGCACCGCCAGCACCGCGTCCCCCTCGCGCAGCCGCGTCGCCGACAGGTCGCGCACTTCCTTCTGCCGCTTGAACCATCCGTCGCGCGACACGATGACGACGTTGTCTTCCTCGACGATGAAGTCGTCTGCGGTGAAGGCCACCTCCTCCTCTTCCTCGATGAGGCTGCGGCGGGCATCGGCCTTGCCCGCGTACGTCGCCTGGATGTCCGCGATCTCCCTGCGCACGATCGTCCAGCGCCCCTCTTCGTCCCGCAGCAGCCCGCCGATCTGGCGCGCCCGCTTCCGCTTGTCGGCCAGCTCGGTCTGGATGACAAGAATCTCGAGCCGCGCCAGCCGGTACAGCTTCAGCTCCAGGATCGCGTCGGCCTGCTCGGCGTCCAGCCCGAACCGCTTCATGATCGTGGCGGCGGCGTCGGCCTTGCCGTCGGACTTGCGAATCAGCCGCAGAATCTCGTCGAGCGCGTCGAAGATCTTCTCGAAGCCCTCGAGGACGTGGATCCGCTTCCGGAGCGCGGCCAGCTCGTGCTCGAGGCGGTTGGTGACCACCTCGAGCCGGAAGTGCAGGAAGTGCCAGAGAATCGCCTTCAGATCCAGCCGCTCCGGCCGCCCGACTTCGGCGTTCTCCGTCGGGATGAGACACGTCAGGTTGACGATGAAGTTCGACTGGAGCGGGGTGTGCTTGAACAGGTACGCCATCACCATGCGCGGGTCGGCGTCGCGCTTCAGCTCCAGCTCGATCCGCACGTCGTCGGTGGACACGTCGCGGACGTCGACGAGCGGCGGCAGCTTCCGCGAGAGCACGACGTCGGCGATGCGCTCGACGAGCGTCGCCTTGTTGGTGGCGTACGGGACGCTCGTAATGAGCAGCTTCCGGCTGCCGCGCGCCGGTGGCGCTTCCTCCCACGTCGCGCGCAGGCGCACCGTCCCGGATCCCGTCTTATAGATCTCCCGGAGCTCATCGGGGGAATTGAGGATCTGGCCGCCGGTCGGGAAATCCGGGCCCTTGATGTAGCGGCACAGCTGCAGGCTGCTCAGATCCGGGTTGTCGAGCAGCTTCAGGAGCGCCGTGCACACCTCGCCGAGATTGTGCGGCGGGATGTTGGTGGCCATGCCCACCGCGATGCCGGTGGCGCCGTTGACGAGCAGGTTCGGAATCCGCGCGGGCAGCACGACCGGCTCGGTCCTGGTGCCGTCGTAGTTCGGCTTGAAGGGCACCGTCGTCTGATCGATCTCGGCGAGCATCTCGTCGGCGATGCGCGCGAGGCGGCACTCGGTGTAGCGCATCGCCGCGGCGCTGTCGCCGTCGAGCGATCCGAAGTTGCCCGAGCCGTCCACCAGCGGGTAGCGCAGCGAGAACGGCTGCGCCATGCGGACCAGCGTCTCGTACAGCGCGGCGTCCCCGTGCGGGTGAAAGCTCCCCATGACATCGCCGACGACCTTCGCGCACTTGCGGTGCTTGACGTCGGCGGTCAGGTTCTGCTGCCACATCGTGTAGAGGATGCGGCGCTGGACCGGCTTGAGTCCGTCGCGGACGTCCGGCAGGGCGCGCGAGGTGATGACGGAGAGCGCGTAGTTGAGGTACTTGCTCTGCGCGGCCTCGTGCAGCGCGACGGCGTCGAGCACGCCTCCGGGCGGCGGGCCGCCGGCCGATGATGGGGATGCCTCTGCGAAATCGAAGAGCGAGGGCGAGGGCTTCCGCTTAGCCATCACATCCGAAACATCTTACCCGGGTTCATCAGGTTGCCCGGATCCAGCGCGCGCTTGATCGTCTTCATGACGTCGAGGGCCGCGCCGTGTTCGTCCGCGAGGTACTCGATCTTGCCGAGGCCGACGCCGTGCTCGCCCGTGCACGTCCCGCCCATCGCCTGCGCCCGCCGCACCAGACGGCCGTTGATCTCGCCGGCCTCAGCGAGCTCGCGCGGATCGGACGGGTCCAGGGCAAACACCAGGTGGAAGTTTCCGTCGCCGGCATGCCCCATGAGCGGCGCAATCAGGCTCGAGCGCTGCACGTCGCGCCGCGTCTCGAGGATGCACGCGGCCAGCTGCGAAATCGGCACGCAGACGTCGGTCGTCCACGCCTTGGAGCCCGGGCGCAGCGCCAGCGACGCGTAGAACGCGTGGTGACGCGCCTGCCAGAGCCTGGCGCGATCCTCGGGCGTGGTCGCCCACTCGAAGCCGGTGCCGCCGTTCTCCGCGGCAATCTCCTGCGCCGATTGCGCGTGCTCGGCCACGCCCGCGGCGCTCGTCCCGTGGAACTCGAAGAAGATCGTCGGCTTGAGCGGATAGTTCAGGTGCGAGTACCGGTTGACCGCGTCGATCTGCGGCTCGTCGAGCAGCTCCATCCGCGCCACCGGCACCCCGAGCTGCATGGTGGTGATGACCGTCTGGACGGCGCCGTCCATCGTGTCGAACCCGCAGACGGCGGCCGACACCGCCTCGGGCAGCCCGTAGAGGCGCAGCGTCACGTCGGTGATGACGCCGAGCGTGCCCTCGGACCCGACAAACAGGCGCGTCAGGTCGTAGCCGGCCGACGATTTCCTGGCCCGCCCGCCCGTGTGAATGATCCGTCCGTCGGCGAGCACGACCGTCAGGCCGAGGACGACCTCACGCATCGTCCCGTAGCGAACGGCCGTCGTCCCGGAGGCGCGCGTGGCCGCCATGCCGCCGATGCTGGCGTCGGCGCCCGGATCGACGGTGAAGTGCAGGCCCGTATTAGCGAGCGCCTTGTTCAGCTGCCGGTGGGTCACTCCCGCTTCCACCTGGCAATCGAGGTCCTCCGCGCTGACGCGGAGCACGCGGTTCATCCGCGACAGGTCGATCGAGACGCCGCCGCAGACGGCGTTGACGTGCCCCTCGAGGGAGGAGCCGACGCCAAACGGCACGATGGGCGCCCGATGCTGCGCGGCAATCCGGACGATGGCGGCGACTTCGTCGGTGGCGGCCGGAAAGACCACGACATCGGGCGCGCCGGGCGCGTGCCACGACTCGCCGTGGCTGTGATGTTCGATCTGCGTGGGGTTGGTGCTGCAGCGGTCGGCGAGCAGCGCGCGCAGCTCAGTCACGAGCGCCGTGCGGACGCTGTCGGTCAGGATGGACGACATGATCGTTGTATTATCACCAGTCTCTTCTGGCGCGCTGCGCGCGCCGAGGATCGCCCGTGACGTCGCCCTTCACGCCAAAGACGCTGTCGTTTCTCCGCTCGCTCACGCGACACAACAATCGCGACTGGTTTCGCGAGCGCAAGCCGCAGTACGAGCAGCACGTGCGCGGCCCGATGATCGCGCTGCTGGCGCGGCTGGCCCGCGATCTGCCGGCGTTCGCCCCCGAGCTCGTGTCCGACCCGCGCGTGTCGCTCTACCGCATCTACCGCGACACGCGCTTCAGCGGCGACAAGCAGCCGCTCAAGACGCATATCGGCGCGCGTTTTCCGGCACAAGGGTTCGCACGGAACGAAGGCGCCGGCCTCTACCTCGAGATCGCGCCCGGCTGGGTCTGGATAGGCGGCGGCCTCTACATGCCGTCGCCGGCCGACCTGCGCGCTATCCGGGAGCATATCGCCGCCCACCACCGCAGCCTGCGTCGCATCGTCACGGCGCCGGCGTTCCGCCGCGCCGTCGGCGAGCTCGACGGCGAGCGGCTGGCGCGCGTGCCGCTCGGCTACGCCAGGGATCATCCGGCGGCTGAGTACCTCCGCTTCAAGCAGTTCCTCGCCGGGTGCGAGTTCGAGGCGGACCTCGCGGTCCGCGGCCGTTTCTACGCACAGGTGCTGACGATCTTCCGCGCGGTCGCGCCGCTGGTGCGATTCCTCAACGCGCCGCTGCTCGCCGAGCGCCGCGGTGTTACGCAGACGACGCTCCGGACCGACCGAGCGCCCACGCGAGATCGGCGGCCAGCCGCGCGGCGCCGGGGGGCTCCAGCGCCGACGTGGTGACGCGCACGGCCGGCCCCGCCCGGATGCGGAACCGCTCGCCGGCCGCGACGGCCCAGCCGCGGGCGGCGAGCGCGCCCACCACGCGCTGCTCGTCTCGGACCGGCACCCACACATTGAACCCCGACCGCGCCGCGACCTCGATGCCGTGGCCGGCCAGGGCCGCCACCAGCGCCTGCCGGCGCTGCCCGTAGATCCCGCCCGCCCGCGCCAGCCGCCGCGCGCTCGACGGATCGGACCAGAGCGCGAGCACCGCCTCCTGCAGAATGTGGCTCACCCAGCGCATGCCGAGCGCCTGCCGGCCGCGCACGCGGGCCACGGTGAGATCGTCGCCCGCCACGAGCGCGACCCGCAGGTCTGGACCGAGGAACTTCGAGGTCGAACGCACCACCGCCCATCGCTCGTGCGACGCGCCGCGGAGGGAACAGATGGGCGCGCCGGCAATCGGCGCGGCATAGTCGTTCTCAATCAGTACGACATCCGGAAACCGGCGCAGCACGCGGCGCAGCTCGGCGGCGCGCGGCTCGCCGATGGCCACGCCCGTCGGGTTCTGCGCGCGCGGCGTGACGATGACCGCGCGGCAGCGGCGGTCGAGCGCGTGGTCGAGCTGGGCCGCGATCGGACCGTGCTCGTCCAGCGAGAACGGCGTCGGCACGAAGCCGCCGCTCACCACGAGGTCGGTCAGGCCGGGAAAGCCCGGATCTTCGATTGCCACCCGGTCGCCGTGGCGGAGGTGCTCGCGAAGGATGCGCTCGATGGCGTCGAGCGCGCCGCTGAGCACGGCGATCGCGCGGGACGGGATGCCGTCCGCCTCGAACTCGCCTGCGGCAAACGCCACGAGGCGTTTGTGCTCGGTGGTGCCGCCGTACAGCACGTGGGCCGCCCGCACGGTCCGAAGCGCCGGTTCGAGCGGAGGCAGGAGCGCCGGGTCGGGGTTGCCGCCCGCCAGGTCGATCGCCCCGTCCGGCGGAGGCGGGGCCGCGACGCCGGCGGGAGCTGCCGGGCGCGGCGCCACGCGCGTGCCGCGGCGGCCGGCGCCGGTGACGAGGCCGCGCGCCCGGAGCTGCCTGTAGGCCGCCGCGACGGTGCCGGGGCTGACCCCGAGCGTCGCCGCCAGCTCGCGGACGGGCGGCAGGGCGTGGTCGCCGTGGAGCGATCCGGCGTGCAGGTGCGCTTCGATGGAGGCGGCGATCCGGGCCGCGGTCCGTCCGGTGATACGCATTTTGTACTAGTACAATATTATTATTGTTCTAGTTCATTTTAACAGCTGCCGGACCGGCGCGCCACGCCCGCCTGCGCCGAGCGGCGACAATGCCCTGTGCCCGTTCCTCCCCCCGACGAGTACCGCGCCCGTCTGGCTCGCCTGCGCGCGGCCCGCGACGCCCTGGTCCGGCGCGACCGCCGCCTGAGCGCAGCCCGGCTGCTCGTCTTCGCGGCCGCGCTGCTCGTCGCCGCCTTCTGGTGGCGCGGCGCCGCGCCCGTCTGGTGGGCGGCGCTCCCGCTGGCGGCGTTCGCCCTGCTCGTCCACCGCCACGACCGCGTGATTCGCGCCCGCGACGCCGCGGCCCGGTCGATCGCGTTCTACGAGCGGGGCCTCGCCCGAATCGAGGACCGCTGGATCGGCACCGGCGAGCCGGGCGACCGCTTCGGTGACGACCATCACCCGTACGCCGCCGATCTCGACCTGTTCGGGCCGGGCTCCCTCTTCGAGCTGCTGTCGGTGGCGCGAACACGCGCGGGCGAGGAAGCGCTCGCCGACTGGCTGGCACGACCGGCGCCCGCAGCCGAGATTCGCCTCCGCCAGGAGGCGGTGTCGGAGCTGGCATCCGCGCTCGACCTGCGCGAAGCACTCGCGCTCGCCGGCGCCGACGTCCGGGCCGGCGTCGACACCACGGCGCTCGTCGCCTGGGCCAGTGCAGCCCCGGTGCTGCGCGGACGATGGCGGCGGGCGGCCGCGGCGGCGCTGACCTGCCTTGCGGTCGCCACCGCCGCCTATGGATTCGCGTCGGGCCGCTACGCGCCGTTCATCGCGGTCGCGGCCATGGAGGCGCTGTTCTCGATCCCGCAGCGGCGGCGGGTGGAGCAGGCTCTCCATGCCGCCGAAGGTCCGGCGCGCGATCTGGACGTGCTCGCGCACGTCCTCGCCTGCCTCGAGCGGGGACGATTCAGCGCCCCGCGCCTCGCCGCGCTCCGCGGCGAACTCGAGATGGCCGGCCTGCCCGCGTCGGCCGCCATCGGACGCCTGCGCCGGCTCGTCGAGCTGCACGACTGGCAGCACAACCAGTTCTTCGCGCCCGTCGCCGCGGCGCTGCTGTGGGGCACGCATCTGGCCTGGGCGATCGAAGGCTGGCGGCGCGTCCATGGCGTGCGCGCCGGCGGATGGCTGCGCACGGTTGGCGAGTTCGAGGCGCTCAGCTCGCTCGCGGCGTACCGCTACGAACATCCCGCCGATGCCTGGCCGGACATCGTCGAGGGCGGCGCGCGATTCGACGCGCGGGCGCTCGGCCATCCGCTCATTCCGGCCGCGCGCATGGTGCCGAACGACGTGCGTCTCGCCGACGCCGCGCGCCTGCTCGTCGTCAGCGGCTCGAACATGTCGGGCAAGAGCACGCTGCTGCGGACCGTGGGCATCAACGCCGTGCTGGCGCAGGCGGGCGCTCCCGTGCGGGCGGCCGAACTGCGGCTCACGCCGCTGGCGGTTGGCGCAACGCTGCGCATTCAGGATTCGCTGCAGGAGGGGCGGTCCCGCTTCTACGCGGAGATCACGCGCCTCCGCCAGCTCGCCGACCTGGCCGCGGGGCCGGCGCCCCTGCTCTTTCTCCTCGACGAGCTGTTCCAGGGAACCAACTCGCACGACCGCCTGATCGGGGCGGCGGGACTGCTCGGAAGCCTCCTCGACCGCGGGGCGATCGGATTGATCACGACGCACGATCTGGCGCTCACGGCCATTGCCGGGGACCTGGCGCCGCGGGCCCTCAACGTGCATTTCGAGGACGCGTTCGAGGGCGGGGAGATGCGCTTCGACTATCGCCTGAAGCCCGGGCCGGTCACGCGCAGCAACGCGATCGCGCTGATGCGCGCCGTCGGGCTCGACATCGATCGGCCCGAACGCTAGACCATTTTTTCGCCGTGACGTACCACCGAGGCGCCGAGACACCGGGCAGATTATTCCAATGCGATCTCAGTGCCTCTGCGCCTCAGTGTTCCGTGGGAGTGACAAACGCTGTGAGCGAGCGGACTGCGACGCGTCACAGCGGCGGCGTCCCCGTCTTGCGGGCAGGATTGAAGAACGGCGTCCTGACCACGGTCGCGCCCACGTAGTGACGCGTGGCTTCGACGGTGACCTCGACCGTCACCCGCGTGCCCTCGGCACAAGACGACGCGTCGATCGTGGCGAGTGCGATCAGCCGCTTGAGCGTCGGCGACCATGCGGTGGTCGTCGCGCGGCCGACCTGCTGTCCATCGCGAACGACCGGCACCGCCACCCGCGAGGCGGCAGCCGGGGCCACCGGCGCGAGGCCGACCTCGTCATAGAGCGCCTCCACTTCGGTCCAGTCGATCTGCAGGCCCACGATCATCCGCGACGGCCCGCGGCGCTGCTCATCGGCGAGCGCACGGCGCCCGACAAACGGCCCCTTCTCAATCGTCACGAGCCGGCCCAGCCCCATTTCGAATGGCGTGTACTTCTGCGACTCGATGAGCGCCTTCCTGCTGCTGTTGAAGTCGACGTCGATGAGGAGCAGCCCCGCCTCGACACGCGCCACATCGAGGGCGAGCATGCCGGCCGGCTTGATGTCGAACGGCGCGCCGGCCTGCATCAGCGCGTCCCACACGTCGAGGGCCGATGCGGCCGGCATCCAGATCTCGTAGCCCAGGTCGCCCGTATAGCCGGTCCGCGAAATGTCCACGGCCACGCGGCCGATGCGGCCGCTCGTCACGCGGAAATACCGCAGGCCGTCGATGTCCGCGTCGGCCGCCGCGCGCAGCACCTGCGCCGAGGTCGGCCCCTGCAGCGCGAGCGCCGCCACCGTCTCCGAGATGTCCTCGACCGTGACGTCGAGGCCGGCGGCGTTCAGCCGGAACCACCGCAGGCTCGGGTCCGCCGCGGTCCACCGGAACGTCTGCTCCCCCAGCCGGCTGACCGTGCCATCGTCGATGACCTTGCCCGACTCGTCACACCAGGGGGTGTACCAGACCTGGCCGACGTCCATCCGGCGCACGTCGCGCGTGATGACGCGATCGACCAGCCGGCTCGCATCGGGGCCGGTGACGCGGTACTTGAAGAGCGGCGAGATGTCGATGAGCGCTGCCGCGTTGCGGATGGCGTTGTACTCGTGCTCGTGGTGCGCTTCGTACGCGCTCACGGCGTAATAGCCCGACCAGTCGCGGTAGTTCAGCGACTCACAGAGCGCCAGCGTGCGGGGATGGAACGCCGTCCCGATGGACATCGGGAGAATCTTACGATGGCCCGTGCGGGACTATACTTCCGTCCCGAGGAAGCAAGTATGGGCTACGTGAGCGTCTCCCTGCTGATGACCGCAATGGTCATCGTGGGATTCTGGCCGACCTACTTCGGCCCGGTCCTGCGGGGAGACGGCGAGCGGCCGTGGGTGTTCCACCTGCACGGCGCGGTCTTCATCGGGTGGATGGGGCTGCTCGTCACGCAGGTCGCCCTGGTCAGCAGCGGCCGCACGCGTCTGCACCGGACGCTCGGTACGCTCGGCATCGGCTACGGGGCGATGGTGCTGGCGATCGGGCTCCTCATCACCTTCTACGCGCCGGCGATGCACATGGCCAGCGGGGCGTGGGACATCAATGCTGCGGCATCCTTCCTGCTGCTTCCCCTGGCCGACATGGTGCTCTTTGCCGGCTTTTTCGGCGCCGCGATTGCGTATCGCCGCAGGCCCGAGGTCCACAAGCGGCTCATGCTCCTCGCCACGATCGCGCTCATGTTTGCGGCCGTGTCGCGCCGCATTCCGTACGACGCGCCGTGGGCGTTTCTCCTCGTGTGGCTCGCTCCGCTCGGCGCCGCCATGGCGTACGACTGGCGGACCCGCCGCGGCGTGCACCCGACGTACCTCTATGGCGCCGCGATTCTCCTGCTGGCGTTCTGCCGCGTGTATGTGAGGGAATCGGACGCCTGGCTCACCATCGGCCGCACCCTCCTGGCGCCGTTCGCGTGACATAGCTCGTGTACGACGTCATCGTCATCGGCGGCGGGCACAACGGGCTGATCGCCGCCGCCTATCTCGCGCGCGCCGGGCGCAGGGTGCTCGTGCTGGAGCGCCGCCACGTCCTCGGCGGCGCCGCCGTCACCGAAGAGATCGTCCCCGGCTTCAAGTTCTCGGTCTGCTCGTACGTCGTCTCGCTGCTGCGTCCCGAAATCATCCGCGAGCTCGACCTGCCGCGGCATGGGCTCGAGATCCTGCCGCTCGACGGCACGTTCACGCCGCTGCCGGACGGCGATTACCTGTGGCGCGTCAACGACCACGCGCGGACGCGGCGCGAGATCGCGCGGCACTCGCCTGTCGACGCCGAGGCGTACGACGAGTACGGCCGCGCGATGGTCGAAATGGGGCGCTTCGTCAAGCCGATCCTCGGCATGCTGCCGCCCGATCCGATGTCACGCCGTCCCCGCGACCTCCGGGCGCTGCTGTCGCTCGTCCAGCGATTCCGCGCGATGTCGCGCGAGGACCAGTACGCCCTGGTCCAGCTGATGACGATGAGCGCGGCCGACTTTCTCGATCGGTGGTTCGAGACCGACGCGCTGAAAGCGACGATGGCGGCGTCGGGAATCATCGGGACGTTTCTCGGCGTGCGCTCGCCGGGCACGGCCTACGTGCTGCTGCACCACTACATGGGCGAGATCGACGGCGCGTTCCGCTCGTGGGGGCTGCCGCGCGGCGGCACCGGCGCCATCTCCAACGCGATTGCGATGGCCGCGCGCGAGGCCGGCGTGGAGATCCGGGCGCGCACCGCCGTCGCGCAGATCCTCGTCCGCGGCGGCACGGCCCGGGGTGTTGTCCTCGACAACGGCGATGAACTGCGCGCCTCGACGGTCGTGTCGAGCGTCGACCCGCGCCTCACGTTTCTGCGGCTCCTCGACGGCGGGGCGCTGCCGGGCGATTTCGTGGACGACGTCCGGCGCTACAAGTTCCGCGGCTCCTCAGGCAAGGTCAACCTGGCGCTCGACGCGCTGCCGGACTTCACCTGCCTGCGGGGCCCGGGCGCGCACCTGCGCGGCGCGATCTCGATTTCGCCTGGCGTCGACTACATGGAGCGCGCCTACGACGCGGCGAAGTACGGCCGCTTCTCACGTCATCCCTACATCGACGTCGTGATCCCGTCGCTCACCGACCCGAGCGTGGCGCCTCCCGGCAAGCATGTGATGTCGTGTTTCGTCCAGTACGCGCCGTACGACCTGAAGGAAGGGTCGTGGGACGACAAGCGCGAGGAGTTCGGCGACGCGGTCATCGACACGCTGGCCGAATATGCGCCGAACCTGCGGCACATCATCCGGCATCGCCAGGTGGTCACCCCGCTCGATCTCGAACGCGAGTGGGGGCTGTCGGAAGGCAACATCTTCCAGGGCGAGCTGACGCTCGAGCAGCTCTTCTTCCTTCGCCCCGCGCCGGGCTGGGCGCAATACGCGACGCCGGTCCGGAATCTCTACATGTGCGGCTCGGCCACGCATCCCGGCGGCGGCATCATGGGCGCCCCGGGGCGGAACGCGGCGATGAAGATCCTTGCCGACACGGCTGCCTGACTCAGCCTCCCCATGCGAGTCGTCATCATCGGCGGCGGGCACAACGGTCTGACGGCCGCCTTCTACCTCGCGAAGGCCGGCATGACGCCGCTCGTGCTCGAACAGCGCGACGAGGTCGGCGGCGGCGCCGTCACCGGCGAGCTGCATCCCGGCTTCAGATGCCCGACGCTCGGCCATCACGTGTCGCTCCGGAGCGACATCGCCGCCGACATGCAGCTCGCGCGGCACGGCGTCGAATTCCTCCAGACGCCGGTCGACGCCTGCGTGCCCTCGGCCGGCGGGCCGCCCGCGGTCCTCTATCGCGACGATCGCCGCACGGCCGACGCGCTCCGGTCCGTCAATGCGAAGGACGCGGCCGCGTACGCGGCGTACCGGGCTTCGCTCACCGCCGTCTGTCGCGTGCTGGGGCCGCTCCTCACGTCGCCCGCGCCGGCCATCGACGAGCCTGACGCGCGCGACGTCTGGACGCTGCTGCGCACGGCTCAGCGCTTCCGGGCGCTCGGCCGCAGAAACGCGTACGCGTTGCTGCGGTGGGCACCGATGCCGGTCGCGGACTTCGCCGCCGAGTGGTTCGACTCGGATCTGCTGCGTGCGCTCGTGGCCGCGCCCGGGCTGTCGGGAACGATGTTCGGGCCGCGGTCGGCGGGGTCGGCGCTGGTCCTCCTGCTGCACGAAGCCGGCCGGCTGCTCGGCGGGGGATTGTCGCGCGTCCGGGGCGGCCCTGGTGCGCTGACGCAGGCGATGGCGGCCGCGGCGCGCGCCGCCGGCGCCGACATCCAGACCGGCGCGCGGGTCGAGCGTCTCGTCGTCAACGCCGGACGCGTCAGCGGCGTGGTGGCCAACGGCCGCGAGATCCCGGCGGCGGCGGTCGTCTCGGCCATCGATCCAAAGACGACGTTCCTGACGCTCGTCAATCCGGGGGACCTGTCGCCGGACTTCCTGCTGAAGATGCGCAATTACCGGGCGAGCGGCACGGTGGCGAAGGTCAACCTGGCGCTCTCCGCGCTGCCGGCGTTCACCGGCGTCGCCGGCGAGGAACTGCTGTCCGGACGCATTCACATCGGGCCCGGCCTCGACTATCTCGAGCGCGCGTTCGACCACGCCAAGTACGGCGAAATCTCAACCGACCCATGGCTCGACGTGACGATTCCCTCGATCGCCGACGCGGACCTGGCACCGCGCGGCGCGCACGTCATGTCGATCTACGCGCACTACGCTCCGTACGCGCTGCGCGCCGGCGGCTGGCCGGAGGTGAAGGAGCTGCTCCTGAAGCGTGTGCTTTCCACCCTCGACCGCTTCGCCCCGGACATCGAAAGACTGGTCGTGGCCGCCGACGTCATCTCGCCGGTGGATCTCGAAGCGCGCTACGGGTTCCACGGCGGCCACATCTTTCACGGCGAGCTCGCGCTCGATCAGTTGGTGAGCATGCGCCCCGTGCCCGGCTGTGCCCGGCACGAGGGCCCCATCGCCGGCCTCTATCTCTCCAGCGCCGGCACGCACCCGGGCGGCTTCATGTCGGGCGGCAGCGGGAAGCTGGCCGCGCGCCGTATACTTTCGATCCCGACTTTTTCCGGCCGGACGCGTCCATAGGAACAGTGAACTTTCGGGCTTCATCATGAAACGCCTGCTGACGGTGGCACTTCTCCTGCTCGTATGTGCCCATCCGATGGGTGTCGCCGCTCAGGACGGGCGCCAGGGCGGCGCCGCGATTCCGCAGGGTGGCCGGGGCGGCGGCGCCGGCCGCGGGCCGGTGCGCGACGTGCGCGATCGTCCCGCCGGCACCTCCGTCATCCGCGGCCGCATCATGACGGCCGACACCGGCACCGCCATCCGCCGCGCGCAGGTGCGCGCGGTTTCGGGCTCCGACACACGGCTCGTGACGACCGACGCGCAGGGGACCTTCGAGTTCCGGGATCTGCCGGCGGGCCGCTGGGAGCTGTCGGCGTCGAAGGCCGGGTACGTGACGATGCGCTTCGGCCAGCGACGGGCGCTCGAAGCCGGGCGGCCGATCGAGGTGGCCGACGGACAGCTCGTCGACCGGATCAACCTCTCGCTGCCGCGCGGCGCGGCCATCACGGGTCGTGTCTTCGATGAGTTCGGGGATCCGGTGGCGGGCGCCCGCGTGCAGGCCATGCGGTATCAGCTCGTCCAGGGATCGCGGCGGCTCTCGCCGGTGGGCGTGACGGCGCAGAGCGACGACACCGGCGCGTTCCGCCTGTACGGGCTGATGCCGGGCGACTACTACGTCAGCGCCATTCTCCGTGCGCTCCCGTTCGACGTATCGGAGGACGGTGGCGGATACGCGCCGACCTACTATCCCGGCACCGGCAGTGTGACCGAAGCGCAGGTGATTCCGCTGGCCGTCTCACAGGAAGCCAGCATCACGTTCGCGCTCATGCCGGTGCGAACGGCCCGTGTCGCGGGAAGCGTGGTCAATTCCATGGGCGCTCCCCTCGCGGGCGGGATGGTCGTGCTCGTGGGCGCCGAGGGGCTCGGACCGGGCCCGGTGATGTTCGGCGCCGGCAACCGCATCCGGCCCGACGGGTCATTCCTGCTGACCAACGTGGCGCCGGGTTCCTACAACCTGACGGCCACCAGCGGAGGCCCCGGCCCGTTCGGCGGACCCGGCGGCGGGGCTGGCGGCGCGGCGGAGATCGAGATGGGATCGATCCCGGTCGCGGTCGCCGGCGAGGATCTGGCGGGCATCACGCTCGTCACCAGCCGGGGCGCGACGCTCTCAGGCATCGTCGGCGCGACCCAGGGGAGCACCGGCAAGATTCAGGCGTCGGACCTGCAGATCGTCGCGCAACCGGTATCGCCGGAGCGAGGCGTCGGCCCCGGCGGCGGCGCGCGGCCGGCGCGCGTCGAAAGCGACGGCACGTTTACACTGACGAACCTGTTCGGCCGGCGCATGATTCGCATCAACGGCCTGCCGGCGGACTGGATGCTGGACGGCGTCTTTGCCGGTGGCACGGACGTGACCGACACGCCGATTGACTTCGGTCCGAACGAGCAGCTGACCGACGTGCAGATCGTCGTGACCGATCGCGTCACGCAGGTGGCCGGCACGGTGACCGGTCGCGACGGCAAACCGACGCGCGAGTTCACCGTGGTCGTCTTCCCGGACGAGGAGACGAAGTGGGCGGCGCCGTCGCGGTACCTCAGGACCGCGCGCCCGGATCAGGACGGGCTGTTCAAGATTCGCGCGCTGCCACCGGGCGCCGGGTATCTGGCCGTCGCGGTCGATTATCTCGAGCAGGGCGAAGGCAACGATCCGGAATTTCTCGCGTCGATCAAGGACAGCGGCACGCGGTTCCGGCTCGGCGCGGGCGAGTCGGCGACGGTGAATCTCAAGATCGTCGAACGGTGACCGCCGACCTGCGTTATCCGGTCGGCCGCTTCGATTACGCGGCGCCGGTCACCGAAGCCATGCGCGCGCCGGCGATCGCGGCCGTCGCTGAGCTGCCCGGGCGGATGCGGCTGGCGGCTGCCGGGCTCTCCGACGCGCGGCTCGACACGCCGTACCGTCCGGGCGGGTGGACCGTCCGTCAACTGGTGCACCACGTCGCCGACAGCCATCTGAACGCCTACATCCGCACGAAACTGGGCCTCACCGAAGACGCACCGACGATCAAGCCCTACGAGCAGGACCTGTGGGCCTTCCTGCCGGACAGCCGGCTGCCGATTGACGTGTCGCTCGCGATCCTGGACGGCCTGCACGCGCGCTGGACCGACCTGTGGCGGGCGCTCACGCCCGGCCAGTTCGCGCGCGTCTTCCATCATCCCGAAATCGGCCCGGCCACCCTCGACGCCCATCTCCAGATGTATGCCTGGCATGGCCGCCACCACGTGGCGCACATTACCGAACTGCGGCGGCGCGAAGGCTGGTAGGATAGACCCCGCATGGCGGCTCCAAAATCGCGGGACACGCGGACCGGCGAGGAACTCGGCGACGCGCTCGGCATGATCGAGACGCGCGGGCTGGTCGGCCTGATCGAAGCGGCCGACGCGATGCTCAAGACGGCCAACGTCGTCCTCGTGAGCTGGCAGAAGGTGGATGCCGGACTCGTCACCGCGCTCGTCCGCGGCGACGTCGGCTCGGTGAAGGCGGCGACCGACGCCGGCGCCGCGGCCGCCCGGCGCGTCGGCGAGCTCGTCGGCGTGCACGTCATCCCCCGCCCCGGCGACGATCTCGAGAAGGTTTTTCCGATCCGGTAGCACCGGAATCAGACCCGTCTCCGTGGCTCCGTGGCTCGTGATCACGGTTTCCGCACGATCGACCGCGTCCGCCGCTTGCGCTCGCGAACAATCAGCGGCCGGATCGCCACTTCCTCCCCGACCATCAACAGCGGCTGCGTCGGCTGATCCATGTTGTAGAGGCGTCCGTCCCCGGTGCGGCCGTACAGCTGGTCCCCGCCGATGAAGAGCGCCAGCGGCCCGCCGTCGCCGATGGCTTCGTACAACCGGATCCCGAACACCTCGCGCAGGCTGGCCAGCAGGCGCCGGAGGCGCGGAATGGAGAACCCGCGCCGGCGCAGATCGGCGAGCACCTGCAGCTCCAGGACGTCGAGCGGCGTGTAGCGGCGCTCGGTGAACCCGCCCGCTTCGGTCCGATGCGAGGCGACGGCTGACTTGAACAGGCGCCGGGCGTCCCACCACTGAAGCTGCCGGGCCGTGAGGCCGGTGAGGCCGGCCACCTCCCGGGACGAGTAGTACTTCTTCAGTCGCACTCAGCCACCCAGCTACCTTACAGACCGAACCGGGACGGACGCGTGAGCGCCAGCTCCTCGCACTCCCGTCCCTCGAGGACCAGATTCGCGATCGCGGCCGCCGTCAGCGGCGCCAGCAGCACGCCGTTGCGATGGTGGCCCGTTGCGTAAAACACGCCGCGCATTGTCGATGATGCCCCGATAATCGGCAACTCGTCGCTCGTTTTCGGTCGCAGTCCGGCGCGCGCCTCGTGGAGCGCGGCCGACGCCACCGCCGGGAGCAGCTCCTCGGCGCCACTGATCAGGTGGCGAACGCCGGCCACCGTCACGCTCTCGTCAAAGCCCACGTCTTCCATCGTCGCGCCCGCGAGCAGGCTGCCGTCGGCCCACGGAACCAGGTAGCTGGCGGCGCCCCAGACGACGTGCGCAAGAGGTGGAGCCGGAAAGCGAAGTTGCAGGAGCTGCCCGCGAATGGGGTGGACCGGCGGCGGAGCCGCCGACACGATCGGGATAGTGCCCGACCAGCTGCCGGCGGCGAGAACCACCGCCTCCGCGTCGAGCGCTTCGCGGAGCGTATTGACCCATATGCGTCCGGCGACGTCGTGCTTGATGCCTTGAACCCGTGAGGTCAAGAGCGACACGCCACGGACGGCGGCGGCATCCGCCAGTGCGGCCATGAGCGTGGCCACGCCGACATAGCCATGCTGCGGTGTCAGGAGCCCGGCGGCGAGAGGTGCCAGCGCCGGCTCGATGCCGCGAATCTCGCTGCCGCCAACCACCGTGTGCGGCACGCCGCGCCTCTCGAGCACCGCCGCGTGCCGCGTGAGCTCCCGCGCCTCAGCGTCGTTTCGCGCCACCTGCAGGGTGCCCAACCTCCGATACTCGATCGGCCGCCTGGCGTCGGCCGCGACGCGCTCGACGAAGCCGTCGTACCGATCGAGACTGGACACGCCGAGCCGCAGCAGCGCTTCGACATGGCCCTCGATGTGGGGGGCAAGCACGCCGGCCGACGCGCGCGTCGCTCCCTGCCCCTTTCCGCGCCCGTCCACGACGGTGACTTCGGCTCCGCGGGAGGCAAGCTCATAGGCGACCGCATACCCCACGATCCCGGCACCGACGACGACCACGTGCATAGGTAGATCCTACCTGCCAGCGGTTGGACGCAGCCCGCCTGATTCCGCGGCATTATGCCGACTTTTTGGTGTTCTGATCGCGCTCTGACAACGGGTAGGATTATGTGTCCCGTGAAAGCGCATCTGACGCCCCTGTGCCTGGTTGCCGGCGGCCTTCTGCTCGCGGCCGCCGTGTCGGGCTGTACCGGCCGCTACGAATCGGACTTCCCGGTGCTGGTCATCAATCGAACGGCCAACCAGATTCAGGCGCTGGCGAACGGGAATGCCCTCGGTGAGGTCGCGGCAGGCCAGACAGGCGCATTCAGGCTCTCGCTTCCGGAGTCGAACGCGAACGTCTTCGTGAATGGCGCGGCTCCCACGCCGCAGGCCGAAGTGACGTTGACAGCCAGGGACACCCGCACGGGGGCGCTGTCGTCGGAAAAGAGCGTCGTGCTGACCAAAGGCAGTCCGACCTCGGTCGCGTTCAGCGCCGACGATTTTCCAAGCACGGGACCGACGGTCGCGCGTTTCACCTTCTCGCCGACCAATCCGACCATCAACCTGGACGTCTCGTTCAACGGCTCCGCGTCGAGCGTGAGCAACGGCATGTTCGTCTGGGATTTCGGAGACGGCCAGACCGGCACCGGCGTGACCACCACACACCGGTACGCGCGCAACGGCACCTTCACGATTACCTTGACCGTGACGAGCGACACGAAGGCGACGTCGACGTCGTCGCGGACCATCAACGTCTCGGCCACCTTGCCGCCGGCCACCGCAAACTTCACGTTCTCGCCGACGATGCCCGCGATGAACCAGGATGTGTCCTTCACCGGCAACGCCCAGGTTCCCGGAGGCGGGTTTCCGGGCGGACCCGGCGGGCCGGGCGGGGGCGCGCCCGTCCAGGGCGCCACGTATACGTGGGATTTCGGGGACGGCACGTCGGGCACCGGCACGTCGGCGATGCACCGCTACACACGCGGCGGGACCTACACGGTCAGGCTGATCGTCACGAGCGAGGCGGGGCTGTCGGCGACGACGACCCGTCAAATCACGGTGTCCACGACGCTGCCGGCCGGCTCTGCGGGCTTCGTGTTCTCCCCAACCGATCCGCACGTCGGTGACACGGTCTACTTCAACGCCTCCTCGTCGACCGCGACCGACGCGACCTATGCCTGGGACTTCGGAGACGGCAGCTCCGCGTCCGGAGTGACACCGACGCACCGCTATTCGCAGGAGAGGACGTACACCGTCAGCTTGACGGTGACGAATTCGCGCGGCCAGGTGGCCACGGCGTCCAAGACGATCACCGTCGCGGGTACGTGATCCCGTCGGCCGCGTTACCGCGCGGGATTCTGTCCTGCGCGCAGCGCCCTGAGGCGGGATTCCGCCGGCGCCCACCCTGGATTCCCGGTCAGCGCTTCCGCATAGAGCGCGCTCGCGTCATCGCCGCGGCCCGATGCTTCCTCGATGAGACCGAGGTGATACGCAATCCGCCACCTCGGCGCCCCAAGGGCTCCTGCCTTGGTCAGCTCCGTTCTGGCCTCCGGGAGCTGCCCGTCGAGGTATAACGCCGCCGCGTAGGTTTCGTGCAGGCCCGCATGATCGGGCACCAGCCTGATGTGCTGTTCGAGCAGCCGTCGCGCGAACGGCAGGTTGCCTTCTTCGATGGCGATCCGGGCGCGGAGGGCTGCGGCGTCCGGATAGGGCCGGGGCTGCGCCAGGATGATGTCGAGCAGCGCCTGCGACTCGGCCGGCTGCTGGTCGTCGTAGGCGATGACCGCATTCGCCATGAGCGTCGGCGCGTGTCCCGGGCACACGACGCCGAGCCGTGCGATCTCCTGCTTGAACCCGTCACACTCGCCGGGCCGGCCGTCTCCTGTCGCGGCGCCGCATCCCTGCGTCCGCAGCGCCTCGTACGGCGTCATCAGCCTGGCAAGCTGTGCGTCCGGGTCGTAGCACTGCTGACGCACGAGCGGCGCGCTCGCGCATGCGCTCGTCATCATCAGTATGGCGGCGAGTCCGCCGCGCCATCGTCGCTGTGACGTCATCGGGTAGCCTTCATCGGCCGGAACGCACCACGCTGTTGGCGACCTGCACCATCTGGAAGAGCACGGGCGCCAGGGTTGAGACAAAGATGCCCGGAAGAAAACAGACGACCAGGGGAAAGACGAGCTTCACGGGCAGCGCCTGCGCCTGCAGCAGGGCGTTCTCGCGCCGGCGCTGGCGAAGGTCGACCGCCTGATGCTGCAGCGTCTCGGCCATGCTCGCGCCCACGTGCTCGGCCTGGATCAGCGCGGACGTGAAGCTGGTCAGCGACGGGACGTCCACGCGGTGCGCGAGCTGGCGCAGCGCCTGCGCGCGCGGCATGCCCGCGAGCATGTCGTGCTGAAAGCCGACAAATTCCGTGACGAGCGGACGATCGAGGCCCTGCGCCTTCACGATGTTGGCGAGGGCGGCATCGAATCCGAGCCCGGCTTCCGCCATCGTGGCGAATAACTCCAGCGCCAGCGGCAGGTCCTGCTCGATTGCGCGCACCCGCGATCGGCGCCTCGTGCGGACGAGCAGCGTCGGCACGAACACGGCCAGGACAAACAGAATCCACGGACCGCCCTGCAGCACCAGCGCGAGCATATCGCCCGCGCTGCCAGGCACATTCGACACCGCATCGAGAAGCGGCCGGAACACCAGCTGCCGGTAGGCCTGGCTGATCGCGAAGCCGACGACCAGGCAGGCGGCGGTGGCCGCCACAAACAGGGCCTGCGCGTTCGGCCGGCGATAGCCCGAGCGGGCCAGCCACCGCCCGAGAGCGGCGTCCCGGCCTGCCGGTCCGGGGGCGGCAGCGCGGTGATCGTCCATGGCGTAGAGGCGAATCAAGGCGCGGCGCCGCACGCTCCAGCTCCTGCCCGTCACGCAGGCCAGACCCAGGGCCGCGGCCACGATCAGCATCCCGATGGCATTCAGCATGTCCTTCGTGCTGTCAAAAGGCGCTTCGATTCAGGCGCGCCATCCACATGAGCCCAATCGCCTGCAGCGTGATGACGGCGGCGACGATGACCGTCCCGATGCTGCTGCTGACAAACGCCTCGAGCCGATCCGGGTTCGTGCGCCACATCAGAAACGCCAGGATGTACGCAATCGCCAGCACGACGGCGACCGAGGCGTGCGATTCGACGCCCTGGGCGCGAACGCGCCTGGACAGCTCGATGCGATCGCGAACCGTCTGTCCCACGGTTGACAGCGTGGTCGCGAGACTGCCGCCGACCTCCCAGTGAATCGCCAGCGACGTGGCAAACAGCCGGAATGTTTCGAGCGGAACGTGTTTCTGGAGATCGCTCACGGAGCTGCGTGGATCGTCGCCAAGCCGGATGCGCCCGGCGACTTCCTGGAAGTACGGCCGGAGCGGCGGGCCGACTTCTTCGAGCGCCGACTCGAACGCCGCCAGGAG
>JACQZV010000200.1 GCA_016213695.1 Acidobacteriota bacterium | reverse complement strand
CCCGGCGCCGCCGGCCGTGCGGCGCCCGCACCCGAGCCACGCCATGCTGACCGTGCAGACCGGGTCCGACGTGGACGGCCCCTGCATCATCGAACCCGCGGTCATGTGCACGCACTGCGGCTACTGCCAATCGCTCGGGCATTGACACGATCCGTTCTTCTTACACGCAGGCTCCCCTCATCTGTGGTCGCGCGGCTCGAGGCGGCCTGCGATGTCGAGCGGTTCGAGGGCGACGGCGGCATGACCCACGAGGCGCTCGTCGCCGCCGTGGCAGGCAAGGACGCGCTCATTTCGCTCATCACCGACTCGGTCGACCGCGCCGTCATCGAGGCGGGCGCCGGCCTGCGTGTCATTGCGAACGTCGGCGTCGGCTACAACAACATCGACGTGGCCGCCGCGCGCGCGCGCGGGATCGTCGTCACCAACACGCCCGACATCCTGACCGACGCGACCGCCGACTTCACGATGGCCCTCATGCTCGCCGTCACGCGACGGCTCGGGGAGGGCGAGCGGATGATCCGGCGCGGCGACTGGCACGGGTGGGCGCTCGATCAGCTCCTCGGCATGCAGCTTGGCGGGCGGCAGCTCGGCATCATCGGGTTCGGGCGCATCGGGCGGGCGGTGGCGGCGCGCGCCGCCGCGTTCGGGATGACGATCGCGCACACCTCGCGCCGGGACGCCGGCATCCCGCTCGATCGCCTGCTGTCGACCTCCGACGTCGTGTCGCTGCACGTACCGCTCACGCCCGAGACGCGCCACCTGATCGGCCAGCCGGAACTGGCGCGGATGAAGCGAACGGCGTACCTGATCAACACCACGCGGGGACCCGTCATTGACGAGGCGGCGCTCGCGTGGGCGCTGAAGAACCGCCTGATCGCGGGCGCCGCGCTCGACGTCTACGAGCGCGAGCCCGAAGTGCACGCCGACCTGATGGGGCTCGAACAGGTCGTCCTGGCGCCGCACCTCGGCAGCGCCACGACGGAGACGCGGACGGCGATGGCCGACCTGGCCGCGCGCAACGTGATTGCCGTGCTCACCGGCGAGCCGCCGCTCACGCCCGTGCCGTGACCACGACCCTTTCCGCCCGGGAGCACCGCGTGCAATTGCGGCGCGCCGTGCTCGCGAGCACGGTCGGCACCGCCATCGAGTGGTACGACTTCTTCCTCTACAGCACGGTCACCGGCCTCGTGTTCGCGCGCCTGTTCTTCCCGCGGTCGGATCCGCTGGTCGGCACGCTCGAGGCCTTTGGCATCTATGCCGTCGGGTTCGTGGCCCGTCCCATCGGCGCGGCGATCTTCGGCCACTACGGCGATCGCATCGGCCGCAAGTCGACGCTCATTGCCTCGCTGCTGCTCATGGGAATCGCGACGTTTCTGGTCGCGCTCGTCCCAGGCTACGAGCGGATCGGCATCTGGGGCGCGGTGATCCTGACGATCCTCCGGTTCGTGCAGGGCGTGGGCGTCGGTGGCGAGTGGGGCGGTTCCGTCCTGCTGTCGATGGAGTGGGCGCAATCGGCGAAGCACCGCGGCTTCATCGCCTCGTGGCCGCAGTTCGGGGTGCCGGCCGGACTGTTCCTCGCCAATCTGGCGGTGCTCGCGTTCAGCGCGCTGTCGGGCGATCGGTTCCTCGACTGGGGATGGCGGATTCCCTTCCTGCTCAGCATCGTCCTGGTCGGCGTCGGGCTCTACATCCGCCTTGGCATTCAGGAAACTCCCGTGTTCGTCCGCCTCGTTGCCGAGAAGCGAGTCGAACGCGCACCGACCCTCGAGGTGATCCGGCGGCAGCCGAAGGACATTCTGCTGACGGCATTGTGCCGCATGGGGGAGCAGGCGCCGTTCTACCTGTTCACGGCG
This sequence comes from Acidobacteriota bacterium, assembly GCA_016213695.1. GTDB lineage: Bacteria > Acidobacteriota > Vicinamibacteria > Vicinamibacterales > UBA2999 > DATCJA01. The sequence goes on along the minus strand of JACQZV010000200.1, from coordinate 10,178 downwards.
TTCGTGTTCGCGTACGGCACCGCCACGCTGCACCTCGACCGAGACTTTCTGCTCGTCGGCCTGCTCACCGCCTCCGCGCTCTCGTTCGTGATGATTCCGCTCTTCGGCCACCTCTCCGATCGCATCGGGCGCAAGAAGGTGTACACCTTCGGGGCGGTCCTGACGGCGGCGTTCGGGTTCATCTACTTCGCCCTGCTGAACACCAGAAGGCCCGGATTGGTGTTTCTGGCCGTGGCGCTGTCGCTCGTTCCGCACGACACGATGTACGGACCGCAGGCCGCGCTCATCGCCGAGTGCTTCCCAGGCCGGCTGCGCTACAGCGGCGCGTCGCTCGGCTATCAGCTCGCCTCCGTCTTTGCCGGCGGCCCCGCGCCGCTCATCGCCACGTGGCTGCTCAGCACGTACATGTCGGGCTGGCCGATTGCCTGGTTCATCTTCGTCTCGGCGGTCATCAGCATCGTCGCCACGGCTTTTCTCCCGGACTACACCAACAAAGACCTGTCGTGACCGCACGCAGACCGCCGCCGCGCACCGTCGAACGCGTCATGCGCGCGCTGGCGCGGGCCATCACCGGACTCGAGCTGCCGGCCGTCGAGAAGATCTCGGAGGAGCAGGCCGACGACCCGTTCCGGATTCTCATCGCGACGATCCTCTCCGCGCGCACGCAGGACGCCACCACCCACGCGGCCTCGACGAGGCTCTTCAGACGGGCCCGCACGCCGCGGTCGATGGCCGCGCTGTCCGTCCGCGAGATCGAACGGCTGATCTATCCCGTCAGCTTCTACCGCTACAAGGCGCGCTACCTGAAGACGTGCTGCCGGATGCTCGTGGACCGCTTTGACGGGAAGGTGCCATCGACGCTGGACGAGCTGCTGATGCTGCCTGGCGTGGGCCGCAAGACGGCGAACCTCGTCCTGATTCTGGGCTTTGGGAGCCGGTTGAACATCTGCGTCGACACCCACGTGCACCGCATCTCGAACCGGCTCGGGTGGGTGGCCACTTCGACGCCGGACGACACCGAGCAGGCGCTCTATCGCGCGACCGACCGGCGCTGGTGGCCGTACATCAACCTGTACCTCGTCACCTGGGGGCAGAACGTCTGCCGCCCCGTGCACCCGCGCTGCGGGGATTGCGTCATCCGCGCCGAATGTCCAAGAATTGGTGTCCGGAGGAGCACGACATGAAGGGTGTCCGCTCGGCGGTGTGTGCGGCGGTGCTCATGCTGCCGCTGGCTGGAGACGTCGGCGCGCAGGGGTCGGCGAAGACACCCGCCGGAGCGGGCCCCGTCCTCGTCGTCGAGACAGCGAAAGGCACGTTCCAGATCCAGACCTATCCGGCCGAGGCGCCGAAGACGGTCGAGCACATCGTGGCGCTCGCCAAGCGCAACTTCTACAACGGCCATCGCGTCCACCGCGTCGTCAGCGGCTTTGTCGTGCAGTTCGGCGACCCCCAGTCGCGCGACATGACCAAGCGCGATCGCTGGGGATCGGGCGGCAGCGGGCGGTCGATCGGGGTCGGCGAGATGAACCCGAAGCGCAGGCACGGCCTCGGCGCGGTGGCGGCAGCCCATCCCGGCGATCCGCGGCTGGCCGACAGCCAGATCTACATCACGCTGGCGCCGCAGCCGAAGCTCGACGGCCAGTTCACCGTGTTCGGCCAGGTCACCTCCGGCATGGACGTCGTCGGGAAGCTCGCGCTGAACGACGTCATCAGGAAAGTCACGGTCAAGCCCTGAGACGTTTCTAGATCAACCTCGCTCCGTGTCTCCGTGACTCCGTGGCTTGTGGAGCGGCGGTGGACACGAGGTCCCGGATCTCGGGATAGCGGTCCACCAGCGCCGGCGGATAGGCCCCTTCGATCGGCTGTCCGAGCTGGGCCTTGAGCATCACCGCGTTGACCACCGACTTGGCCGAGAAGTGGTTGTTCGTGTAGAGGTAGGCCTTCTTCACCAGCTCCCCGGCGGCCGCCGCCGTGCCGGAAAACTCCTTCAGCTCCTCGGCCGAGTACAGATAGTTGTAGCGATCGTCGCGCGTGTCGTGCCGCCACCACTGGGCCGCGTTCCGGCCGTGCAGCCGCATGTAGTAGAAGCCGGTGATGTTCGGCAGCTGGTTCTGACGGATGGAGAACCGGAATTTCGGTTCGTCAATCTGCACCCACGCCGCCTGGAACCCGTTCAGCAGCCCCAGCGTGTCGCCGACGGCGTCGCTCCAGCTCCGGTGCCGCAGCTCGACGGCCACCGGGTAGCCGCCGAACGCGCGCAGCAGGCGCGCCAGGTACTCGAGCGACGCATCCGTGCGCGTGAAGCTCGGCGGGAACTGCGCCAGCAGCGCGCCCAGCTTGCCGGCCGCCGCGATCGGCTCGATCCCGGCCCGGAAGTCGTCGATGTCGCTCGGCGTGACGCGCGCGAGCAGGTCGAGCAGCGCCCCGGTCGAGCCGGGAGCGGACCTGAGCGCCGTCTCGCGGAACATCTTCGGGTGCGTGAACTTCTGGTACAGCTTCAGCGAGAAGACGAAACCGGCCGGGGTCCGGCGCACCCAGTCGGCCGCGATCTCGGCGCGCGGCTGGCCGTAGAACGTGCTGTTCACCTCGACCGTGTCGAAGTGCTCCCCGTAGTAGCGCAGCTCGTCGAAGCGGCCCTTGCCCGCGCGCGTCGACCGGGTCGCGGGATAGAACAGGCCGTTCCACGTGCCCTGGCCGGCCGGGTAGCTCCAGCCTGACGTGCCGACGTGTACGTTCATGGCACCGGAGACGATAATAAAGAGATTGCTGACGATTCACGAGATCTTCTATTCGATTCAGGGAGAGTCGACCTATGCGGGCCGCCCCTGCGTGTTCGTGCGGCTCACCGCCTGCGATTTGCGCTGCTCCTGGTGCGACACGCCGTATGCGTTCTACGAGGGAGAGAAGCGCTCGCTCGACGAGGTGCTGGCTGAGGTGGAGCGTCTCGACTGTCCGCTGGTCGAAGTCACCGGCGGCGAGCCGCTCCTCCAGGACGACGTGTATCCGCTGATGCAGGCGATGCTCGACCGGGGCCGGACCGTGCTGCTCGAAACGGGCGGCCACCGGAGCACCGCCCGCGTGCCCGCCGGCGTGGTCACGATTCTTGACGTCAAATGCCCCGGCAGCGGGGAGGCCGGCCGCAACGACTGGACCAATCTCGACCGTCTCCGGGCGCACGACGAGGTGAAGTTCGTTGTCAGGGACCGCGCCGACTATGAGTTCGCGCGCGACGTCATCGGCCGGTGCGGCCTCCGCGAGCGTGCGGCGGCGATCCATCTGTCGCCCGTGCATGGGGCGCTCGATCCGCGTCCCCTCGCGGAGTGGGTGCTCGCGGACCGGCTGCCCGCGCGCGTGCAGCTCCAGCTCCACAAGTACATCTGGGAGCCGGGCACTCGGGGTGTATGAAGGTCTCTGGTCTCTAGTCTTTGGTCTTTCGTGCAGACTAGAGACCAAAGACCAAAGACCAGAGACCAAAGACGATGTCAGACGCCGTAGTCCTCCTGAGCGGCGGCCTCGATTCCTACACCGCCGCCGCGATCGCGCAGGCGGAAGGCTTCCGGCTGTTCGCGCTCACGGTGCGCTACGGCCAGCGGCACGTCCGCGAAATCGAGGCTGCCCGCGCGGTGGCGGCGCGGCTCGGCGTCGAGCAGCATGTCGAGTTCGACGTCGATCTGTCGGTGTTTGGCGGGTCCTCGCTGACCACGAGCGCGCCGGTTCCGAAAAACCGCCCCCTCGACACGCCGGACATTCCGTCGACCTATGTGCCCGCGCGCAACACGGTGTTCCTCTCGCTCGCGCTCGCCTGGGCCGAAACCCTGGGCGCCGGCGACATCGTCATCGGCGTGAATGCCCTCGACTACTCCGGATACCCCGACTGCCGTCCGGAGTTCATTGCGGCGTTCGAGCGGCTGGCTGCGCTGGCCACCGCGCGCGGTGTCGGCGGCGGGACATTCCGCGTGCACGCGCCGCTGCTGACGCTCGGCAAGGCCGACATCATCCGCACGGGGCAGGCCCTCGGCCTCGATTCCGGCCTCACGCACAGCTGCTACGACCCCGGTCCGGCCGGCCGGCCGTGCGGACAGTGCGACAGCTGCGTGCTCCGTGCCGCCGGTTTTGCACAGGCAAGTATCGCTGACCCGTTGCTGAGCCGATACTCGGGGCCGGACTCCGACTAATATTCGTCCCACCCCTGATGGTGAAGGCCTCCGCACAACCCCTCCGGCGGCAGCTGCTGGTCGCCATTCTCCTGTTGCTCGCTCCGATCTTCGCCGCGGCCGCGTGGCTTGGAATCGAGGAGTACCGGGAGACCGTTGACGAGCTGACGGAGCTGACCGAAGGGACCGCGCGTCGAACTGCGGCAGCTGTCGAGCGCGAGTTGACCGGGCTCGACCGCATGGCCCGCAATCTCTCCGGCCATCCGGCGGTGCAGACCCTGAGCCCGGCTGCCTCCAGCCTGCTGGGGCCGCAGCGGCTGCAGCGTCCCTCGCTGGTCGATCTCGAGCTCATCGATCGCGACGGCCGCGTGGTCGCGAGCGGGGGCTCGCCGGCCCAGGTCGTCGATGCCCGACTGCAACTGGCACAGGAGGTCCTTCGAACAGGCGGGCGGGTCGTCACGCCGCTCCAGACGGCGCCGTCGGGACTCGCGTACGTCGCGGTGGCGTACCCCGTGCAGGCCGGTGACCGCGGTTCGCCGGGCGTGCTGGTCTATTACATCGATCCGCAGCTGCTGCAGGACGCGTTTCGGGAGTCGCTGCTGCTGCCCGAGGGTTCCCTCATCGCGCTGTTCGAGAAGAACGGTCGCGTCCTGGCGCGCAACCCGGATCGCGAGCACCTTGTCGGCCGGGTCATCGCGTTCGATCTCGACAACGCCCCGCTGCCGCCGTCGCCGCGCGACAGCATCGACGGCGTGCGGCGGATGTTCGGTCAGGCGATGGTGGCCGGCGGCCCCTGGATCGTGACGGTGGGGATTCCGACGTCGGTGGCCTTCGATCGGGCGGTCCTCCTGTGGGCCCGCGCGCTGCCGGCGCTCGGCGTCGTCCTGGGCGGCTGGGTCCTCGTGGCGTTCGTTGTCTCGCGCCGGCTGACCAGATCGGTGGCCCACCTGGAGGCGGCGGCGCAGCGGATCGGAGCGGGAGATTTCAGCCTGATCGATGAGCGGCCGATGGCGACCCGCGAGTTTGCCGGCCTGCAGACGGCATTCAATCAGATGGTGCGGCGCTTCAACGAGACGCGCGCCGAGCTCGACGCCCAGATGGCGGAGGAACGGCGGATGCGCGAGGAAGTGCAGTCGCTCCAGCGCCAGGTCATCCGCCAGGAGCGGCTCGCCGCGGTGGGCCAGCTCGTGTCGGGTGTCGCGCACGAAATCAACAACCCGCTGCAGGCGATTCTCGGCTTCTCCGAGCTGCTGCAGATGCAGACGAATCTGCCCGAATCGGTCAAGAGCGATCTGGTCCTCATTCAGAAGGAGAGCGCCCGGGCGTGCGCCATCATCCGCAACCTGGCGATGTTCGCGCGGCAGCAGGCCGGCGAAGCGGCGCCCCTCAGTCTCGGCGACGTGATTCAGTCGGTGGCCGAGCTGCGCCAGCGCCGGCTCGAATCGGAGAGCATCGAGCTGCGGATCGAGAACGCCGCCGCGCAATATGTCCTCGCCGTCCAGGCGGAGCTCCAGCAGGTGGTCCTCAACTTCGTCGTCAACGCGGAGCAGGCGATCGTGCTGTCCGGCCGGCAGCCCGGCCGCATCACGCTGCGCACGCGGGACGAGGGCGGCCGCGTGATTCTCGAAGTCGAAGACACCGGCCCCGGCGTGGACGCCCAGCATGAGGCGAGACTCTTTCAACCGTTCTTCACCACCAAACCCGTCGGGCAGGGCACGGGTCTCGGCCTGTCGGTGAGCTACGGCATCATCGACTCGCTCGGCGGCCGCATCGGCTACCGCAACGCCGCGACCGGCGGCGCCGTCTTCTACTTCGACCTTCCCGCGGCGTCGGAGTGACCCACCGCATCTACCTCGCGGATCCCTCCTGCCGCGCCTTACTTCCACAACTGGCGGAGCCACGGCACCGCCAGCCGGAGTCCCTGGACGTGCGCGCTCGTCTGGTAATGCGTGGGGCTGTCGAGCGCGACGAGGTCTGCCTTCACACCGGCGCGCTTCAGTTCCTCGATGCGCTGCTCGGTCGGGCCGATGGGGACGACGCGGTCGCCGCGCGAGTGGACGGCGAACACCGGGACGCGCCACGAGCCGGCCGCCGCCGGGGGACGTCCCGCCACCGGCACCGCCGCGGCGAAGCGATCCGGGTAGGCGCCCGCAAAGTGCCACACACCCGCGCCGCCCATGCTGTACCCGGTCACGATCACCTTCTTCGGGTCGATGCCGTAGCTGGCCATCACGGCGTCGACCAGCGCGAGCACGGCTTCGTCGTTCTGCGGCGTCTCCCACGGGCCGCCGTTCAGCGCGTCGGGCGCGACGATGATCGCGCCGAGCTCGGCAAGCGCGGGCCCGACGAGCAACTGCACCAGATCGCGGCCGGCAAAGAGACTCGGTCCTCCCTGTACCCCGAAGTGCAGCGCGAGCACGAGCGGCGCCTTCGTCGCGCGCGTGTAGCCGGGCGGCACCACGATCGCGTAGCCGATCGCCGGACGCCCCTCTCGCTCCAGCGTCTGCGTGTGGAGCCCCGGGCCGAGCACCGGCACGTCCCGCGCGGCCAGCGCGCGCGACGGCAGGCTGATGACGGCAACGAGTGTCGCGATCGTGATCCACAGGCCGATTCGCATGTCATCTCCTCCGCCAGGCCGGCCCGGCGATCCAGATTGCAGGTCTCGAACGGCTGCGCCCGGTTCCCCCGAAGATAGTGCCGGGTGTCATCGGCCGCGAATCACAAACAGCAGTCCCGCCGCCGTCATCGTCGCCTCGATGAGGAGCACGAACACCCGCTCGGGAAGGCGATCGACGATGCGCTTGCCCGTCCAGGAGCCGACCACCATGAGCGGTCCGATGGCGAGCCCGGTCAGGATACTCGCGTCAGGGAGCACGGAGGCGCTGCGGTAGGCCGCGAGCTTCACGACGTGCATGACGACGGTGGAGAGCGCTTCGGTGCCGATGTAGGCGCCTTTCACGAGCCCGTACGCCAGAAAGAACGGCGCCATGAGCGGCCCCACGCTGCCGAGCAGCGCCGAGAGGAAGCTGGCGGCGGCGCCGACGGCCGCGAACGCCCGCAGCGGCACCCGCGTGGTGGTCCGGGGCCGCAACCGCCGCCAGGCCACCACCAGCAGGAGAAAGACGCCGAGCAGCCGGGTCAGGCCTGTCAGCGGCGCCTGGGCGAACAGCAGTCCGCCGGCCAGGGCGAGCGGAACGCCGCCGAGCGCGAACCACGCCACCACCCGGTAATCGATTTCGCTCCGGTTGAGCCACACGCGGCTGCCATTGCCGATGAGCTGCGCCACGGTGAGGATGGGTACCGCGTCGCGCACGCCGAAGGCGAGCACCAGCACCGGCAGGAGAACGGCGGCGCCGCCGAAGCCGGTGACTCCCGCCAGCGTCGAGGCCATCAGCGCGGCGGCCGCGACCAGGATCAGCATGTCGCAGTACAGCCTCGTGAGGTATCAGCGCTCGTACCGCTCCTCCTCGCTCATCGGCGCAGACCGCAGGCTGAGCCCGGTGAGGGCGTCGATGCGCATGCCGAGATAGATGATCACGTGATTAAGGTACCCCGCGCTTGTGAGGCAGCCCATCCGAATGCTAGCACTAGCACGAGGTGCCAATGGCAACCCTGACCGTCCGAAACGTCCCTGTCAAAGTTGTGAAATCGCTCAAGACCCTGGCCCGCCGAAACCGTCGCTCGATGGAGCAGGAAGTGCGGGCCGTCCTCGAACAGCACGTTGGCAGGACTAGGGTGACACATCCAGCTCTCCTCTTTAGGCTTGTCAGCCTGGAGCGGAGGCACGATGACGAAGGGAGAGCAGGCACGCCTAGCGGCGCGGCGGTCTACGACACGCTGTTCGTGGAACTCGCCGTGCAGCGCGGCCTACCTCTCGTCACACTTGACCGGAACGTTCTCAAAACATTCCCGGAGATTGCATACCGGCCTGGCTCTGTCCCCTCGAGTTGAGCCTGGCTGTCTGGTCAGGCGCGTGCCACACCGGCTTTCCGAAAGGCATTACACTTCAGCCCGCGCCGGAAACCGCCGGCGCAACCGGAAGGAGATCGCCATGGTCCAGCGAGCACGAGCATGTGTGTCCGGACTGGCGCTGACCGCCGTCGCGGCGATGGGCTGCAGCTCTTCCAGTCAGCCCGCCACCAACGAGGCGGCCGCCACAGGGACCGCCGCCGTCACCGCCGCCCGTCTTACGGCGGCCGACGCCGAGCCGGGCCAGTGGATGTCCCACGGCCGCACGTACGGCGAGCAGCGGTTCAGTCCGCTCGATCAGATCACCACAGAGACCGTCGGGAAGCTCGGCCTGGCGTGGTTCGCGGATCTCGATACGCGCCGCGGTCAGGAGGCCACGCCGCTCGTGGTCGACGGCGTGCTGTACGTGACCACGGCGTGGAGCAAGGTGAAGGCCTATGACGCGGCCACCGGCAAGCCGTTGTGGGCCTACGACCCGAAGGTGCCGGGCGACTGGGCCGTCAACGCCTGCTGCGACGTCGTCAATCGCGGCGTCGCCGTGTGGCAGGGCAAGGTGTTTGTCGGGTCCTTCGACGGCCGCTTGATTGCGCTCGACGCCGCCACCGGAGGCGAGCTCTGGAACGTCAACACGATCGATCGCACAAAGCCATACACGATCACCGGCGCCCCGCGCGTCGTGAAGGGCAAGGTCCTCATTGGCAACGGCGGCGCGGAATTCGGCGTGCGCGGATACCTGTCGGCGTACGACGCGGAGACCGGGACGCTGGCGTGGCGCTTCTATACGGTGCCGGGCAATCCCGCTGACGGCTTCGAGAGCCCCGCCCTCGAGATGGCCGCCAAGACGTGGAGCGGCCAGTGGTGGAAGCTCGGCGGCGGCGGGACCGTGTGGGACTCGATGGCCTACGACCCCGAGCTCGACCTGCTCTACGTCGGCGTCGGCAACGGCTCGCCGTGGAACCACCTGATCCGCAGTGAAGGCAAAGGCGACAACCTCTTCCTCGCCTCCATCGTCGCGCTCGATCCAGACGATGGCTCCTACGTCTGGCACTATCAGACCTCGCCCGGCGAGTCATGGGACCACACTGCGACCCAGCACATCATCGTGGCCGACCTGCCTCTGAACGGCGCGATGCGCCGGGTGGTGATGCAGGCGCCGAAGAACGGTTTCTTCTACGTGCTCGACGCGAAAACGGGCGAGCTGATTTCGGCCAAGAACTTCACCGAGATCAGCTGGGCCACCCACGTGGACATGAAGACCGGCCGGCCGGTCGAGACCGCGGAGGCGCGTTTCTACAGAACCGGCAAGCCGTTTCTCTCGCTGCAGAATCCCAACGGCGCGCACACGTGGCACCCGATGTCGTTCAGTCCGCAGACCGGGCTCGTCTACCTGCCGGTGCACAGAGGCAACTACACCTTCGCGCATGACGACGCCTTCACGCCCTCCCCGCTGACGACCAACCTTGGCGTCCGCAGGGCCGGCGCGCCCGCGGGTCCGGGCGCGCGAGCCGCGGCGACGCAGACGACTCAGGCGACGCTGGCCACCGTCGGCGGCCGGCTGATCGCGTGGGACCCTGTCAGCCAGCGCGAGGTGTGGCGCGTCGATCGTGAAGGCGCCGCCAATGGCGGCGTGCTGTCCACGGCGGGTGGGCTCGTGTTCCAGGGGACCGGCACCGGCGAGTTCATGGCGCTCGACGCGAGGAGCGGCGCCGAGCGCTGGTCGGCTCCGACGCAGACAGGTGTCATTGCCGCGCCGATCTCCTACCTGGCCGGCGGCGTGCAATACGTGGCCATCACGGTCGGCACCGGCGGGTCGTGGGCCATGTCGGGCGCGCGGGCCAATGCCAAGGGGAACGGCCTGCCGAATATCTCCCGTCTCCTCGTCTTCGCGCTCGGCCGCTCGGAGGCGCTTCCGCCCGTCGCGCCGCGGCCGTCACGGCCGCTCGCGCCGCCGCCGGCGACCGCGGCGCCTTCAACGGTCGCACGCGGGGAGGCCCAATACCGGATCTACTGCGGGCGATGCCACGGTCCGGAGGGCGCGGAGAATTTCGGGATCCT
>JACQZV010000202.1 GCA_016213695.1 Acidobacteriota bacterium | reverse complement strand
GGCGGGCTGACGGCGATCGAAATGGAAGTCGAAGAGAGCGCCGGGCAGTCGGCGACGTATCGGATGACTCTCGGTACGTAGGCCGGGTGCCGCGGAGCGGACCCGGCGGAGGAGCACGCTATGGGCACGAAGGAGACTCCCTACACCGACGCGCAGATGACCGACGCGCTCCGCACGCTGCAGGGATGGCGGTACGCGGACGGCGCGATTCGCCGCGTGTATGAGACCGGGGGGTGGCCGATTACGCTGATGCTGGTGAACGCGATTGGCTTCGTCGCCGAGGCCGCCGATCACCATCCCGATCTGACCGTGACGTACCGGCGCGTCGGCGTGGCGCTGTCAACGCACAGCGCTGGCGGCGTCACCGCCCGGGATATCGCGCTGGCGCGGACGTTCGACGAGGTCGCCCTCTGGCGGCCGCCGCAGGGGAGCGCGCTGACGGGGACCACGGAGACATTCGTGTCGTAGCGCGCTGCTGTCTCGCGGCTGCGGTGCCTCCGGCAGCCCGGATGAGGTAGACTCCGCGCCGATAGCTGTCAGGGAGGACGCTCGATGAGAACGATGATTCGAATCACGATTCCTGTGGAAGCTGGCAACAAGGGCATCGCCGACGGTACCCTGCCGAAGATCATGGGCAACGCGCTGGACCGGCTGAAGCCCGAAGCCGCCTACTTCTTCGCCGACCGCGGCCTGCGGACGGGGCTCCTCGTCGTCGACATGAAGGATGTCAGCGACATCCCCTCCATTGTCGAGCCGTTCTTCATGGGGTTGAACGCGGCGATCGAGCTCATCCCGGTGATGAACGCGGAAGACCTGAAAAAGGGCCTCGCCAAGGCGATGTCGGCGATGTAGGCGTCAGGGCCGGTGGCGGGTAATTTGGACGCAGCGGGCGGAGCGGCCGCAGTATATACTTTTGCCGCATGTGGAGGCCTCAGATGAAGCGATTGATGACCGGTTGCGTGGCCCTCGCGGTCCTTGCAATCTCAGCGGCTGGCTTTGCGCAGACCAAGGCGAAGGCCGAAAACGTTCCGGAAATCCCGTTTGAATCGGTGCCGAACTTCATAAAGATGCCCCCCGACGTGTACCTGGGCGAGACCATGGGGGTCGCCAGGAACTCGAAGGGGCATATCTGGGCGTACCACCGGCGCGACGACACCCGCCTGTTCGAGTTCGACGAGAACGGCACTTTCGTCAAGGAATGGGGCGCGGGCATCTACGGGTTCGAGTTCGCGCACAAGGTGCGCGTCGATTCCGAAGACAACGTCTGGGTCGTGGACGAGGGGACGAACATGATCATCAAGTTCAACCCTCAGGGCAAGGTGCTGATGGTGCTGGGCCGGCGGCCTGAGGCCGTCGAAGGCGCCGTCGAGACGCCGCGGGGCGACCCGCCGCCCGACGAGCGGTACATCTTCGGGCGCCCGACCGACGTCGGCTGGGATCCGCAGGGCAACATCTTCGTGTCCGACGGGTACATCAATCACCGCGTCGTGAAGTTCGATAAGAACGGCCGGTTCATCCGCAAGGTGGGGAGCAACCTGCGCGGCACCGAGCCGTACCAGTTCAACACGCCGCACTCGCTCGCGGTGGACGCCCAGGGCAATGTGTACGTCGCCGATCGCGGCAACGCGCGCATCCAGGTCTTCGACAATAACCTGGTGCTGCGGGCGATGTATGACAACGTCGGCAGCCCGTGGGAGGTGTGCATCTCGCCGGGGCCGCATCAGTATCTGTACTCGTCGAACTCGAACCCCGATGCCAACCCCGCGGCGTCGTGGGAGATCACCGGCGAGATCTACAAGATGGAGCTCGACGGCCGGATCGTCGGGAAGTTCGGCAAGGCCGGCAAGGCGGTCGGACAGTTCCAGACGGTGCACGGGATCGATTGCCGCAACCCCGACGAGTTGATCGTGGGGGAGATCGCGGCCTGGCGCGTGCAGAAGATCCGCCTGCGCCCGCAGCAGACCACCACGTCGAGCCGCTAGGAGAGGATGCCATGAGACGCTTGTTGCCGGCGGCCCTGATCGCGTTGACGCTCGCGTTGAGCCCGACGCTCTCGGCCCAGCTGAACATTCCTGAGATTCCGTACGACGCTGTCGACCCGATCCAGCTCCCGGCCGACCTGTACCTGGGCGAAGCCGCGGGCGTGGCGACCAACTCGAAGGGCGACATCTTCATTTACACGCGCACCGGGACGCCCGTGATCACCGTCGCCGGATCGCGGAACGTCTCCCACGGGGGCTCGCGCCTGTTCCAGTTCGATCGCGCCGGCAAGTTCGTGCGGGAGATCGGGCAGGGGGTCTACGGCTTCCTCGAGGCGCAGCAGGTGCGCGTCGATCCCCAGGACAACGTCTGGGTCGTGGATCAGCTGTCGACGCAGGTCATCAAGTTCGACCCGAACGGGCGGATTCAGATGGTGCTGAGCCGTAAGCCCGAAGCGATGAACGTGCCGAACGCGCCGTTGAACACGCTGGCCGACACCTACGCACTTGTGCCGAACCGGCCAGCGCCACCGGCCGCGGGCGGCCGTGGCGCCGGGGGCGAGGGCGGTGAGGGCGGCGGCGGCGGCGGCCGCGGCGGGCCGCCCGGAGCGGGGGCGGCGGGCGAGACCTTCAACCGGCCGACCGACGTGGCCTGGGACTCGGCCGGCAATATCTACGTGGCGGACGGCTACGGCAACTCGCGCGTGGCCAAGTACGACCGCAACGGGAAGTGGATCAAGAACTGGGGCTCAACCGGTACCGCGACGGGACAGTTCCGGGTCGTGAAAGGCATCGCGATTGACGCCGCCGGCCTCATCTACGTGGCGGATCGCGACAACCGGCGGATCCAGGTGTTCGACGCCGAGGGCAACTTCAAGACGCAGTACCGCAACGTCGGGTCGCCGTGGGCGATCTGCATCACGCCGGCGCCGCGGCAGTTCATGTACGTCTCGAACTCGAATCCGCCGAACAACCTCGATTACGACGGCGAGATCATCAAGATGACGCTCGACGGCCGGATCGTCGGGAAGTTCGGACGGGCGGGCAAGCAGCTCAAGGAATTCGGCACGGTCAACTCGATCGACTGCCGCAGCGAGAACGAGCTGTACGTCGGCGAGCTCGGCAACTGGCGCGTGCAGCGCGTGACGCTGAAGCCGGCGGCCGGAACGCAGTAACACAAGCGCCGGGTCTGCCGCGCGTGGTTCACGCGCCGGCCAGACCCGGCCCACGCACGTAGGGCGGGTCCCCCCGAAGCGGACCCGCCGCGCTTCTCCTACCGGCTCCCGGGACTCCTCAGCTGCAGCGTCGGGGATCTGTTCCCTTCGTGGCAGGCGAATTCCATCAGCTGAAAATTCGGCGCCTTCGTCCGCCTGAGCGGAAACGCCATCGTCCAGGGTTGCGTGTAGACAGCGGGGTCCTCGATACGCGCTTCCCAGAGCAGCGTGTCGGCATCGACCATCGTGATGCGCTCGGTGATGCGTGCCGCGTCCGAGTAGAAGTTGCCCGTGTTGTCGAGCCATTCACGGCCGTTCTGATTCGTCGTCTCGACCACGAGCGTCGTACCCTCCCAGCGGCCGCGGGAATCGCCCATCCACGTCTTGACGGCCGCGCCGACGTGCGGGCGCCCGTCGGTGGCGATTACGCGAAAGGCGTGGTTCTGCTCGTGGAGGGTGAACACGAACGGCGATCCGGCCGGCTGGACGAACTGGTAGTCCATCATCCACATCTGGCGGGGCACGCCGCGCAGAAAGCACTGCGCGTTCGGGTCGAGGAACTCGATGGATGGCGCATTGAGGGTCTTGTCGGCCCGCTCCTGCTGGCGGGCGGCCGCCCACGGCTGATACGGCACCATGCCGTCGGGCGGATCGACGATGAGCGTCGGGCCGCCCTGATACGCAAAATCGGCGGCGTGCGCCTCGATGTTGAACGCCTGGCGATTGGCGTTCCAGTACCCCTGGAAGTCCGGCGTCCCGTCGGGCGTGCGCGGCGGATTGAAGGCGCCGATCTTGGCTGTGGCGCACGCGTAGAAGGGCACCGGGTCGGCGGGGCACCCGGCAATCGTCCTGGGCTCGCGCGCTTCCTGCCGCGCCTCCACCGCTACCCAGAAATGGGTAGACAACGCTCCGCCAAGCGCAACGGCAACCAGAAGACGAGCATGGCGCATGTCAATCTCCTTGGGAAGAGTCTATCCCGGGTACGGCGTACAGCCTATACTTGCGCCGCACGAGACACGATCGAGTTTCCGGGAGATCAATCCGATGACCAAGCCTCTCGCTGTCCTGGTAATGACGTTGGCCCTCGTGGCCGCGATACCGGCGGTCGGCCATGCGCAGGATGCGACCGTGAACGGCACCGTGACCGATGCGACCGGCGGCGTACTGCCGGGCGTGACGGTGACCGCGGTCCACGAAGCCACCGGCAACACCTTCCTCGGAGTCACCGACGAGCGCGGCAGCTACCGGATCCAGGTGCGCGTCGGTCGGTACAAGGTGACGCTGGAGCTCGCAGGCTTTGCCACCGTCGCTCAGGGGTTCGAGGCGCTCGTCGGACAGACGCTCACCGTGAACGCGCAGATGATGCCGTCGTCGGTCCAGGAATCGGTGACCGTCACGGCCGAGGCCCCGTTGATCCAGACCACCTCGTCCACGCTCGCCGGCAACATCGACCCGCGGCAGACCGAGGACCTGCCGACGGTCGGCGGGAACTGGCTGGAGCTGTCGCTGCTGGCGCCCGGCAACCGATCGAACGGCGACGACCCGAACCGGCCGACCGCGCGCAACCGCTTCGACATGCAGCTCAACATGGACGGGCAGCAGGTGACCAACAACGGCCGCGCCGGCGCCGCCAATCCCCGCGTGACGCAGGAAGCGATCGGCGAGTTCCAGTTCGTGGCGAGCCGGTGGGACGCCTCGCAGGGACGGTCCAACGGGGTGCTCGTCAACGCGGTGACCAAGTCGGGGAGCAACCTCGCGGCCGGCACCTTCTCCGGAATCTTCCGCAGCGATCGCTTCAACGCGCCGGACTTCATCCAGCAGCGCGTGCTGCCGTATTCGAACCGGCGGTTCAACGGCACGTACGGCGGGCCCATCGTCCACGATCGCGCGCACTATTTCGCGTTCTACGAGCGCGAGAGCGAGCCGTCGACGGTGACCTACAGCAGCCTCTACCCGTCGTTCAACGTGGATCAGGCGCGTGATGTGCACGAATGGAACGGCGGCGCCCGTCTCGATTTCCAGGTGGGCGCGGCGTCCCACGTGATGGTGCGTGGGACCAAGTGGCGCCGGACGGACCCGGCGTACAACGTCGCCAGCAGCGCGACCGTCCATCCGTCCGCCCAGGGGTATTCGGTGGCCAGTTCGGATACGGTGTACGCGACGTACTCGCGCGTGCTGAGCAACCGTGCCCTGAATGAAATCAAGGGCGGATTTACGGGCGCCGTCGAGCGGAACCGGAGTGTCGTGGAATGGTCCGGCCACCCGCAGGCCGGCCTCGCCGGCGTGACCAACGGGGCCCCGCGCATCAACCTGAACGGCTACAGCTTCGGCAACAGCAACACCAACTGGCCGCAGACCCTCGGACAGCAGGTGCTCTCGCTCCGAGACGACTTCACGTACTCGTTCAACCGCGGCGGCCGCCACGATGTGAAGACAGGCGCCGAGTACCTGAGAACCTTCTTCTACCTGTACAACTGCCGGCCCTGTGTGGGTATCTATGACGCCGCCAACGCCCGGCCTCCCGCCAGCATCGAGCAGATCATTCCGGTGTGGAACGACCCGAATACGTGGAACCTGAACGCGCTCAACCCGTTTATCAGCTCGTACCAGATCGGGGTCGGGGAATTCGGTGGCCAGGCGCGCCGGAACACCGTCGCCGCCTGGGTCCAGGACGACTGGCAGCTGACGCAGCGGCTGACGCTGAATCTTGGCTTCCGGTACGACCTGCAGCCGAACTCGTTCGCCAACTTCATCGAGGTGTACCCCCTCCTTAAAGCGGGACGGCCCGACGACCGGACCGATTTCCAGCCGCGTGCCGGGTTCGCCTATTCAGTGGACGACCGGACGGTCATCCGCGGCGGCATCGGCAAGTACTACGGGCAGGTCGTCAACAACCTGACCTCGTTCAGCCTGTCGGCGGCCACGACCTTCGTGGCGCAGGTCACCAACGACGGGCGCCCCGACTTTGCGACGAATCCGTTCAACGGGCCGGTCCCGACGCTCGATCAGCTGCGCCGCTCGGGCATCGACCAGAGCACCGGATCGGCGATTGCGACCCCTCACATGAAGATGCCGTACAGCTGGGTGTCGTCGGTCGGCCTCCAGCGGCAGATCGGCAGGACGATGGCGATCACGGCCGATTTCAACTTCAACGGCGCGCGCCAGGAGCGCCTGACGTTGAACAACCTGAACCTGTCGTACAACCCCGCCACCGGCGTGAACTATCCGTTCAGCGACCGGTCGCGGCGGCCGATTCCAGGCTGGGGGCTCACCGGCGTCTCGGTGAATACCGGCCGGTCGAATTACCGCGGCCTCGAGACCGCGTTCACCAAGCGGATGAGCGACCACTACCAGTTCTCGGCGACCTACACCCTCGCCGGTCTGTGGGATGACGACCCGCTGCCATACGCGGTGGACTGCACGCGGGAGGACGCCGAGTCGTGGTGCGTGATGGGACCGCTGTCGTTTCCGGTGGCGCCGGATCTCGGCGGGGAGTATGGGCTGGCGACTTCCGACCAGCGTCATCGCGCGGTCTTCAACGGCATCTGGGAGCTGCCGTTGGGATTCCAGGCGAGCGGCCTGTACTTCTACGGCTCCGGCGCGCGCTTCGCCACGACCTCCGGCGGCGATCGGCGCAACACGGGCTCGGCCACCCTCAGCCGTCTGCGCGCGGACGGCTCAATCGTGCCGCGGAACAACTTCGTCGGCCGGCCGCTCCACCGCGTGGACGTCCGCCTGTCGAAGACGTTCCCGATTGGCCGTCGCGTGAAAGCGGAGGGGATGCTCGACGCGTTCAACCTGTTCAACCACCGCAACCACAACGCGTACACGTTGAACGAGGTCAACGCGCAGTACGGGCAGCCCGCGGACGGCAACCTCGCGCGGCGCCTGCAGCTCGGGTTCAGGTTGACGTTCTAATCGTCAGTTGGTTGATTCCAGCGCGTGGCACTCGTAGTCCAGCAGCTGGAAATTCGGCTCGCGGTGCCGGTAGAGGACGAGGCGCAGCGTCCACGGCCGGCTGAAGACCTTGGGATCCTCGATCGTCGCCTCGTAGCTCAGGTGATCGGCGTCGAGCAGGGAGTATCGCTCCACGACGTGCAGCGCCTCGCTGTGGTGGTTGCCGGCGCGATCGAACCAGGTCTGGTCGTTGAAGTTGTTGACGTCGACGACCAGCGTGTCCCCGTCCCACTTGCCGCGCGAGTCACCCATCCACCACTCGATCGGCCCCTCGAGATGTGCGGAGTTGAGATGGACCTCCCGGACGGCGTGCACGTACTCGTAGAGGATGCCGACGGTCTGCGGTGTCTGGAAGATCTGAAACGGAAACGGCATGTAGGTGATCCGCGGCACGCCCGGCAGGTAGCACTTGAGCACCGGGTCGGCCGTGCCGCGGCTGGCGTAGTTCGCCTTCCGCTTCTCGAGCGCGGCGGGCAGGTAGGGGATGTCGTTACCGACGACAATCCCCTGGCCGGCTGGTACGTCCTTTTCCGCCGAGTGGTCCTGAATGTCGAGCCAGGCGCTGGTGTGCAGCACCTGCCAGATGCCCGACAGGTCCGGCTTGCCGTCGGCAGCTCGCGGTATCGCCGCGGCGGGGCGCGTCTGGGCTGACGCCGGTACCCCCGCCAGCGACACCGCCGCACTCAGGACGGCGGCGGCCGCCGTCAGCGGGCTGGACCACGTCCGCACGAGGTCCCTATCGGGCTTCCGGGGTCCCGGTGTCGGACGCGCCGAGGAAGAAGTTGCGGCCGTCTTCGAACGTCACCGACTGGCCGTTGGCCGTCGGCGACCCGTTCTTGGCGCGGAACCCCTTCACGACGACCTTGGTACCGATCGGGAAGTCGGTCTTGCGCAGACCGCGACGCAGCAGCGCGTTCGGCGCGCCGGCTTCGATGGCCCAGTTCTCCATCTTGCCGTCGGTCGACTTCACGTCGATGTAAATCCAACCGTGGGGGTTCACCCACTCCATCTTGGAGAGTGTGCCATTAAGGGTGATCGGCTGGTTCGCGTCGAACTCGGCCGCAAACGAGTGGTGGGCGCGCACGGGCGTTCCCACAAAGAGCAGGCTGACGGTCAGAGCCAGAATCGAGAGTTTCGCTGCCATCGGACGTACCTCCAAGGCCTGGAGCGGTTGAAACCGGTACTTGCGTGTGGTCGTAGGCTAATCGAGTCGAGCCATCGGAATCAAGTACCACGGAGGCGTTGGCCCCCAAGGGCTACCGGACGTGCCTGGCGCGCATGTAGACCACGACCCCGATCAGCACGCCGTACACGACCGTCAGGGCCGACAGGGCCATGAACCGGCCGTATGCCTCCCGACCCATCACGTCGTAGATGGTCAGGCCGGTTGCGGCCAGGCAGGCGGCGGTTGCGACCTGGAGCACCCGGGGAAGGGCCGGCAGCGCGTTGACGAGCAGCATGACGGCCGGCGTCGACAGCAGCAGGACGTAGTCCCACCCCTGCGGCGACAGCAGCGCGACGGCGGTCAGGAGCAGCGCGACCTCCAGGTACTCGGGCCGGGCCCCGAGTGCCGATTCCGTGGTCCTGTGTCCGGCGGGGCGCATCGCGACGACGGCGCCGCACAGCGCCACGAGGCCCAGGCTCGTCGCCATCGCCAGGCCGCCGGCCGTGGGTCCCGGGCCGAGCCACTTGGCGTACATGGCCGCAATCGATACGTTGTCCTGGTTGGTGAGGTTCGCCGGCGTCGACTCGACGACGGCACGCCCCCACGCCGCGAGCAGGTCCAGATTGCCCCCGACGCCGTACACCAGCGCGGGAGCCACGGCGCCCACCGCGACCACGCCGGCCGCGGCCCCGGCGGCGCGGAAGCGCCTCGTCACCACGAGGTAGGGCAGAAAGACCAGGCCGTACGGCTTGATAAGGGCCGATGCGCCGAACAGCATCCCGGCGGGGCTGTCACGGCTCCGCTGCAGGCGCGCGAGCGCGGCGACGGCGGACACGCCGAACAGGAGGTTGGCCTGCCCGAGCGTCAGCTCGTGCGCGTAGAACTTGCCGAGCGTCAGAATCGTCGCCGTCACGAGGAGCGCGGAGGGCATCACGCGCCCGGGGAGCGCGCCGAGCGACAGCGCGAGGAACGAGGCGAGCAGAGCGACCGAGAGCGCGAACCACACGGCCTTCGCCGCGGTTGCGGGCAGGGCGGCGAGCGGGACGAAGAGGAACGCCACCGCGGGGAAGTACTTGAACTGATAGTGGCCGTCGCTCGCGCGGTACAGCGGCTCGACGGCCGCGGCGCGTGCGCCGGCGGTGCGGTACACCTCGAAGTCGGCCATCTCGTGCCGGATCTGTACCGCAAACGCGGCAGCCGCCGCGCAGGCCAGGAGCGCCGTCAGCAGCACCGCGCGCATCGCGGGGGGCAGGAGCGCCCCGTCTACGCCGCCTGCGGCGCTCCGAGGTGCTGCCGGAAGAAGTCGAGCGTCCGCGTCCACGCGGTCTCGGCAGCCGTCTGATCGTATTTCACGGGCACGGGCGGATTGGTTTCGTTGGCGAACGCGTGGGTGGCGTTGTAGCGGTGGAACGTATACGCCACGCCGGCCGCCTTGAGCTTCTGCTCGAGCGCGTCGACCTGCGCGATCGGAAAGAACGCATCCTGGGTCGCCCAGTGCCCCATGACCGGCACCTTGATCTTGGCCGCGTCGATGTACTCGAGCGGAGGGAATCCGTACCAGGTGGCGGCGGCGTCGGCTTCCGGGACGTGCACGGCTGCGAGCAGTGTCAGCGCGCCGCCCATGCAGTAGCCGGTAATGCCCACCATCGCGCTCGTCTTCTTGAGGTACTGCACCGCACCGCGGACGTCCTGCCCGGCCGCGTCGCCGAAATTGAGGCCGGTCATCAGGTGCTCGGCTTCCTTCGCGTCGAGCCCGACCTGCCCGCGGTACAGGTCCGGCACCAGCGCGCGGTAGCCGCTGGCGGCGAATCGTTTCGCGACGCCTCGAATCTGATCGTTGAGGCCCCACCATTCCTGGATGACGACGACGCCAGGGGCCCGGTGGCCGGCGGCCGGTTCCACGTAGAAGCCTGAACATGTCTTCCCGTCGGGACGCGTGAAGGTGATGTCGCTCATGGTGCCGAGATTCTATCGCAGCCGGCAGCCGGCGCCTGTGGGTGGGGTCAGGAAAATGGAGCCGGCGATCGGACTTGAACCGATGACCTGCCGATTACGAATCGGCTGCTCTACCAACTGAGCTACGCCGGCGAGGTGGGGACGCTCATCGTAGCACGAGCTCAGTGCCGCTCGTGCAGTTCGCGCACGTAGTGCGAGCGCGACTCGATCTCGGTCAGCTTGGCGGCGGCATGGACCGACGCCTTGGCGAGCAGGGCCCGGGCGGCCTCGTCGCGGCGCGCCCTGAGGGCGTCGGGGTCGTGGCCGGCCTGCCGCAGGTAGTCGTCTATGAGGCGGCGCTCGAGGTCGGCGAGCGGCTCTTCGAGCGGTCGCGTGTCCGGATCCATGGGTTCATCCTACCGCCGATGCGCGGGCCGCGCGCGGCGGAAAATCACCGCGGCGCGCGGGAAATCCCCCGCGGCCGCCCACCCGTCTCGCGCGGCCGGCGCGGGTTTCACGGCAGGGGCCGGCACGGCCGTCCGGCACGCGGTTTGCCCTGCGTGCTCCGCGAGGTGAACGGATGACACAGATACTGATCGTGCTGGGGATTGGGGCCGTGGCGGTCGGTGCGACGCTGCTGGTGCCGGCGATTGAAGGATGGGGGCCGCTCTTCGCGCTCTGCACCGCCGGCGGCGCTCACCTCACCTGGATCGTCGGCCGGGAAGGGAAGGACGCCCGTCGCCACGAACCATCCGGGCGACGGGCGGCGTAGCGTTCGACGTTACCTCATCGCCACCTTGAGCTCGCCGAGCTTGGCCACCATGTCCTCGGCGGACGTTTCGGGCCGTACCATCTTCTCGATGGCCGAGATCCGGCCGTTCCGGTCGATGTAGAACGTCCAGCGGTTCGCCATGCCGCGTTCGTTGAGCACGCCGTACTTGCCGGCGATCTCCTTGTTCGGGTCGCTCAGCATCGGGAAGTCGGCTTCCTTCTTTTCGACGACCCGCTCGCCGAGCGTGACCGACGTCGCCTTCGCGAACTTGATGTTCTGCTCCAGCGGATCGACGCTCGCCATGAAGTACGCCACGTTGTAGCGGCGGATCTTGTCGCCGTTCTCCGCCAGCGACTTGCACTCGATGGTGCAGCCCTGCGTGAACGCGCGCGGGAACCAGGCGAGGACGACCGCCTGCTTGCCGCGGTACTCCGACAGCTTGTGGGTCTTGCCGTCGGTACCCTGCAGCGTGAAGTCCGGCGCCATGTCGCCGGCCTTCAGCTCGGCCGCACTCTGTGCCAGGGCGCCTGCCGCCATCGTTGCTACGAGTCCGAGTGTGAACAGTACACGCATCGACGAACCTCCCTCGCCCTTCGGCGTTGCTCAGGGCGCCCCGAGCGCAGTCGAGGGGCACTCCAGTTGCCGGGCCCTGAAAGGCCAGAGTATAGCGCATCCGGGCGCGGCGGGGCCTTGCGGCGAGGGTCGTAGTAACATCGCGCAGTTACGGTCTCAAGGAAACAGGGAACAGAGTGTCCGAGGCACGATCGTCCACTCGCGGTCCCCTCGTGGTCCGCGGCGCCCGCACGCACAATCTGAAGAACATCGACGTCACGCTGCCGTCCGGCGCGCTGGTGGTGATCACCGGTGTGAGCGGTTCGGGGAAGTCGTCACTGGCCTTCGACACGATTTATGCGGAGGGCCAGCGGCGGTATGTCGAGTCGCTGTCGGCCTACGCGCGGCAGTTCCTCGAACGGATGGAGAAGCCCGATGTGGACCGCATCGAGGGGATTTGTCCCGCCATCGCGATCCGGCAGAAGAACAGCGTGCGCAACCCGCGCTCGACGGTCGGCACCATCACCGAGATCCACGACTACATGCGGCTGCTCTACGCGCGCGTCGGGCGCACGTACTGCCGGCAGTGCGGCCGCGAAGTCACCCGCGAGACGGCCGAAGTCGTGGCGGCGCGCCGCGGCGCGCTGCCGGAGGGCACGCGGCTCCTCATCGGGTTCGAGATGCCGGTGGTGGCGCTGCCCCCGGCCGAGCCGGACGCGACCGACGAGCCGGCTGAAGCGGGCGAGAAGCCCGGCGGCCAGAACGGGATCGATTCGATCGCCGAGACGCTCAACCTGCTCCGGCGTCGCGGGTTCGGGCGCCTCCTGATCGACGGCCGGGCCGCGGCCTTCGAGGAGATCGACGCTGCGCGGCTCGGCGGCCGGGCGACGCTCGACGTGGTGGTCGATCGCGTACGCATCGCCGGCGACGTGCGGAGCCGCCTCACCGACTCCATCGAGACGTCCTACCGCGAAGGGGGCGGCGCGGCGTTCGCGGTGATCCTGGCGGATCAGGACGCGGCGCGCGGCGCGCGGCCCGCGGCCCAGAGCCCGGCACCCGACGCCGACCGGCTCGTGTTTTCCGAGCGCTTCGAGTGCCGCCCCTGCGGCCTCGCCTACGAGGCGCCGCAGCCGCGGCTCTTCTCGTTCAACAACCCGTTCGGCGCGTGCCCGGCCTGTCACGGGTTCGGCAACATCATCGAGCTCGACATGGGCCTGGTCGTGCCCGATCCATCGCGATCGATCGACCAGGGTGCGATCGAGCCCTGGAGCAAGCCGCACTACCGGGCGCAGCTGGCGGCGCTGAAGCGCGCGGCCCTGAAGGCGCGCGTGCGCCTCGACGTGCCGTGGGCCGATCTGACCGACGAGGAGCGGCGGTTCGTCGTCGACGGGCACGAGGACTACGACGGCATCCGCGGCTTCTTCCGGTGGCTGGAGCGCAAGAAGTACAAGGTGCACGTGCGCGTTTTTCTCAGCCGGTATCGCGGCTACCTGCCCTGTCACGACTGCGGCGGCGCGCGGCTGCGGCGCGAGGCGCGCGAGGTGCGCGTGGCGGACCGCACGATCGACGCCGTATCCGCCCTCACGGTGCGTGAGGCCGGGCAGTTCTTCGCCGGGCTCGCGCTCACCGGGAAGGAGGCGGCGGTCGCCGAGAAGGTACTGCGGGAAATTCGCAAGCGCCTGTCGTTTCTGGTCGACGTCGGCCACGACTACCTGACGCTGGATCGGCATTCGTCGACCCTTTCGGGCGGCGAGGCGCAGCGCATCAACCTCGCCACCTCGCTCGGATCGGCGCTCGTCGGCACGCTCTACGTCCTCGACGAACCGTCGATCGGCCTGCATCCGCGCGACAACCAGCGCCTCATCGACATCCTGCGGCAGTTGCGCGACCAGGGCAACACGGTGCTCGTGGTCGAGCATGACGAAGACATGATTCGCGTCGCCGATCACATTGTGGACATGGGGCTCGGCGCGGGCGAGCAGGGCGGGCGCGTGGTGTTTTCGGGCGACCTGGACGCGCTGCTGCGCGAGCCGCGCTCGCTCACCGCCAGGTACCTGCGGCAGGAGCTGGTCATCCCCGTGCCGTCGCCGCGGCGGCGGGGCCTCGCCCAGAAGCTGCGGCTGTTCGGCGCCAGCGAGCACAACCTGCAGGGCATCGACGTGGCGATCCCGCTGAACACGCTCACCTGCGTGACCGGCGTCAGCGGGTCGGGCAAGTCGACGCTCGTCCACGACGTGCTCTACACGGCCATCAAGCGCGCCAAGGGCGACTGGGACCGGCGCGTCGGGACGTTCGGCCGGCTCGACGGGCTCGAGTACATCAGCAACGTCGTGCTCGTCGACCAGGCGCCGATCGGGCGGACGCCGCGGTCCAATCCGGTGACGTATCTGAAGGCGTTTGACCCGATTCGCGAGCTGTTCGCATCCACCAAGGACGCCCGCGCCCGCGGGCTGACCGCCAGCGCTTTTTCGTTCAACGTGCCGGGCGGGCGCTGCGAGGCATGCCAGGGCGAAGGCGAGGTGCGCGTCGAGATGCAGTTTCTCGCCGACGTCTTCGTCCCGTGCGACCAGTGCGACGGCATGCGGTTCAAGCCGCATGTGCTGGAGGTGACGTATCGCGGCCGGAACGTGCACCAGGTGCTCGACATGACGGTGCGCGAGGCGATCGGCTTCTTCAGCGCGTCGCCGAAGGTGCTCCGCCGCCTCCAGGTGCTCGACGAGATCGGGCTGGGCTACCTGCGGCTGGGACAACCCGCGACGACGCTGTCGGGCGGGGAGGCGCAGCGGATCAAGATCGCCGCGCACCTGGCGTCGTTCGGCGGCGAGCGGCTGCTGTACATCCTCGACGAGCCGACGACGGGTCTGCACTTCGACGACATCTCGAAGCTGCTGGCGGCGTTCCGCAAGCTGGTGGAGGCGGGCCACACGCTGCTCGTGATCGAGCACAACCTCGACGTGATCAAGACGGCCGACTACATCGTCGATCTCGGGCCCGAGGGCGGCGACGCGGGCGGCCGCGTGGTCGCCTTCGGCACGCCGGAAAAGGTGGCGGAGGTCGAGGCGTCGCACACCGGGCGGGCGCTGCGTCAGGTGCTGGCGGCGGGGCGGGCGCATGCCTACGCCACGAAGTAAGCCATCGATCGCCGCGACCCGCCGCGGCACCGCCGTGCTACCCCGATCGTTCTACGGCCGGCCGACGCTCGTTGTCGCCGCAGAGCTGCTCGGCAAGGTCCTCGTGCATCGCACGCGGGCGGGCGTGGCGGCCGGGATGATCGTAGAAGCCGAGGCCTACATCGGCGAAGACGACCCGGCGTGTCATGCGGCGCCGGGGCCCACGCGGCGGAATGCGCCGCTCTACGGCCCGCCCGGCGTCGCGTACGTCTATCTCAACTACGGCATCCATTACCTGGCGAACGCGGTCACGGAGGCGGAGGGGCGGCCCGCGGCCGTGTTGATCCGCGCGCTGGCGCCACTCGAGGGCGTGCCGCTCATGAAAAGGCGGCGGCGGCTGAACGACACCCTTCCCTCCGACGGCCATCTGTGCCGCGGGCCGGGCAATCTGACACGCGCGCTCGGCATCACGCTGGCGCAGAACCGGCTCGATCTGGCGTCGAGCGCGCTCGCGATCGAGGACCGCGGCCTGGACGTGGGCGACGTGCGCTGGGGGCCGCGTATCGGCATTCGCGTCGGCGCCGACCGGCCGTGGCGGTGCTGGATGGCCGGCCACCCGTCGGTGTCTGGTACGCTACGATAAATTTTCACACTATGGGACACACGCTCCTTCAGAAGGTCTGGGACCTGCACACGGTCCGCACGCTGCCCACCGGACAGACGCAGCTCTTCATCGGCCTGCATCTGGTCCACGAGGTCACGTCGCCGCAGGCGTTTGACGCGCTGCGTGCCCGCGGCTGGAAGGTGGCGCGCCCCGATCGCACCTTCGCCACCGTCGATCACATCATCCCGACGCGCGAGCGCACGCGGCCGTTTGTCGACGTGCTGGCCGAGGACATGATCGCGGCGCTCGAGCGCAACTGCCGCGACTTCGGCGTCCGCCTCGCGGGCCTCGACGACGACCGGCAGGGCATCGTGCACGTGATCGGGCCTGAGCTGGGGCTCACACAACCAGGCCTGACGCTCGCGTGCGGCGACAGCCACACCTCCACGCACGGCGCGTTCGGCGCCGTAGCGTTCGGCGTCGGCACGTCGCAGGTGCGCGACGTACTCGCGTCGCAGTGCCTGGCGCTCGAGCCGATGAAGGTGCGTCGTATTCGCGTCACCGGGATGCTGCCGTCCGGCGTCTACGCCAAGGACGTGATCCTCACGATCATCAACCGGCTCGGCGTGGGTGGCGGCGTCGGCTACGCGTACGAGTACGCCGGCGACACCATCGAGCGGATGTCGATGGACGAGCGGATGACGATCTGCAACATGTCGATCGAGGGCGGCGCGCGCGTCGGCTACGTCAATCCCGACCAGACGACGTTCGACTACATCAAGGGCCGACCGTTTGCGCCCGCCGGTGACGCCTTCGATCGCGCCCGCGCCTGGTGGACGTCGATGGCGTCGGACCGGGACGCCCGCTATGACGACGATGTGGTGATTCGCGCGGAGGAGCTGACGCCGGTCGTCACCTGGGGCGTCAACCCGGGGCAGTCGGTGCCGGTCGTCGGGCGGGTCCCGTCTGGCCAGGAGCCGGCGGTTGCCGAGGCGCGCGCCTATATGGGCTTCAACGGGGGCGAGGCGATTGCCGGGATGCGCGTCGACGTGGCGTTTGTCGGCTCGTGCACCAACTCGCGGCTGTCGGACCTGCGCGAGGCCGCGCGCATCGTCTCCGGCCGGCGCGTCGCGCCGCACGTCAAGGCGCTCGTGGTCCCGGGGTCGGCGTCGGTCAAGCGCGCGGCCGGCTGCTCGATGTGCCTCGGGATGAACCCCGACAAGCTCGAAGGCAGCCAGGTCTGCGCGTCGTCGTCGAATCGGAATTTCAAGGGGCGGCAGGGAAGTCCCACCGGCCGGACGCTGCTCATGAGTCCGGCGATGGTGGCGGCCGCCGCGATCGCGGGCGAGGTGACCGACGTTCGAACCATGATCACGCAGGCGTCGGGTACCCGAAGCCTGAAGCCTGAAGCCTGAAGCCCGAGGCCGAGAAAGATGCGAATCACACACATTGAGGGGACCGCGCTGCCGATGCGCGGCGACGACATTGACACCGACCGGATCATGCCGGCGCGGTATCTCCGCGCGGTGACCTTCGACGGGCTCGAGCGGCACCTGTTCGAGGACGAGCGGACGGGATCGGCGGCCGGCGACAAGGCCTCCGCGCAGCATGCGTTCGACAATCCCCGGTACGCGGGCGCGTCGATGCTGATCGTCAACCGCAATTTCGGCTGCGGCTCGTCGCGCGAGCACGCGCCGCAGGGCCTGTATCGCGCCGGGTTCCGCGGCGTCATCGGCGAATCGTTTTCGGAGATCTTCTTCGGCAACTCGCTCATCATCGGCCTGCCGTGCGTCACGGCGGCGCACGATGACATTCGCCGGCTGATGGAGCGTGTTGAAAAGCAGCCGGACGCGAGGATCCGGATCGATCTGCAGGCCGGCACGTGCGAGGTGGAGGGCTTCACGTGCGCGATTGCGCTGCCCGCGCACGCGCGCGACGCGCTCGTCACGGGGGCGTGGGATACGACGGGGCTGCTGCTGGACCGCTACGCTGAGGTCGATCGGGTTGCCGCGCGCCTGCCGTACGTCGCGGGGTTCTGAGCCGGGATGCGTTACTTATTCGTAACTTCCGCTAACAGGCATGTGAGAGACCTTTACGTCACGAGCGTGATCCCGGGTATGTCCCTGAAATGGGGGTCGGTCGCACAGACTGGCCATCCGCGTCGCTTCGCCACGGCCGCGATGAGACAGTCGGCGGCGGGCAGCGTCACGCCCTTCCACCGCAGCCCGGCGTACAGCCGCGCAGCGTTCACGAAGTCTTCCGGCTGTTCCGCTTCGTAGTCCCAGATCGATAGTTCCTGCTCGAGCGTCGCGAGGGCCTTGCGGTCGCGGCTGCCTTGCAGCACCTCCTGCTTGATCTGGCCGCAGATCGCGATCCGGTGTGAATTGCGCAGGCGTCCGAGCAGGTCGGCGGCGGCCGAGTCCCCCGTCAGAAAGTCGATCCAGACCGAGGTGTCAACGAGGACGTGACGGGGTTCGGCCATGGGTCACGCGGGCCGGTCGGTCGGCGCGTTGCATCTCGACCCGCTCCATCTCCCGCCAGTCCAGATCGACCAGGCGGCTGCCGGCCAGTGCCATGAACGCGTCAACACGTTTTCGCTGGAGGTGGCTCTGCACGGCGCGGCGCAGCGCTTCGGATCGGCTGACCTTCGGCTCAGCCCGCATCAGTTCGTCGATCAATTGTTCATCAATCGATATCGTTGTACGCATAACCAATTCAAGTATATTTGCATACACACGGTCGGGCAAGACACCAGGTGTCGTGCCGGCCCGCCGCGTCATGCCTGCACCGACCAGAAAGACCACACCGCTCCGTCGGTCGAGACTCCGCCTCGAGCGCCGGAAGGATCGCCCGCGGACAGTCGATCGGTGGTGAGCGACGATATAATCCGCCCGCCCCTCCAGCCATGAGCCTGTCCGCAGGAACCCGCCTCGGCCCGTATGAGGTCACCGCCCAAATCGGTGTGGGCGGGATGGGGGAGGTGTATCGGGCCACGGATACGAACCTGAAGAGGGCGGTGGCCATCAAGGTGCTGCCGGAGTCGGTCGCCGGTGACGGGGACCGGCTGACCCGGCTTCAGCGCGAGGCGGAAGTCCTCGCCTCGCTCAATCATCCCAACATCGCGGCCATCTACGGCCTGGAGCGATCGGAGGGCACGACCGCGCTCGTCATGGAGCTGGTCGAGGGGCCGACGCTCGCCGAGCGCATCGCGCAGCTTTCAGATGTGGGGCGGGTGCCGCCGAGCAGGAGCGACGGCACGCGAGGCGGACCCGCCGGTCTGCCCATCGACGAGGCACTCCCCATCGCGAAGCAAATCGCGGACGCCCTTGAAGCGGCGCACGAGCGCGGCATCATCCACCGCGACTTGAAGCCCGCCAACATCAAGCTGCGGCCCGACGGCGTGGTGAAGGTGCTGGACTTCGGGCTGGCCAAGGCGCTTGACGAAGTAGGGCGGGGTTCGGTGAGCGCGCGTCCCGGCCCCGCCGACGGGCTGACAAACTCGCCCACGTTGTCATTCGCGGCCACTCAGGCGGGCATGATTCTCGGCACGGCGGGGTACATGAGTCCCGAACAGGCCAAGGGCCGCGCCGTGGATAAGCGCAGCGATGTGTGGGCGTTTGGTGCCGTGCTCTACGAGATGTTGACCGGGCGTCGTCCGTTCGAGGGAGAAGACGTGGCCGACACCCTCGCCGCCGTGCTGATGAAAGAGCCCGACTGGGCGGCGCTGCCCGCCACGACTCCGCCCAGGGTCGTCGCCGTGCTTCGGCGCTGCCTGCAGAAGGATCGAAAGCAGCGGGCGCGGGACATCGGCGACGTGGCGTTGGCGATCGAGGGTGCGTTCGAGGGTGGGGTTCCCCAGATAGCCGGCGCCGCCGGTGACGGTCCGGCTGAAGCCGGACACTACGTACGTGGAAAAGGACGATCCTTGCGCAGGCGCGTGGCGCTCGTCGGCGCGGCGGCCGCCTGTGCGACTGGGGTCATCGCCGGGGCGGCGGTGTGGTGGACCATGCGTCCGGCCCCGCCAAGCGTGGCCCGGACCACGATCACGACGTCCGGGGCTACTGCGTTGACGGTGATCAACGCCGATCGCGACGTCGCCATCACGCCCGACGGCTCCCGCATCGTCTATCGCGGTGCCAACCAGTTGCTCGTGCGCGCGATCGACCGGCTCGAGCCGGACGTGCTGGGCGGCCTGGGCGCCCCGCGCGGCGTGTTTGTGTCGCCGGACGGCCAGTGGATCGGGTTTTTCGACGGAGCCTCACTCAAGAAAGTGGCCATCACGGGCGGACCGCCGGTC
>JACQZV010000196.1 GCA_016213695.1 Acidobacteriota bacterium | reverse complement strand
GACGTCGACGCGCTCGAGGCACGGCTGCGTGCGCTGCAGGGCACGGCCGCCGAAGCGGAGGCCCGGATGGAGGCGCTCGCCGTCAAGGAGCGCAGCCTCGCACACGTCCACCAGAAGGTCGACTCGCTCAACAAGGATTTTCAGGGGCTTGCGGCCCACGCCGAGGAGCTCTCCAAGCGGCAGGCCACGCTCGAAACGCTGCACGAACGGCTCAACCAGGTTGACGAGCTCTCGAAGCGGACGGCCCAGCAGCACGACGCGCTGCTCCGCAGCCGCCAGGATCTCGAGGGGCTGCGTCAGGAGATCCACGACTTCCACAAGGCGCACGCCGACGTCGCGCGGTTGAGCGACAAGCTCGGCGCCGATCGCACCGCGCTCGACAGCTTCAGCGAGCGGATGACGGCCTTCATGGCGCGTACCCCGCAGCTCGACGCCACCCTGAACGCCGTGAACGGCAAGCTCGCGCTCGTCGACGAGGGCGTCCGGCAGACGACGCGCCTCGGCGAGGTGACCGCGGAGCTGGAGGGGCGGATCACCCAGGTCTCCTCGCGCCTGCAGTTCGTCGAGCGGCTCGAGTCCCGCATCGACGGCCTGCGCGCGCTGGCGGGCGAGGTCGACGGGAAGCTCGCCGAGCAGCTCGCCCGCCGTGGCGAACTCGACATCGTCAAGAGCCAGTGCGACGCCGTCATCGCCCAGACGCTGGACGCACAGCAGAAGGTCGAGGCCGTGGCGGCACGCCAGAAGAAGTTGCTGCCCGTCATCGACCGCCTCGCCGGGCTCGACGAACAGCTCCGGCAGATGCAGGCGCGGGTTGAGGAGGTCAGGCGCGACGAAGCGGCCGTGCGCGAGCAGGAGGCGCGGCTCACCGAGTCGGTCGAGACGAGCCGCGCGCTGGTCGCCGAGGCCAACGAGCGCATGAAGCAGATCCAGGGGCTCGGCGAGGAGCTCGCGCGGGCCGGCGTCGTCAAGGAGGAGCTGATGTCGGAGCTCTCGCGGGTCCAGACGCGCCAGCGCGACGTCGCGGCGCAGGTGGCCGCCACCGACGATCAGCTCAAGCGCACCGACACGCTCTTCCGGCAGATCGAGCAGCGCCGCACGCAGGTCGTGTTTTCCGACAAGAAGGTCGCGGCGGTCGAAGCCAAGGTCGCCGAGCTGCTCGACAAGGCGGCGGGGCTCGATCAGACGATCAAGAGCATCATCGAGCGCGAGGCCGTCGTCGCCGCCGTCAAGGCGCAGGTGGACAACGTGCACGAGGTCAGCGCCCGCAGCAAGGCCGACCTGCAGTTTGTCGGCGGCCACCGCGAGGAGATCGCCGCCGTCAAGCAGCAGATCGAGACGCTCCTCGCCACGGCCTCCGAGACGCAGGAGAAGATCGCCGCCATCGAAGCGCGCCGGCAGGTCGTCGACGAGGTCCAGTCGAAGACCAGTCTCATCGCCAACCTGCTCGACGATGTGAGCGTGAACCTGGAGACGGTCAACGAACAGAAATCGGTCATCGATCACCTCACGGAGAACCTGGCCCGCATCGACTTCACCATGCAGGAGGTGCAGAACACGCTGCACACGCTGCGCCAGGAACGCGAGCTCGCCGAGCGTCTCGAGGAGAGCATCAAGAAGCTCCGCATGCGGACAGCCAAGGCCGAACTGCCGAAGAAGGCCGCCAGCGCCTAGGACCTCCATGCGGACGCGCCTGCTCGCGCTGCTGACTGCGCTCGTCGCCGGCGCCGGCGCCGCCGTCGCGCAGTCGCCGAACGCCTTCGGCACCCCGTCGAGAGACGTCCCGAATCCCGGTGAGTCCATCACGGCGGTGCCGGGCGTGCGGGCGCAGGGGTGGCTCGCCCAGGGACGCTCGGAGGTGCTCACGCGGCATGGCGTGGTCGCCACGAGCGATCCGCTGGCCGCGCAGGCCGGCCTCGAGATCCTGCAGAAGGGCGGCAACGCCATCGACGCGGCCGTCGCCGCGGGCGCCGTGCTCGACGTCACGTCGCAGAACGACACCGGGATCGGCGGCGACCTCTTCGCGCTCGTCTGGTCGGCCCGCGACCGGAAGCTGTACGGTCTGGCGTCAGCCGGCTGGGCGCCCGCCGGATGGACGCGGGCGTTCTTCACCGAACGGCTCGGCGTCGGCAGCGTGCCGGGCGGCGGCGTCAACGCGGCC
Organism: Acidobacteriota bacterium; assembly: GCA_016213695.1. Classification (GTDB taxonomy): domain Bacteria; phylum Acidobacteriota; class Vicinamibacteria; order Vicinamibacterales; family UBA2999; genus DATCJA01. Next base: position 12,321 of record JACQZV010000196.1, on the reverse strand, counting down.
ACGGTCCCCGGGGCCGTCGCCGGCTACGACGCGCTGCTGAAGCGGTTCGGCTCCATGACGTTCAGGGAAACGCTCGATCGCGCCGCCCGGATCGCCGACGAGGGCTGGGCGCTCGCGGAGCGGCGGCACGCCGACCTCACGGGCGCCGTCGGAGGCCTGCTGCGCGATCCCGACTCACGGCAGACGTTCCTCGTCAACGACGAGGCACCGGCGCTCTACGGCGTCATAAGGAACCCGCGGCTCGCCGCGGCGCTGCGACTGCTCCAGGAGCAGGGGCGCGGCGCCTTTTACCGCGGCGACATCGCCGCGGCCATCGTCGCCAAGATGCAGGCGAACGGCGGCGTGATGACCCGGGCCGATCTGGCCGAGTTCGAGCCCGAATGGGTCGAGCCCGTGTCGACCGGCTATCACGGCTACGACGTGTTCGAACTGCCGCCGCCCGGTCAGGGGTTTGCCGTCCTCGAGATGCTGAACATCCTCGAGGTGTGCGTGCCGACACTCGGCCTCAATCTGGCGCGGCTCGGACCGTCCAACCCGACGTACTGGCACCTGCTCGTCGAAGCCAAGAAGCTCGCCTACGCGGATCTGTACACCTACAACGCCGACCCGACGTTCTCGCCCGTGCCGGTGGCGACGCTGCTCTCGAAGTCGCACGCCGCCAGCCTGTGCGGCCGGATCGATCCGAACATGGCGTCGAATCCGGCTGTCTCCGGCGGGACCGGGGGCGGCACGATCTACCTGACCACGGCGGACCGCTGGGGCAACATGGTGTCGCTGATTCACAGCGTCTACAGCGTGTACGGCAGCCGCGCCACCGTCGCGCCGTACGGATTCGTCCTGCATAACCGGGGCGCCGCCTTTTCGCTCGACCCGCGCAGCCCCAACGTCGTCGGGCCGCACAAGCGGCCGTTCCATACGATCATCGCGGGGTTCGTGATGAAGGACGGCCGCCCGCTGATGGCGTTCGGCAACATGGGCGGGAGCGTCCAGCCCGAGACGCACGCGCAGCACATGGTCAACCTGATCGATCTCGGCATGAACGTGCAGATGACGACCGACGCCGCCCGGTTCACCCACAACCAGACGGCCAACGTGCTGTCGCTCGAGGCAAACCTGTTCACCCTGGTCGGTGCCGGGCTCCGGGCCAAGGGGCACACGGTGCAGGCCGTCGATGGCGGGGCGGTCGGGGGCTATCAGGGCATCCTGTTCACGCGCGACCCTCGCCTGCCGGATCCGACCTTCGATCGGCGCAGCGTGACCGAGGACCTGCCGGTCAACGGCGTCTACCGCGCCGGCTCGGACCACCGGAAGGATGGGCAGGCCGTCGGCTGGTAACGACGCCGCGCCCTACCCGAGCACGTCCTCGAGGAAGATCTGCGCGATGCGAGCCTCGTATCGGCCGCGCGCCACACCCTCCTGAATCGCGGCGACGGCCTCCTCGGACGAGGCGTTCACGTTCCGATACGCGCGCTCGGGCCCCTCTGAGGTCAGCGCATCGTAGTCGTCGGCGAGCGTGATGACGTTGATGTCGCGCGACCACCAGCATCCCTGCTGGCTGCAGCGGTTCACTTCATAGTCGTCACCGTGGCGCCGCGCGACGGTCACGATGAACGGGTTGCTCAGCTCGGTCCGGCCGGCGTCGCGTAACCGGTCGATCATGCAGGGTCCCTTGCGGCAGTGCACATCGCGCACGATGCCGAGCAGGTACTCCTTCCTGTGCGCCGCGTCCGGGCCGAGGTCCGCGCGGAGGTTGGTCTGCCGCAGCAGTTCGATGAACGGGGCGCAGTCCTCGTGCTGCTTGCCCAGGTCGTGCAGCAGCGCCGCCAGCATGACTTCCTCAACGGTGACCCGCAGCGGCGGGATGGCCGCCGGCCGGCCGCGCCCGGCGGCCGCACGCTGGTTGATCGCCAGCGCGAGCGCGCCCGCCAGCCGCATGACGCGGAACTCCGGGCAGTCGTCCGAGGGGAAGAACGTCGCCGTCCCCGGCGTGCCGTCGATGACGACCGGCTGCACGCCGGCGTAGCGGGCACACATCTCCCTGGAGAGCGCAGCGATGTCCAGGTCCGTCCGTACGAAGTCCGGGGCGTCGCTGCGCCTGCGCGTGAACCGGGAGCCGGCACCTGGCACGTGACCGCTCCCGCTTCAGGGCCGCGCTCTGACGTACTTCTGCAGCTTCTTCGGGCGCGGTTCCCCGCCGTACAGATTGCCATCGCGGTCCACGGCGACGAACTCGGCGCCCGTGCCCGCCACGACGCGCGGGTCGCCCCACGGATACTGGATGAACGTGTGCACCCAGCCGCTCGCCGCGTCGCCGATGCGGATGCCCATCTCCCAGCCGGGATTCTGCACGTTGTCCGACTCGGAGTCGGCGACGTAGATCTGGTCCTTCGCATCGAAGAAGATGCCGCTCGGCCGGCCGAACTGCGTCCACTGCGTCAGGAACTTCCCTTCCTGATCGAAGAGCTGGACGCGATTGTTCGCGCGGTCCGCCACGAAGAGCCGGCCCCGCGCGTCCATCGCAATCGCGTGGAGCGTGCGGAATTCGCCCGGCGCGTAACCGGTGCGGCCCCACGCCTTGATGAACGTGCCGTCCTTCGAGAACTTCACCACCCGGTTGTTGCCGTCCTCGTTGTGCCCGTCGGCCACGAAGAAGTCGCCGTTCGGCGCGAACACGATGTCGCTTGGCGATGTGAAATGGTCTGGGCCGGCGCCGGCCATCCCCGGCACGCCGAGCGTCTTCAGCACCTTGCCGTCGGGACTGAACTTCACCACCTGGTGCCCGCGCTTCTCGCCGCGTGGAATCCGGTCCGGCGCGACCGCGTCGGTCACCCAGACGTTGCCGTCGGGATCGATCGCGATGCCGTGCGGCCAGATGAACATGCCGCCGCCGCCGAAGCTCGCCACGACCTTGCCCTCGGGGCTGAACTTGTAGACCGTGTCGGCTTTCGAGTCGCGGCACTCATCCCCGAACCGGGCCGGATCGGCCAGCGGCTCGCACCGGATGATGGCCCACACATGCCGGCCGTCGCGATCGATCGTGACCTTGCCGACCGCGCCGATCGGCCGGCCGTTCGGGAGCTGCGCCCAGCCGTCCACCCAGCGGTAGGGGTTCGGGAGCGCCTGCCCGAAGACCGTCCCGCCCGTGACCGCCAGTACCAGCGCCAGCAGATGCCACGTCCGTCTCATGGTTGCACCTCGTTCCACAGGCCTTGCGCCTTGTACCTTGCAGGAAAAGGGTATTATGCCCCTGCTCATCGGAAGGAGAACCCGTGAAACACGCTCTCGCCGTTGCCGCCACCGCCGCCGGACTCGCGACGGCGCTGCTCATGCCGCTGGGCGCGCAGCCGCAGGCGCCGCAGGACGATCGGGTCCGAAGCATTCCCGCGGGCCGGCCGGGCCCGATCGCGACCGACCCGAAGATCATCAACCTGCCTGCGCCGCGCCTGGCGGACGGCAGACCCGACCTCACCGGCCCCTGGGTCGGGGGCGGATCCGATGCCGACATCGAGCGCGAAGGGGGACTGAAGCCAGGCGAGCTGCCGCTGCTCCCCTGGGCGCGCGAGCTGAGAGCCACGCGCGAGAAGCGGACCTACGACGAGCCCTACATCTACTGCCTGCCGATGAGCGTTCCCCGCGTCAACCCGTATCCCTGGAAGTTCTCGATGTCCTACACGTCGAAGGGGTTGACGTCGATCTACGTGCTGCACGAGACGGGCGACGCCGGCGCCCACCGGGTCGTCTACATGGACGGCCGCACGCATCCCGACGCCGACCATCTCTTCCCGACCTGGTGGGGGCACTCCATCGGCCGGTGGGATCGCGACACGCTCGTCATCGACACGGTCGGCTACAACGACAAGTTCTGGTTCGACGCGCGCGGCACGCCGCACACCGAACAGCTGCACACGATCGAGCGGTGGACCCGCGTCAACAACGGCACGCTCGTGGACGAGTTCACCCTCGACGATCCGGGGGCGCTCGCGCGCCCCGTGCAGTTGAAGTTCACGGCAGCGCTCGCCGCCCCCGGCATCGACCTGATGGAGTACATCTGTACCGAGAACAATCAACTGGGCATCGCCGGCGGGTACAGACTGAATACGGACGGCAAGCTCGAAAAATAGCACCCTCCCCGATCGACCCGATTTGACTCGCGCCGCGCCGGGCGTATACTGCGCGGCGCGCACACCTCCTCGCCTCTCCGGCTGCACTGTTACCTGCCGTTTATCCGAGAGGAGGATGCGATGCGGTATTTCCGCCGAGGTTGTTCGGCTGGCGTCCTGACCCTTCTGCTCACGACCACCATGGCCTGGGCGCAATCGACCGCCCAGTTCAGTGGCCGTGTCACCGACGAGAGCGGCGCGGTGCTGCCGGGGGCCACGGTCACGGCCACGCAGACCGCGACCGGCTTCATGCGCAGCGACGTCACCGATGGGAACGGGGGCTACGTGCTCGCGAACCTGCCCCTCGGTCCCTACCGGTTCGAAGTCTCGCTCTCGGGGTTCCGCACCTACGCGCAGACCGGCATCGTCCTGCAGGTGGGGACCTCTCCCGTTCTGAACGCCGTGCTGTCGGTCGGCCAGCTCGAGGAGTCGGTCACCGTGCAGGGCGCGGCGCCGCTCGTCGACGTCCAGAGCGCCGGCATCAGCGACGTCGTCCGGAACCAGGAGATCCTCGCGCTGCCGCTCAACGGCCGCAACGCGGCGCAGCTCGTCATGGTCGCGGGCGCGGCCGTGCAGACGACGACGGCGCCGAACCGCGCCGTTCCCGGCGGGCTGGGGATTTCGGTGGCCGGCGGACAGTCCTACGGCGTGGCGTACCTGCTCGATGGTGCGATGCACAACAACCCGCAGGACAACCTGAACATGCCGTTCCCCTTCCCCGACGCGCTGCAGGAGTTCAGCGTCGCCACGAGCGGCCTCAACGCCCAGAACGGGATGCACTCGGGCGCGTCGGTGAGCGCGGTCACCAGGTCGGGGACGAACCGCTTCAGCGGCAACGCCTTCGAGTTCCTGCGCGACCGGCGGTTCAACGCCACCAACCCGTTCGCGCAGACCGGACCGGACGGCACGCGCGTCGACGACGGGCTGCAGCGCAATCAATTCGGCGGGACGCTCGGCGGCCCGATCGTGCAGAACCGGCTCTTCTTCTTCGGGGCCTACCAGGGCACGACCGTCCGTCAGCAGCCGGCCGCGAACATTGCGTGGGTGCCGACGGCGCAGATGCTGGCGGGCGACTTCACCACCTTCGCCTCGCCGCAGTGCAACGGCGGGCAGCAGCTCACGCTGCGCGGCGGATTCGTGAACAACCGGATCGATCCCGCGCGGTTCAGTCCAGCCGCGCTCAATCTCCTCAAGCGCCTCCCCAGCACGACCGATCCGTGCGGGCAGATCACGTACACGCTGCTGCAGAACAGCAACGAGATGCAGTCCATCGGCCGGATCGACTTCCAGCGGACCCAGGATGACTCGATCTTCGGACGCTACATGGCCACCTCGGCCACCTCGCCGATTCCGATGCGCGAGGGGGACACCATCCTTTCACTCTACGACAACGCGAACAAAGTGGGACTGCTCGGTCTCGACGCGATGGCACAGTCGCTCACGCTTGGCGACACGCACGTCTTCGGGCCCAACACCGTCCACGCGCTCCGGTTTGCGTTCAATCGATCCGCCGTCAGCCGCCTCGCGCCGGCGACGTTCGACCCGTACGACATCGGCGTCGACGCCTACAGCTATCAGCCCGACGTCATGTGGATCGAGGTCCAGGGCGGCTTCTTTGCCGAGAACCCCGGTCCGAGCCGCTTCGTGACCAACGCGTCGCAGGTGAGCGACGACGTGACGCTCGTGCGCGGCAATCACCAGCTGTCGATCGGCGCCAGCGTGGCGTACTGGAGGTACTACTTTCAGTCGCACGCGCGGTCCGGCGGCGTCTGGCAGTTCACCGGCGACCTGACCGGTCGCGGATTGAGCGACCTGCTCCTCGGCCGTGTCGGCCGGCTCGAGCACGGCGGACCCGCCATCCTGCCGATGAACCAGTGGTACATGGGTTTCTACGGTCAGGACACGTGGCGAGCGGGCCCCCGTGTCACCATCAACGGCGGGCTCCGCTGGGAGCCGTACTTCGGCCAGAGCGTCCGGAGCGGTGCCGTGTACAACTTCCTCCCCGAGAACTTCCGGAACAACGTCACGAGCAAGGTGTTCGTGAACGCGCCGGCGGGGTTGGTCTACCCCGGTGACGCGGGCTTCGCGACCTCGAGCCAGCGGGGGGTGCACACCCAGTGGCTGAACTTTTCACCGCGCGTCGGGCTCGGCTGGGACGTGTCGGGCAACGGCCGCACGGCGGTGCGCGCCTCCTGGGGGCTCACCTACGACTTCCCGAACGCGGAGTACATGCTCATCAACGCCAACTCGCCCCCCTTCGGCAACCGATCCATCATCCAGGATCCGCCCGGCGGCTTCGATCGCCCGTACGCGCATCTCGGCGGCGATCCGCACCCCATCGCGACCAATCGCGACACGCGCTACCTGCCGTTTGGCGCCGTTGGCGCCCTCGACCCTGACATCAACTCGCCCCGCATCCAGCAGTGGAACGTCACGATCGAGCGGCAGCTCGGCGACGTCTGGCAGGCGGCCGCCAGCTATCTGGGCAGCCACACCGACCGATTGTGGAATCAGGTGGCGCTCAATCCGGGCCTGTTCCTCGGGCTGGGTCCCTGCACGCTGGACGGCGTCTCCTACGCCGTGTGCAGCAACAACGGGAATGTCAATCAGCGTCGGGCCTTCTCACTGTCCGGCGACAACCCGGCTGCGTCGCGGCTCATTGGCAACATGGATCTCCACACCGCGCTCGGGATTCAGAACTACCGCGGGCTGAAGCTCTCGTTCCAGCGGCGCGCGTCAACCGGGCTGAGCCTCAACGGGAACTACACGGTATCGCGCTGCTTCGGCGACCCGTCGTTCCAGACCGGCGGGTTTCCGCAGATTGCCAACGGCTACACCGACCCGCAGCACCCGGAATTCGACCGCGGCTACTGCGATCAGGACCGGACTCATCTCGGCATCTTCGTCGCCGGTGTGCAGGCGCCGGAGCAGACGGGCCGGCTGGCGGACGCCCTCCTGTCCGACTGGCGGGTGTCGGGCATCCTCAGCGCGCGCTCGGGACGGCCGGTCAACGTGATCGCCGGACAGGACCGCGCGCTCAGCGGCATCCAGAATCAGCGCGTCAACCAGGTCCTCGAGAATCCGTACGGCGACAAGAAGTCGCCTGAACGCTGGCTCAACCCGGCGGCGTTCGCGCAGCCGGCGCTCGGCACGCTGGGGAACTTCCAGCGCAACAGCCTGCGCGCGCCGGGGTACTGGTCGATTGACCTGGCGATCTCGCGGCTGATCTCGTTCGGCGCCAGTCGCAGCCTCGAGCTCCGCGTGGAGTCATTCAACCTGCTGAACACGTTCAACTGGGGTCCACCCACGCTCGCGCAGGGCGCCGAGCGCACGCACACGAACTTCAATTCGGGCGCGTTCGGACGCATTACGTCGATGGAAGGCGCCCCTCGCATCATGCAGTTCGGCGTGAAATACGGCTTCTGAGCCGGCATTCCCTCCAGCGGCCGCATCGCATCGAAGGCATGGCATAACGCCATGCCTTCGATTTGACTTGACGGCACCGCCCGTGCTCTGGTAATCCGCTCATCAACTCACCCGTCATTACCTCTCTGGCGGCGCGTGCCCGTGAATGTGGGACTCAACGGAGGACGGAATGGCTCTGCTTCGGAGTGTGTTGCTCGCGGCATTATGCGTGTTGCTGACCGGCGCCGTCGCCTCGGCGCAATCCACCGCCCAACTCAGTGGACGGGTAACCGATGAAAGCGGTGCGGTGCTGCCTGGCGCCACCATCACCGCGACGCAGACGGAGACGGGCTTCGCCCGCAGTGACGTCACCGACGCGAGCGGGGCGTATGTCCTCTCGAACCTCCCCCTGGGGCCGTACCGGTTCGAAGTCTCGCTGTCAGGCTTCCGCACGTACGCGCAGACCGGCATCGTGCTCCAGGTCGGGGCGTCGCCGGTCATCAACGCGGTGCTCGCGGTCGGATCGCTCGAAGAGACGGTGACCGTGGAAGGCGCGGCGCCCCTTGTTGATGTGCAGAGCTCCGGCATCAGCGACGTCGTCCAGAACGAGGAGATCCTGGCGCTGCCGCTCAACGGCCGTAACGCCGTGGAACTGGTGATGATCGCCGGCGCCGCCGTGCAGACGGTGACCGCGACGCAGCGCGCCCTCCCCGGGAGCCTCGGCGTGTCGGTGGCCGGCGGACTGTCCTTCGGCGTGTCGTACGTGCTCGACGGCGCCATGCACAACAACCCGCAGGACAACCTGAACATGCCGTTCCCCTTCCCGGATGCGCTGCAGGAGTTCAGCGTCGCGACGAGCGGGCTGAACGCGCAGAACGGCATGCACTCGGGCGCCGCGGTGAACGCGGTGACCAAGTCGGGGACGAACCGTTTCACCGGCAACGTCTTCGAGTTCCTCCGCGACCATCGCTTCAACGCCGTCGACCCGTTCGCGCGGGTCGGCCCGGACGGCAAGAAGGCCGATGACGGCCTCCAGCGCAACCAGTACGGCGGCACGTTCGGCGGCCCGCTCGTCAGGAACAAGCTCTTCTTCTTCGGCGGCTACCAGGGCACCGTCGTCCGCCAGCAGCCGGCGTCGAATATCGCCTGGGTGCCGACGGCCGCGATGCTCGCCGGCGACTTCACCACCTTCGCGTCCCCGGCATGCAACGGCGGCCGCCAGGTGACGCTGCGCGGCGGTTTCGAGAACAACCGGGTCGATCCCGCGCGGTTCAGCCGCGCGGCGGTCAACATGGTGAAGTACCTGCCGAGCACGACCGACCCGTGCGGGCAGGTGACGTACACCCTCAGGAACAACAACGACGACAAGCAGTACGTGAGCCGGCTCGACTATCAGCGGACCTCCGACGACACGATCTTCGGGCGCTACATGGCCACCAAGTTCGACAAGCCGATTCCGATGGGCGAAGGCGACACCGTCCTGTCGCTCTGGGACGCCTCGGCCAACTCGGGCGTGCTCGGGTTCGACGCGCTGGCCCACTCGCTGGCCCTCGGCGACACGCGCGTGTACGGCTCCAACACGGTCAACTCGCTCCGGTTCACGTACAACAGGAGCGGCGTCTACCGCCTCGCGCCCGCCGTGTTCGACCCCTACGACCTCGGGTCCGACGTCTACAGCTACCAACCCGACGTCATGGTCGTCATCGTCTCCGGCAACGGATTCCAGGCCAATAATCCCGGCCCGAGCCGGTTCACGGTGGGTGCGTCGCAGGTGAGCAACGACCTCACGGTGGTGCGCGGCAATCATCAGCTCGCGGTCGGCGGCAGCCTGGCCTACTGGACGTTCCACTTCCAGTCGCACGCACGCTCCGGCGGCAACTGGAACTTCACGGGCCAGCTGACCGGCCTCGGACTGGGGGATTTCCTCATGGGACGGGTCGGCCGCCTGGAGCACGGCGGCCCGGCGATCCTGCCGATGGACCAGTGGTATGCGGGCACCTACGCTCAGGACACCTGGAGAGCCACCAGCCGCCTCACCATCAACGCGGGGCTCCGGTGGGAACCGTTCTTCGGCCAGAGCGTCCTCAACGGCGCCGTGTACAACTTCAGCCGCGACAATTTCCGGAACAACGTGAAGTCGAAGGTCTACCACAACGCGCCGGCCGGTCTGATCTATCCGGGCGACGCCGGCTTTCCTTCAGGCCGATCGGGCCTGAACAAGCAGTGGCTGAACCTGTCGCCGCGCGTCGGGATGGGCTGGGACGTCAGCGGAAACGGCCGGACGGCGATTCGCGCCTCCTACGGCCTCACCTACGACCTCCCCAACTCGGAGTACATGTTGATCAACGCGAACTCGCCGCCGTTCGGCAACCGCACGCTCGTCGAAGATCCTCCGGGTGGATTCGATCGGCCCTACGCGCATTTCGGTGGCGATCCGCATCCGATTCTGACGAGCCCGGATACCCAGTACATTCCCTTCGGCGCCTTTGGCTCGGTCGACCCGGATATCAACTCGCCCCGCATCCAGCAGTGGAACGCGACGATTGAACGCCAGCTTGGCGCGGTCTGGCAGGTGGCGGCGAGCTATCTCGGCAGCCATACCGATCGGCTGTGGAACCAGCTGGCCATCAACCCCGGCGTATTCCTCGGGCTCGGCCCCTGCACGCTCGGCGGTGTCTTCTATGCGACCTGCAGCAACAACTCGAACCTGAACGAGCGGCGGGTGTTCTCGCTGTCGACGGAGAACCCGGCGGCGGCGCGGCTCATCGGCAATCTCGACGTCCACACCGACCTCGGCACGCAGGACTATCGGGGACTGAAGCTGTCGTTCCAGCGCCGGGCCGCCCAGGGGGTGAGCCTCAGCGGAAACTACACGGTGTCCCGGTGCTTCGGCGATCCGTCGTTCCAGACCGGCGGGTTCCCGCAGATCGCCAACGGCTACACCAACCCGGACGATCCGTCATTCGACCGCGGCCTGTGCGATCAGGATCGCACCCACATCGGCGTGCTCACCGCCGGCGTGCAGGCGCCGCGATTCGACAGCCCCGTCCTGCGCGCGGTGGCCTCGGACTGGCGGGTGGCGGGCATCCTCAGCGCCCGCTCGGGGCAGCCGATCAACGTCGTCGCCGGACAGGACCGCGCGCTCAGCGGCATTCAGATGCAGCGGGTCAACCAGGTGCTCGACAACCCTTACGGCAACAAGACGCTGAACCAGTGGCTGAACCCGGCCGCGTTCGCGCAGCCGGCGCTCGGCACGCTCGGCAACTTCCGCCGCAACAGCGTGCGGGCGCCCGGGTTCTGGTCGGTCGACATGACCGTGTCGAGACTCGTCAACTTCGGCGGTACCCGCAGCCTGGAGCTGCGCGTCGAGACGTTCAACCTGTTCAACACCTTCAACTGGGGCCCGCCGACGCTGATCGCGGCCGACCGGACCCATACGAACTTCAATTCGGGCGCCTTCGGCCGTATCACGTCGATAGCCGGCACGCCGCGCATCATGCAGTTCGGCGTCAAGTACGGCTTCTGAAGCATGAGGAGGAGGCTGGTGGTGAGCAAACCTCTCGTCGTCCCCCTGACGGTCGTCGGGATGACCCTGCTGCTGCTCGTCCACTCGGACGCACAGCAGCAGATCAAGATCATCCCGGCGGGCAATACACCCCTCATCCCCGCCAATCTCGTCAACGGTCCGGTGCCGAGAATGCATGACGGCAGGCCCGACATGACCGGTCCCTGGCAGGGCGGCGGCTCCAACGCCGACATCGAGCGCGAGGGCGGACTGAAGCCGGGCGAGCTGCCGCTGCTGCCCTGGGCGAAAGCACTCAGGGACAAGCGGCTCGAGCGCGACGAGCCGTATGTCGCGTGCCTGCCGATGAGCGTGCCGCGCATGAACCCGTTCCCGTGGAAGTTCGTGATGGGCTATACGGCAAGAGGACTGAGCTTCATCTACGTCCTCCACGAACTCGGCGACGCCGGCGCGCACCGGGTGGTCTACATGGACGGGCGCAAGCACCCCGACGATCTCCTGCCGACCTGGTGGGGGCACTCGATCGGGCGCTGGGACCGCGATACGCTCGTGGTCGACACCGTCGGGTACAACGACATATTCTGGTTCGACAGTCGCGGTACTCCGCATACCGAGCAGCTGCATACGACCGAGCGGTGGACCCGCGTCAATTACGGGACGCTCGTCGATGACTTCACCCTGGACGACCCCGGAGCGTTTTCGAGGCCCGTCCAGTTGAAGTTCACCGCACAACTCATTCGACAGGACCTCGACTTGATGGAGTTCATCTGCAACGAGAACAATCAGGCCGGCATTGCAGGGGGCTTCAAGCTGAACAATGAACAACGATGAGCGCAAGCACGTCCGAGGAGGTACTGGCATGAACGCAAAGCTTGGAGTCGTCGTCGCCGCGGTGAGCCTGGTCTCGACGGCGGTTCCGGCGGTGGCACATCACGGCTTCGACACCGAGTACGACGCGAAGAAGAAAGTGTCGCTGGCCGGCGTCATCACCAAGGTCGAGTGGACCAATCCGCACATGCACGTCTACATCGACGTCGCCGACACGAGCGGCAAGGTGACCAACTGGAACATGGAAATGGCCAGCCCGAACACCGTGCAGCGGCAGGGCTGGGGACGCAACGCCCTGCTGCCCGGCGACAAAGTCGTCTTCGACGGGTTCGGCGGCAAGGTCGTGGAAAGCCGCGGCGCGCTGTCGCGCATCTCCAAGGCCGACTCGCGCGACAAGCCGCTCTT